>NZ_PNJW01000027.1 GCF_013822155.1 Flavobacterium sp.
ATACTATATTAGAATTAGAACAGATTTAATGAGAAGACTCTGTTTTACAATTTATTTAAGTTCCTATAAGAGGTTTTCTGTCTTATTTTATAATTATACTTTTTCAAACTTTATAACCAGGAGTTATACTTGTAATAATTAAATGTCTATTTTACATAAATAGGACTTCGTTTTAACAAATAGGCAATTGAATCCATCCAACTATCTTTTACATTTAAAATTGGTTTTCTGGATTGGGTGTAAATTTTAGTATTATTTTTATACATATCAAAATAAACATGATAATTATAAACCAATTGTGTTTGAGTACTATTTGTACTAACTTCTTGAGTTTTTACTTTGGTTTTACTGTCATTTACCTTTGCATTACCTGAAGTGTAGCCTGTTGATGTTTGATTTTGTGTTAATGTATAAGTAACCTTCGCCGCGATAATATTATCAACTCCTAAAATCTCATGTAAATCTGAAATAGGTGTTTCATCAATGTTTTTATAATTAATACCAGCTTTGTGGAGCAAACTGTTTGTGTCTCTTAAATCCTGAACAGTCAAAGGAAAAATGTTTGATGATTTATCAATAAGCTTTGAATAAATATCATTCTGTGCAAATTTTGCCATCTCTTCTGAACTTTCCATATTTTCCGAATTCACATAAGGAACAGGTAAAACTGCAATAGTATTGACTTTGATTTTAGTTTGATTTGATTGTGGATTTACCGGTACATTTGTTGTGTTTGTACTACTCGTGTCAAATGATTGAGAACGACCACTTGCAAAATCAATTTTTGCAACTTGAGATAAATCAAGAGAAATCACTAATGTTTCGTTGGGTAATGAATATTCAACGGTTGTTTCAGATATTTTGCTGATGGTACAATCAATAATCTGATAATCTCTTTTTATTATTTTGTCTGTTTTTTTTGCTTCTTTTGTTTGTGCAAAAAATGGAGTGATAATTAATAATAATAAAGTTACTAAAAGCTTCTTTTTTAAAATCATGACGAATAGATGGTTTTAAGTTAAAATTAAAAAGTAAATGAAAATTTTTTAAAATTAGTAAAAAATCATATTAAGTTATTATTTTTTATTTAAATAATTTTAACCAAGTTAATTTTGTTAAACGAATGGTATTCTGTTTTTTTTAAAATCCATCTCTTGTAAACTTAGACAGAAATAGTATTTCCTAGTGTTTGTATTTTTTATTTAATAAGATCTAGTTAATAAATAGTTTTAATCTCTATACTTTTGTAAATAAAAAAACCGCTTGATTATAAGCGGTTTAATTTTTATAAAATTGTATTTATTTACAACTTCCCTTCTTTAATCTCCTCTACAATTTCAGGATTTAATAAAGTAGAGATATCTCCAAAATTGGTAAAGTCACCTTCCGCAATTTTACGTAAAATTCGTCGCATGATTTTTCCGGAACGTGTTTTAGGTAAACCACTTACAAACTGTATTTTATCCAATTTCGCAATGGGTCCAATTTGATCAGAAATCTGTTGATTAATTTCTTTTCTTAAGTTTTCTTTATCACGAGTTGCTCCGGTTTCTTTTAAAATCACAAATCCATATAAAGCATTTCCTTTAATATCATGTGGGAAACCAACAATAGCACTTTCTGCCACTGCAGGATGCTCATTGATAGCATCTTCAATAGGTGCTGTTCCTAAATTATGACCCGAAACAATGATAACATCATCTACCCTACCCGTAATTCGGTAATAACCTACTTCATCCCTTAGAGCTCCGTCACCGGTGAAATATTTACCCGGGAAAGCTGTAAAATAAGTTTCTTTAAATCGTTGATGGTCCCCCCAAATCGTTCTGGCCATTGCCGGCCATGGAAATTTGATGCACAAACTTCCCGTAACTTGATTCCCTTCAATTTCATTGCGTAATTCATCCATTAAAACGGGTTGAATTCCCGGTAAAGGCAACGATGCGTAAGTTGGTTTTGTTGGTGTGACAAATGGTAGTGGAGAAATCATGATTCCACCCGTTTCGGTTTGCCACCAAGTATCTACCAATGGACAACGCTTTCCTCCTACGTGGTCATTGTACCAATGCCAAGCTTCTTCGTTTATTGGCTCACCAACTGAACCAATCACTTTCAATGAACTTAATGGAAAACGTTGGACATAATCTAAGTTTTCTTTGGCTAAGGCACGAATCGCAGTGGGTGCGGTATAAAATTGTGTAATTTTATGTTTTTCAATTACTTCCCAAAACCGACTGAAATCAGGATATGATGGAACTCCTTCAAAGATGACCGTTGTGGCTCCGTTTAAAAGCGGACCGTATAAAATATAGGAATGTCCTGTAATCCAACCGATATCGGCGGTACACCAATAAATATCATTTTCTTCGTAATTGAATACATTTTTAAACGTGTATGCTGTATAAACCATGTATCCTGCTGTAGTATGCAACATTCCTTTAGGTTTTCCTGTAGAACCAGAAGTATACAATATAAATAAGGGATCTTCTGCATCCATAATTTCAGCCACATTATTAGCTATGGCTTCATCTAATAAAGGTTGCAACCATAAATCACGACCTTCTTTCATGATTACCTTCTCATTGGTACGTTTAACAACCAATACTTTTTCAACAGATGGACATTTCTCTAAAGCTTCGTCGATAATTCCTTTTAAATCAATGGTTTTATTTCCCCTGAAACCACCATCGGAGGTAATAACCATTTTACATTCGCTGTCATTAATTCGAGTACCAACCGCCGAGGCTGAAAATCCGGCAAATACTACCGAATGAATGGCTCCAATTCTGGCACATGCTAATACTGAAACTGCTAATTCTGGAATCATTGGTAAATAAATACAAACGCGATCACCTTTTTTGATTCCCTGTTCGCGTAACACATTTGCCATTTTTGAAACTCGGGCATACAATTCATTATAAGTTATTGTTTGTGCTTCTTCTTTCGGGTCGTTTGGTTCAAAGATAATGGCTGCTTTTTCGCCTCTTTTAGCTAAGTGACGGTCAATACAATTTTTAGTAATATTGACTTTAGCATCCAAAAACCATTTGAATTTGGCTTCCTGCATATCAAATTCAAATACTTTGTCCCATTTCTGATACCAAGTGAAGTTTTCATCGGCAATGCGGTCCCAAAATTTTCTGGGTTCACGAACCGATTTTTTATACATTTTAAAATAGTTTTCTAAGTCGTGTATTTTATAATAACTCATTGTTTTTGTCTTTTTAGAATTGTAAAAATAAGAAATATTCGTTTTAAATGTTGTGTATAATTGCTAAAATACTATAGCTATTACTTTGCTTTGCTTTCATGATATTTTTCGATAACTTCTTCAATTTCTCCTATAATTGCTTCATCATCAATAGTTGATGGGATTTGATAATTTTCTTTATCCACTATGCTACGAAGTAATTTCCGAAGTATTTTCCCCGAACGAGTTTTGGGTAATCGATCAACAACCATTACATTTCGCAAGCAGGCAACCGCACCAATTTGATCTCTGATTAAGTGTACAATTTCATATTCCAATTGAAAGTGTTCAATCGTTTCTCCTGTTTTGGTAACCACCATCGCTAAGGGAATTTGACCGCGTAATTCGTCATTTATTCCAATTACAGCACATTCAGCAACGGAATGATGCGAGGCGACAATTTCTTCCATTTCGGCGGTTGACAAACGGTGTCCGGCTACATTGATGACATCATCAACCCTACCGGTAATGAAGATATACCCATCAGCATCTTTAAAACCACCATCTCCGGAAAAATAATAGCCGGGAAATGTTTTTAAATAACCCGTTTTGAATCGAGGTGAATCATTCCATAAATCAAGCATAGTGCCAGGGGGTAATGGTAATTTTATAACTACAAATCCTTCTTCATTTGGTCCGACTTCTAAGCCATTGTCGTTTAAAATTTGAATGTTGTAACCAGTTACCGCTTTACCCGCAGAACCTGGTTTGATTGGTAAGAATTCAACGCCCATCATATTGGAAATCATTGGCCAACCGGATTCTGTTTGCCACCAATGGTCAATTGCAGGAACCGGAATATGCTTGTTATACCATTCTAACGTTGCAACGTCACAACGTTCACCGGCTAAAAATTGTGTTCTTAAACAGGATAAATCATATTCTTTAATAAAGTCACCATTTGGATCTTCCTTTTTTATAGCCCGAATTGCTGTTGGAGCTGTAAACATTACACTCACATTGTGCTCTGAAATCACACGCCAAAATGTTGAGGCATCCGGTGTTTTAATGGGTTTCCCTTCGAAAATTACAGTTGTATTTCGATTGACTAATGGTCCATAAACTATATAACTATGTCCAACTACCCAACCTACATCGGAAGCAGCCCAAAAAACTTCGTCGGGCTTTACTCCATAAATATATTGCATTGAAAATTTAAGAGCAGTGGCATAACCTCCAGTATCTCTGACAATACCTTTTGGTTTTCCGGTTGTTCCGGAAGTGTATAAAACATACAACGGATGGGTGGAATTTACAGGAACACAAGCTACTTCTTCTGAACCATAAACTAACGCATCATAATCTACATCATACTTTTTAAAAGGAACTCTTGCTCCTAATTTTCTGTTTAATACAACTACCTTTTTAGGCTTATGGTCGGCTAATTCGATTGCTTCATCAACTAATGGTTTATAAGCAATTAAACGGTCGACTTCAATTCCGGATGATGCCGTAATGATGACTCTGGGTTTACAATCATTAATTCTGATGGCTAATTCGTGTGGAGCAAATCCACCAAACACAACTGAATGTGTCACACCAATTCTAGCACAAGCCAACATGGCAAAAGCCGCTTGTGGAATCATCGGCATATAAATTACTGCTGTTTCACCTTTTTTCAAGCCCAGCGATAGTAGTCCACCGGCAAGTTTTGCCACTTCTGTTTTTACTTCCTGATACGTATATTTTTTAACGGTTTGAGTTACCGGTGAATCATAAATCATCGCAATGTTGTCACCAAAACCGTCTTGTATATGTTTGTCTAAGGCTAAATAACACATGTTTAATTCACCATCGGCATACCACAATGGATAATCATTTTTGTCTTTCGAAAGTATGTTGGTTGGTTTGGCATACCATTCTATTTGATCTGCTTGTTCTTTCCAGAATAATTCCGGATTTTCAAGGCTTTTTTGATAAAAATCTTTATAGTTCATTTTTTTAATTTGCTGGGTTATTGTGTTGTTGAGTTATCTGTGTTTATCTGTTAACTAAGAATGTTCCTGTAACAATTCATTCACTTGTTCGATTAATTTTTTTATGGAAAAAGGTTTTGTCATATAGGCATTTGCTCCTAAACGCATCCCCTTTTCGATGTCGCTTTCTTTATTTTTTGCGGAGAGAAAAATCACTTTGCAATTTGATAGTTTTTCATCTTTTCTTACCGCTTCAATAGTGGCATACCCATCTACATTAGGCATCATTATATCAAGTATAATCAAATCAGGCTGTTCTGTTTTAAGAATTTCTAAGGCTTCCTGACCATCACGGGCAATGAATACTTGAAAATTATTCTTCTTAAAAGTATATTCCAAGGACATGATGATGTTGGGTTCGTCGTCAACTAAAAGTATCTTTTTCATAGGCAGTTGGTTTAATTATATTTTTGGAATAGTAAATGAGAAAGTGACTCCTTTTTCAACATTAGTTGCCCAAATCTTACCTTTATGGGCTTCTACAATTTGTTTACAAATAGCCAATCCTAATCCACTTCCAATTGGTTTTTTAATATTTTGATTACTGGATTGATAAAACTTATCAAAAATGGTTTCTAAATCATCCGGGTTAACCCCTTTTCCGTTGTTGAACACATTTATGATGGCTTCTTCTTCTTTATTTTCAACTGAAATTAGAATTAAACCATTATGCTCATCACAAAATTTAATGGCGTTCGAAACCAAATTGGTAATTACTTGAACTATTCTTTCTTCATCAAAATTTAATAATTCAGTCGATTGATTTTCATTAAATTCTAAGTGAATTTTTTTATTGGCAATCAGTTGTTTTAAAGGAGATAAGGAATTAGCAATCGTTTTAATAATATTTCCTTTTGTTAGGTATATTTTCTGTTTACCGGTTTCAAATTTTTCTAAATCTAAAATCTTATCGATGAGGCGATTTAATCGATCGGATTCGGTTATAATGTTTTGTAAAAACTGTTTTTTCAATTCTTCCGGAATCTCATCATCATCATGTAAAATTTCACTGGCTGCTCTGATGGCTGTTATTGGCGTTCGTAATTCGTGGGTAACAGTATCCAAAAATTCATCCTTTTGTTTATCTTTTATGACTAGTGTTTCGTTAGCTGTTTTTAGTTGAGCAGAAAGCACTTTCAATTCATTAGATGTTTCAGTAAGTTTTTTATTAATGATAATATTTTCTTTTGATTCCTCTAAAATACGTAATACTTCCGGTAAACTGATTTTATCTTCTTTAGTAACACCTTCAATCAAAATTTTAGCCGAGGCTGTTCCAATATGTCCTGTCAATAAATTTTCGGCAAACTTAATTAAGCGGGCATCTGCCATAAGATTATCAGGAGCAATATTGTATTTCATTTTAAAGAGGGAAAGTGCTCTGTTTGTTCGTTCTTCACCCAAAAACCGCTTTAAAACTTTTTGAATATCTAAAACATATGCTGTTCCTTTCCAAACAAAAGCATTTTCATGATTAGTGATGTATTTGTCAACATCAACAAACATTTCAGCATAGTTACGTTCACGATAATTTCCTTTAAAACTCACAGAAACTGCCATGTAAACAATGATATTAAATAGCAAACTCCAAAAGAATGCATGCGGAATCGGATCCAGATAATCTAATCCAAATAATTCAAATGGTTGCAAAAAGGAGTAACCAAAAAAACCTTCTTTAAAAAACAAACTTTCAGGGTTAATTGAACTTAATAAAAAAGGTAACATGATGGTATAAAAACAAATCGACATTCCGGTAATTATTCCAGCAATAGCACCATTTCTTGAACCTCTTTTCCAAAATATTGCTCCAAAAAATGCCGGTGCGAGTTGGCTAATCAAAACAAAAGAAATCATTCCAACAGAAACCAACGAGAAATCCATGATAAAAAAGCGATAATACACAAAAGCGAGCATTATCAAAACAAAAATTCCTATTCGACGAATACGTACAATACGTTCACTGTTTTGTTCTTGGTTATCTTTTTGAAACGAACCTAGAAAACCATAAGGAATTAATAAATTATTGCTCAACATTGTTGAGAGTGTAATTGATGAAACGACAATCATGGATATGGCAGCAGAAAAGCCACCCAAAAAAACCAAAACAGTCATAAATGAATTATCAAAAAATTGAGGAATTAATAAAGAATACATATCTGAATTGGCTTCTTTACCATCAAAAATCACATTCCCTCCCCATGCAATGGGAAATACAAATAGATTAAAAATTAACAAATACAATGGAAAAAGCCAAATGGCTGTTCTTACATGTTTTTCTCGGTTATTTTCGACAATGCTCATATGGAATTGTCTGGGTAATAAAAAAATAGAGAAAAAGGACATAATCATCAACAACATCCAATTCATCCCGCCTTCTAAACCATTGATAGTGTTTAATTTTTTGAAATCAGCTAAGGGTTCTGCTTGGTGATAAATATCTTCAAATCCATCAAAAACAAAATAAGTGACATAAATTCCAAGAATAATAAAAAATACTAATTTCAAAATGGACTCCATCGCAACAGCGGTAACCATTCCTTTTCTTTTTTCAGAAGCATCTACATATCGAGTTCCATAAAAGGAAGCAAATAGTGCCAGAATAAAGGCTACATAGGTTGAAGTATCGGTTAAGATGTTGCTACTTTCTTTCGTTTTAGTGACCACATGAAATGTTTCTGTAATGGCTTTTAATTGTAATCCCACGTAAGGCAATATCGCGATTAATGAAATAACGGTCACTAATGCCCCCAAAAATCGACTATTTCCATAACGAAGGGATATAAAATCAGCAATACTTGAAATTTTATTGACTCTGGAAATTCGTATGATTTTTTTCAAAATTATAATCCATAGCGGAAAAGCAATGACAGGGCCTAGATAAATTGGCAAAAAATTCAAACCGGAATCGGCCGCAACACCAATACTACCATAATAAGTCCAAGTAGTGCAATAAACAGCTAAGGATAAAGAATAGACATACGGATTATTTGTCCATTTAGAATTACCTTTTCGTTCTGCCCATTGTGCGGTCAAAAATAAAAGTCCTAAATAGAAAAGTAATATGACTATTAAGCCTAAACTATTCATTGAATTTTTTAAAAATAATTAACGAAACAATTGCACTGATAAACCAAATTGAAAATACATAAAAATAAATAATCGGCAATCCTAAAAATAAATCAGAAGAATTAAAAAGAAGTAAAATAGGAATGTTAAAACAAACCCACAATACGATGCTTATCAATACAAACTTTTGAATATGCCTTTTTTTCATTTTAAATCTATTTAATAATATACTATGCTGCTGTTAAAATTACAAACTCTGCCCTCGAAAAACAAGAGCAGAGAAAGTAATTATACTAACCAAAAGTAAAAAATTAATGTCCGGTTGCTTCTCCTGCTCCCGATGGAATTCTTATATTTTCAACAATATCTTGAACATTTTGTGGTGGTGCCGGTGTGAATTTACAAACAACTAAGGCAACAATAAAGTTTGCAATCATAGCAACGGTTCCAAAACCTTCCGGTGAAATTCCAAACCACCATTCTGATTTGTCAGGCATTTCACCTAACCAACCTAATTTGAATTTTGCCATGTAATATAACATCAATAACATACCAACTACCATTCCGGAAACTGCTCCTTCTTTATTCATCTTTTTATAAAAAATTCCCAGAATAATGGCAGGAAAAAAGGATGCTGCGGCTAATCCAAAAGCTAATGCAACTACAGCCGCTACAAATCCTGGAGGGTTAATTCCAAAATATCCTGCAACACAAACGGCCACTGCAGCAGAAATACGAGCTGTCCATAATTCACTTTTTTCTGAAATGTCCGGTTTAATCATTTTTTTGATTAAATCATGTGAAACCGCTGCAGAAATAACTAAAAGTAAACCTGCTGCTGTAGATAATGCAGCAGCCAATGCACCTGCAGCTACTAATGCAATCACCCAATTTGGTAAATTTGCAATTTCAGGATTAGCCAAAACCATGATATCGTTATCGATATATAATTCATTTGCACTTTCAATATTTGGCTGGTCTTTTTGAGGCTTACCTTCTTTCATTATATAAGCATCCCCTTTTACATATTGAATTTTACCATCATTATTTTTATCTGTATGCATCAATAAACCGGTTTTTTCCCAATTTTTAAACCATTCAGGCATTGAGGCATATTCTTTATTGCTAACAGTTTGAATTAAGTTTGTTCTGGCAAAAACTGCTATAGCAGGTGCAGTTGTGTAAAGAATTGCAATAAACACTAAGGCTAATCCTGCTGATTGTCTGGCATCTTTTACTTTTTTAACCGTGAAAAAGCGAACAATTACGTGTGGTAATCCTGCTGTACCCACCATTAAAGCTAATGTAATAGCAAATACATCAATCATGGATTTTGATCCATTAGTATATTCGTTAAAGCCTAATTCAGTAGATAATCCATTTAATTTGTCTAATAAATAAGTTTCAGAACCGGTAACAGTTCCACCCATACCTAATTGTGGAATTGGATTACCGGTCATTTGAATTGAAATAAAGATAGCCGGTACCATAAAGGCAAAAATCAATACACAATATTGTGCCACTTGGGTATACGTGATTCCTTTCATACCACCTAATACAGCATAAAATAAAACGATAATCATTCCAATGATTACTCCCGTGTTGATATCAACTTCTAAGAATCTTGAAAAAACAACACCTACTCCACGCATTTGTCCGGCTACATAAGTAAACGAAACAATTAAGGCACAAAAGACAGCTACAGATCTTGCTGTTTTTGAATAATATCGGTCACCAATAAAATCGGGCACGGTGAATTTTCCAAATTTTCTTAGATAGGGTGCCAATAATAAAGCTAAAAGCACATATCCACCGGTCCATCCCATTAAATACACTGCACCATCATATCCGGCAAAGGAAATAATACCGGCCATTGATATAAAAGAAGCAGCTGACATCCAATCGGCAGCTGTTGCCATACCATTTGCTAGAGGGGAAACACCACCACCGGCAACATAAAATTCTTTTGTAGAACCGGCTCTAGTCCAGATTGCGATTCCAATATAAAGAGCAAAAGTTGCTCCAACTATAATATATGTCCAAATTTTTACATCCATTTTATTTAATTTTTAGAGTTGCTGAGAAACTGAGTTACTGAGCAATTGAGTTTTTAAAATTTTTATTTTTTTCGATTTCTTATTTATAGAAAACAGATAACCGACAACAGAATACTATTCCTCGTCGTATCCGTATTTTTTATCCAATTTGTTCATCAATCGAACATAGACAAAAATTAAAATGACAAATACATAAATTGAACCTTGTTGGGCAAACCAAAATCCAAGGGGAAAACCACCGATTTTAATTGCATCCAATGCATCTTTAAATAAGATTCCGGCTCCATAGGAAACCAAAAACCAAATGCTCAATAAAATGAGAAGGTATCTCAAATTTTCCTTCCAATACGCCGTTGCGTTTGCTTGATTACTCATAGTTTTACTGTTTTAAGGGTTAGTTATAGATAAATCATCGCTTGAAGAGTAACCGTTCCGGTTTTTGTTTCTCCAAACTTTTCATTTTTATATTCCAGCGTTAATTTTGAATTATGTCCATTTAAAAATAGATTGGCTCCTGCTCCAAAAACATTTCTGTTGTCGTCAACAGCATCATAGGAATTGGAAGCATACGATAAATACGGTTGTAATTTAGTTGTTTTTTCTGTAGGCAACAAATAACCAACATGTCCGTATATAAAACTACCGGTACCATAAGCATTAAACAAATAATTCTTACCGTAATTATTGTTTTGATAGGTTAAATAACCTGTAATAGCTGCTTTAGAATCACCAATTGGAGCATCATAGAAAGCATCTACCGCAAAAATGGAAACATCCTCACCAACATTTTTTGTACCGTCATTCATGACACTTCCATTTGGATGTAAAAAGAAGCCGGCTCCAAGATTAAATACTTTTTTTGTCCCTAAATAAGTTCCCACTTTATAAGGCAATAAATTACTTTCAGCATCTTTAAACCCATATTCAAAATAACCGGCATAGGCCATTCCGGAATCTTTAGACCCTAGTATTCTTCTTCCTCCATAAATTGAGGTGTTTACATTCGTTTCAGGGTCTCTGGCATCTATCCCATTTGTAATGGCTTCATTTATAGAAACACGATATTGTAATTTACCAAAAGCTCCTTTACCATAAATTCCTTGATGTCTGGCAAATTGATCAGATAATCCCAAAGTTGACCAAGACTGTCTGTTGTTATCTAGAGTTAAAAAATTTAAAGTACCTTCATTGTTCAACCTTGATATTCCATTCCAATAATGCAAACCGGCTCCAACATCATGTTTATCAGCTACTTTATATTGAACCCAAAAATCATGTAAAAACAATTGAGACGATTCTCCTTTTCCAACCGGAGACATATTGTCTGCACTAAGGGAATTAATACCAAAATGTGTTAATATCAAAAACTTAGGAGTTAATTGTGCATAAGTTATAAATCGAGCTCGTCTTAGAGTAGTGTTAAATGCTTTTTCACCCTCAGGCATGTTGTCATTATATTGAGCCCAAACTTGACCCCAAGTAATAAATCGCATGTACTTTGAACCGTCTTCATTAAAATTTACTTTCATTCCCCCTCCATAATCGGGTGAACCTTGTGAAAATGCATTAAAAGTTAATAATGCAAAGAGTCCTAAAAATAGTGTTTTTTTCATTGATAATAGGGTTTGGTTTTTGGAAATAATTGTTTTTTTCTGAGTACCAAATTGAAATATTATCTGAAAGAAAAAAATTCAGCTATATATTTTTGTTAATCACTATAGTTAATCTTTAAAACGCTCCCATTTTATAAGCATAAACTTGTCTCCTAATTCCGTTATAATCATTCCGGCTCCGGATAAATGTTCTTTGTTTTTTAAGAATTCAACTAGCTCTAAATGATTGTATATCTTGTAAGTGGGATGATAATCGGTGTGGGCAGGTTTTTTTATTTTATACTCTTTCACCCAATTGCTTACGGTGACATGAGAAACCCCTATAATCCGCTCAATTTCACGGTAGCTTAATCCTTCTAAGAACAATTGCAATGCTTTGGTTACATAGTAATCATCTATCTTTTTACCTAGTTTATTAACGGTAAAGTAATAGTTACATTTTTTGCATAAATACCTTTGTCTATCTTTGATAACACCACTTTTTACGATTTGATTACTTTGGCATTTTGGGCAGGCTAAAAGTTCCATATATAAAAATTTTGCATAAATATACTAAATTAGCAATTATACAAAAACATATTCTGTATTTTTTTTATGTTTTTTTTGTGAAGTACTCATTTTTATTGAGCTAAAATTATAAACAATATAATTTTTACCAAAGAATCACAAAACTGTAATTTTAACTTTAATACTCATAAACAATTTAAAAAGTTGATAATTTTAATAACTTTCAACTTATAATATTCCAACTATTTTCTTTAATTTGTAAAAACAACTTCATCTAATGCAATTTGATACAAACAAAACAGATCCTTCTGTTTTATATAAATTATTAACCGGAATCATTATTCCAAGACCCATTGGCTGGATTTCAACAATTGACAGCAACGGAATCAACAACCTAGCTCCCTTTTCCTATTTTAATATGGTTTCCAGTGACCCACCTTGTGTGATGTTTTCAACTAGAAGAGACAACAACACAAACAAGGACACGTTGAATAATGTTTTACAAAACGGTCAATTTGTTGTGAATTTGGTAACATTGGATGTGGTAGAACAAATGAATGCCACTTCTGAAGCCGTTCCTGCCGATGTGGATGAATTTAAATTAACCAATTTGACTCCGATTGATTCTGTTTCCATCCAACCCAAACGTGTCAAAGAAAGTCCGATTCATTTGGAATGCGAAATGATTCATCATTATTTCATGGATAATAACGAAGGCGGCGGAGCATGTATTGTCATCGGAAAGATTAAAACCATTCATATTGACGATTCGATTTTAATGGAAAACAACCGTATCAATTTGGATGTTTACAAACCGGTAGCTCGTTTAGCAGGCTCAAATTATAGTACGTTAGGGGAACTTTTTTCAATAAAAAGAAGTTAATATGCAAGCAGATACACTTGAAATAAAAGTAGCGATGCAAATTCAAAAACCCCTGAAAACTGTTTTTGAAGCAATCGTTAATCCGGAATTAATGTGCAACTATTTCATTTCTGAAAGTACAGGAATTATGGAAGAAGGAAAAAATCTTGTTTGGAGGTTTCCTGAATTTGATTTGGATTGTCCGGTTCGCGTAGATAAAATCATTAAAAATGAATACATCTCTTACTATTGGGCAATTGATGAAAAAGAACTTTTAGTGGAATTCTTTTTAACTAGTAAAGAAAACAATTCCACTTTAGTAACTATCCATGAAAAAAGTATGCCTAACAATGAAGCAGGATTAAAATGGCTTTCTGGAAATTCATTTGGCTGGTCCAATTTCTTGTGCTGTTTAAAAGCGTACCTAGAATACAGTATCAATTTGAGAAAAGGTGCCTTTGATTTTATGAGAAAATAATAGATTAAAAATAAGATAAACTGTCGCGTCTTTGCGACTTTGCAAAAAATGAAAAAAATAACAGTAATAGGCGGTGGTCCGGGCGGACTCTATTTTTCCATACTAACCAAAAAAGCAATGCCTCATTGCCAAATCGATGTATACGAACGGAACAAACCCGAGGACAGTTTCGGTTTTGGTGTCGTATTTTCCGATGAAACATTAGGTGAGTTTTTAATGCGGGATTTAAAATCCTACGAACTCATTCGTAGCGAATTTGCTTATTGGGATGATATTATTGTGGCTCGTGATGGGCAAACTGTAAATATCTCCGGTAACGGATTTTGTGGTTGTTCGCGTAAAACTTTACTGAAATTATTGCACCAACGTTGCCGTGAAGAAGGTGTTAGCCTTCATTTCGAACAAAATGTAGATGATTTAAATCAGTTTACCGATTCGGATATCATTGTAGCTTGTGACGGAATTGGAAGTGCCATTCGAACACAATTTGCTTCTGAATTTGGAACCAAAATTGAACTCAAAAAGAACCGTTTTGTATGGTTAGGTTCCACCAAGCCATTAGAAGCATTTACTTATTTTTTCCGGTCCACACCACAGGGAATGATTGTCGCTCATACCTACCAATACGAAGAAGGTATGAGTACTTGGATTTTTGAATGCAGTGATGAAACTTATCAAAACTTTGGTTTTGAAGTCACAAACGAAGAAGATACCATTCAAAAAATTGCTGAAATTTTCAAAGATGAATTAGACGGTCATCAACTCATTTCCAATAAATCGCATTGGCGGCAATTTCCGCATGTAACCAATGAAAAATGGTCACACAACAACATAGTTTTATTGGGCGATGCGAAAGCCACAGCCCACTACTCGATTGGCTCGGGAACAAAATTAGCGATGGATTGTGCCATTGGTTTATCAGATGCTGTAATTGCTAATTCGAATAATGTTCAAGCTGCTTTTACTCAATACGACAAAACCCGTAGAAATAAAGTGGAAATGATTCAATATGCTGCTTTGGTTTCCTTGGATTGGTTTGAAAACATGGACAGACATTTGCAACATCCATTCTATCAATTTGCTTTTGGTTGTATGACACGTTCCAAAAAAGTGACGTTTGAAAACCTGCAAATTCGTGATAAATCGTTTACTGATAAAGTGTTGCATGAATTCAATACATTAAACAACTGTCAGACTGAGCTTATCGAAGTCCCTCCCGCTTTTTCCCCTTTCAAATTAAGGAATTTAGAAGTAACAAACCGAATTGTGATGGCTCCTATGGGACAATATTCAGCTGAAAATGGCCTAGTCAACAATTGGCATTTGGTGCATTATGGAAGTCGAGCCACCGGTGGAGTTGGATTGATTTTAACCGAAATGACTGCTATTTCTTCAACTGGTCGTATCACTTTAGGTTGTGCGGGCATTTATAATGAAAGTCAACTAGTTGAATGGGAAAAAATCACTGATTTCATTCATCAAAACACACAAACAAAAATCGGAATTCAACTCGGACATTCAGGCAGAAAAGGTGCAATTAAAAAACCTTGGGAAGGTCAAAACGAACCGATTGAAAATGCTTGGGAATTGCTTTCCGCTTCCCCAATTCCATTCCATTCCAAAATGGCAACTCCAAAAGAAATGAGTTTGGAAAATATGGATATTATCACAACTGAATTTGTCCAAGCCACCAAAAATGCAGAACAAGCCGGTTTTGATATGATTGAATTACAAGCTCATCACGGATTTTTATTGGCATCATTTTTATCACCGTTGACGAACATACGCACCGATGAATTTGGTGGAAGTGTTGATAATCGAATCAAATTTCCATTGAGGATTTTTACTGAAATGCGAAAAGTATTTCCACAACAAAAACCAATGTCAGTTCGAATTTCTGCGTCTGATTGGGTTGAAAACGGAATTTCAGAAGATGACGTAATTTATATTGCAAATGCTTTCAAAACTGCCGGAGCAGATATCATCAACGTTTCCACCGGAAATACTGTTGAAAATCAAAAACCTCAAATGGGAAGAATGTGGCAAACTCCTTTTTCAGATTTGGTTCGAAACACGATTCACATCCCAACAATTACAGCTGGTTATATCCAAGACATTGATCAAATCAATACCATTATTTTAAACGGAAGAGCCGATTTAGTAGCGTTGGGCAGACCATTATTAGCCGATGCTAACTTTGTTAGAAATGCACAAGCGTATGAAAATGTGCAAACCATTGATATTCCGGTTCAATACAAAATGGGAAGTTCACATTTGTACCCCTTGAAAGTAGCTGAACGTAAGCAAGTTGAGGGAATGAAGAAGGCGTTGAAGCCGAAGAGTAATAAAAAATAGTATTAAGATAAAAGTATTAAGAATTAAGACCAGAACTTTTCGACTCATGTGTTTTAAAATGTAAATTAATAAATTTAAAGTAATTTCTGAAATTAGAATATTTGTAAAAATGAGAAAGTCAATAATAATTTTTATCATTTCATTTCTTTTTACATCTTGTAAATCAACCCCTTTTGTTGAAATAAAAGAAAATGAAAATGCCTATTTGATAAGAAATAACAATAGTATTGGAGAAGTTTTTAATAAAGACTTTGAATCTAGTGTGATTGAAAATTCACCCTCAAGATTTACCCCTTCAATCGAAGAAATTAATGGTGCTGAGAATATTTTAATATCAAATTTAAAAAACAAAAATAACAGTAAAGATGGTAGATATATTTTCAGAAATTTAAAGGATTATAAAAGACAATATTTAGGTTTTATTAACTCTGACGGAGATAAAATGCTACATGTTTCATTTTATTTAGACAAGAATAGTAAAAAACAAGATAATCGATTTTGGGAAGAAGAATATAAATTGATTTTGGATGGCGGAGTTTCTTATTGGATTGCAATAATTAATCTGAAAACAAATAAATTAGAAAGCTTTGCTATAAACGGCATAGCTTAAAATCTCAGTAACTCAGAGTGACTAAAAAATGAAAGAAAAAAAATCCAAAATAGAAGTTCAAGGTTTTGAAATAGCAGTTGTAAACCAAAGTAACAACGATTATATTTCATTAACAGATATTGCCAAACATAAAGACACTGCCCAAACAGATGACATTATTAAAAATTGGTTAAGAAACCGAAATACGATAGAGCTTTTGGGGTTTTGGGAAATGATTTATAACCCTAATTTTAAACCCGTCGAATTCGACGGGTTTAGAAAACAAGCTGGTTTAAACAGTTTTGTAATGACTCCTAAACGCTGGATAGAAAGTACTAACGCAATTGGTATTGTTTCAAAAGCCGGAAGATATGGTGGAACTTTTGCTCATAAAGACATTGCTTTAGAATTTGCCTCTTGGATTTCTATTGAATTCAAGCTTTACATCATTAAAGAGTTCCAACGTTTAAAAGAAAATGAAAACGAAAACTTAAATTTAGAATGGAATTTACAACGTACGATTTCAAAAATTAATTATCAAATTCATACAGATGCAATAAAAGAGAATCTAATTCCTCTTGAAATTACCAAACAACAGGCTAGTTTTGTTTACGCCAATGAAGCTGATTTACTGAATGTTGCCTTGTTTGGAATTACTGCCAAAGAATGGAGAGAAAACAATCACGATCAAAAAGGAAACATAAGAGATTTTGCGACTTTGGAGCAATTGGTAGTTTTGAGTAATTTGGAAAGCATAAATGCTTTGCTTATTCAACAAGGTTTGTCACAAAGTGAACGACTTACTCAACTCAACAAAGTTGCTATTACCCAAATGAAATCCTTAGTTCGTTCCAAAGAAGTTAAAAAATTAAAAGAGTAATCAATGAAACACTTCCAAGACAACTTCGCCCATGATTCCTTACCGAGTATTGACTTGCAACCGACCTATTTAAAAGGTTGGTACGAGAACGAAATGCTTAATTGTGTCGAACGTCTTTTAGATTCTCACATCAAAAATGGTAATGGAAACAATCCTTGTCTTCGAACCTTCAAAAAAACGTGGACGTATCAGGATTTGTTTGAAAAAGCCAATCAAATTGCTCATGTTTTAGTAGATGACTTAGGTTTGCAATCCGGAAACCGTGTTCTCATTCGGTCTGCGAATAACCCAATGATGGTGGCGTTATGGTTTGGAATTTTAAAAGCGGGCGGAATTGTCGTTGCAACCATGCCTTTGTTGCGTTCGAAAGAATTAACAACTATCATCGACTGTGCCGAAATATCCCACGTGTTTTGCGACATTGCGTTGGAAGAAGAAATGAATCATGTACATTCTGATTTCTTAAAAAGAGTCTGCAAATTTTGTGGTTCTGAAAGTGGCACTTCCGAATTGGAAAACTTAGCAATGAACAAACCCAAAACGTTTGATAATTTCCATTCAAAATCGGATAGTGTTGCCTTAATCGGATTTACTTCCGGAACGACGGGTTTGCCTAAAATGACGGCTCATTACCACAAAGATATTTTGAATAGTTGTGAAGCGTTTCCAAACTATTCGCTTCAACCGACACCAAATGATATATTTACCGGTAGTCCGCCACTGGGTTTTACCTTTGGTTTGGGTGGATTGGTTTTGTTTCCTTTGTATTTTGGAGCTTCTACTTTTTTAATCGAAAAACCTACACCGGATAGTTTATTGGAAGCTATTCAGGAACATAAAATTACTATTTGTTTTACAGCTCCAACTGCTTGGAGAGTCATTACTACAAAAGTAAAAGAGTACGATGTTTCCAGCCTTCGCAAATGTGTCTCTGCCGGTGAAACCTTGCCGTTAAAAGTTTGGGAAGATTGGCACAACGCCACCGGTTTAAAAATCATTGACGGAATCGGTGCGACAGAAATGCTACACATATTTATCTCTTCCAACGAAGACAACATGAAACCCGGTTCAACAGGATTAGTGGTTACAGGTTATGAAGCGAAAATCATAGATTTAAAAGGCAATGAAGTTGCCAGAAACGAACCCGGCCGTTTAGCCGTTCGCGGAATTACAGGTTGCAAATACCTCAATCGCACTGATAAACAACAAGAATATGTACAAAACGGATGGAATTTAACGGGTGATATTTTTAAACAAGATGCCGACGGTTACTTCTGGTTTATCGCTCGTGGCGACGATATGATCATATCTTCCGGCTATAATATTGCAGCAATTGAAGTAGAATCCGTACTTTTAACCCACGAAGAAATTTTGGAATGTGCCGTTGTTGGTTTACCTGATTCTGAACGTGGGATGTTGGTTTGTGCTCATATTGTTTTAAAAGACGCATCTAAAGCAACAGATAATATGAAAAACCATATTCAACACTGGTTCAAAGAAGTAGCAGCACCGTATAAATACCCTAGAGTGATTTATTTTACAGAGGTTTTACCAAAAACGGAGACAGGGAAAATACAACGGTTTAAGTTAAAGTAGAGAAGTATTAAGATGAGAGTATTAAGACATTAGGTATGAAAACAAAATTTATTTTACTTTTTTTGGTCATCTATTCTTCATGTATCTCACAAGAAAATGAAGCTCTTGATTCAATTTTTAACCAAACAAAAAATATTGAAATCATGGCTTTTTATGACAGGGAAAAATGGGATCGCGAAGATAGTTTTACGGATGTCAACTACATAAAAAACAACACTATTGAAATAAAAGAAAAATATGTAAGAAATAGAATTCTTTTAGACCAAGATCAAATAAACAAATTGAAATCAGAATTAGAAAAATGTAAAACTGAAGATGTCGAGCCTGCTGATTGTTATTGGCCTAGACATGTTCTAATTTTCACCAACACTAAAAATGAAATATTTGGGTATATTGAAATATGTTTTAGTTGTAGTAATACACTATCGTCAAAAAATCTTCAATTCTTGGAACGCTGTGCTTTGAAACAAGAAAAATTATTTAAAGAATTTGGAATAACTTATTTTGAAGAAACAGACGAAGAAATTAAAGAGTTAAATAGAAAAAGAGAAGAAAAACAGAGCAAATTTGAAGAAAAAATGAAAGCTATTGAAGACAAAAATAAAATAAACAATGACTAAAACTTTCACCAAACAAGAAAAAATAAAATTCAAACACATCGACTACGCCGGTATCGTTTTCTATCCACGCTTTTTAGAAATGCTTAACGATTTAGTGGAAGATTGGTTTGAAGAAGCACTCGACCGACCTTTTTCCAAAATGCACGAAACCAATGGTATTCCAACCGTTGATTTGAAAATACAATTCAAAAACCCAGCTCGATTGGGAGAAGTCTTAACCAAAAAATTATGGGTAAAAGACCTTGGCTTTGCTTCAGTTTTATGCGGATTTCAATTTGTAAATGAAAATAACATAACCGTTTTAGAAGGCGAAGTAACCCTTGTCAATGTAAAAATAGCCGATGACCGTGAAAAAATTAAAGCAGAAGGTTTTACAGAAGAAATGAAAAATAAAATTATGAATTACAAATTATGAATTACGTTTTAATCTCGTTTTCAATTCATAATTCGTAATTTTAAATTCGTAATTTAAAAACTATGAACTTTCCAAAATTCAAAGCCGCCGCCGTCCAAACTTCCCCCGTTTTTTTAAACGTGGAAAAAACTATTGAAAAAGCCATTTCTTTTATAAAAGAAGCTAATTCAAACGGAGCCCAATTAATCGCTTTCCCGGAAGTGTTTGTCGCTGGATATCCCTATTGGAATTGGATTATGACACCCGTTCAAGGCAGCAAATGGTATGAACAATTGTATAAAAATTCAGTCGCTGTTACCGATGAGTCGATGAAACCACTATTCAAAGCAGCAAAAGATTTCAATATGCACATTGTTATCGGAATCAATGAACGTGGCGATAGTTATGGCGAAATTTACAACACCAATCTCATCATTGATAACAAAGGAATTTTAATAGGCAAACACCGAAAGTTAGTCCCAACCTGGGCAGAAAAACTTACGTGGTCAAGCGGAGATGGTTCCTCGTTAAAAGTATACAAAACCGGAATCGGCCCTATTGGAACCTTAGCGTGTGGTGAAAACACCAATACGCTAGCTCGATTTACGTTATTATCGCAAGGCGAATTGATTCACATTGCCAATTACATTTCACTTCCCGTGGCTCCACCCGATTACAATATGGCGGAAGCAATTAAAATCCGTGCCGCTGCTCATTCGTTTGAAGGAAAATTATTTACCGTTGTTTCCTGTTCCACCATTTCGAAAGAAATTATGGATGTTTTGAAACCGGATGTACCGAATATTGAAGAGTTATTGACTCGAAAAAGTTCCGCTTTCTCCGGAATTATTGGTCCAAACGGAGCAGTTGTGGGCGAACCATTAATTGATGACGAAGGAATTGTGTATGCCGATATTGATTTGGAGAAATGCATCCAACCCAAACAGATGCACGATATTTTGGGACATTACAACCGATTTGATATCTTTGATTTACGAGTAAATACCGCTCCCACAAGAAAGATTACCTTTATTGATAATCATGAGGAGTTTAATAAAAAATAACAATAATGGACGCAAAACATTCAGACGATGTATACGGTAGAGCCCGAGTTCAAGACTCCGATGAACTAAAAGCCTACTATAAAGAATTAGAAAATTTAGGAGCAGGTGCTCTATGGACAGTGGCCAACGATATCGAACCTTGGGAGCCACGAGCCAACTCTGTACCAATGTTATGGAAATACGATGATTTACGGGAATTAGTCTTGAAATCCTCCGAACTAGTAACACCGGAACAAGCAGGACGCCGAGTGGTGTATTTAGTCAACGATAAACGAAAAGAGGTGGCAGCCGCAGTAGGATGGTTATACACTGGCATTCAAGTGACTCGTCCGGGAGAATTTACTTCCGCTCATCGTCACCGTGCCTCTGCCCTTCGTTTCATCATGGAAGGCGAAAAAGGATACACGGTCGTAGATGGCAATAAAATTATGTTGGAAGTTAACGACTTTGTGATAACACCCAATTCAACTTGGCACGAACACGGCGTGGAAGAAGGCGGAAAAACCTGTATTTGGCAAGACGGTCTCGATATTCCGTTAGTAAACGCCTTAGAAGCTAACGATTATGCAGTTTTAGAAGGCAAACAGCAATTAGTTGCACCGTTAAACTATTCTCCCATTACTTATGGTTGTGCTGGTTTAATTCCTGCGGATAAAGCATGGGACAAATCGTATTCGCCACTTTTCAAATATTCGTGGTCAAAGGTATATCCGACATTATTAGAAGCTCAAAAAGTGAATGATGTCAATTCGTTTGATGGTGTTTTTATGAAATATTCCAATCCGTTAACAGGTGGACACGTGATGCAAACGATGGGAGCCTCAATGCAACTATTACCCGCCGATTTCAAAGGAAAAGCCCACAAACATACCGGTTCTTTTGTCTATCAATGTGCCAAAGGGAAAGGCTATTCGATTATCAACGGAAAACGTTTCGATTGGAAGGAAAGAGATATTTTCTGTGTGCCGTCTTGGGCTTGGCATGAACACCACAATGCATCAGATTCAGAAGACGCTTGCCTGTTTTCTTTTAATGATTTACCGGTTATCGAAAAATTGGGCTTGTATCAGGAAAGAGACTATCAAGAAAATAATGGATATCAAAGAGTTTAATATCAACACAACAATGAAAAAATTAATTTTAATTTTATTACTGATACCAGTTACTTCAATTTATTCTCAAACAAAGAATTTCATTGATTTACCTTATTTAGAAACATCCGCCAAAGTTGATACATTGGTAACTCCTGATCGAATTTATTTGACTGTTCTACTCCTTGAAAAGGACACAAAAGGCAAGATATCTTTAGAAGAGTTGGAAACAAAAATGGTTAACAAATTGAAAGTTATAGGAATTGATGTCTCAAAACAGCTTACACTAACGGATTTATCTAGTGATTTCAAAAAATATTTTCTGAAACAACAAGATGTTCAAAAAGCAAAAATGTATTCAGTTCTTGTTTACGATGCAAAAACCGCCGGAAAAGTAATTGTTGAATTGGAAGAAGAGAATATTTCTAATATAACTCTAGAAAAGACAGAATATTCTAAAATGGAGGAATTGAAATTAGAATTAAAAAGTCGGGCAATTTTAAAAGCTAAACAAAATGCTTTAGCAATGGTACAGCCTTTAAATCAAAAGGTTGGAGTAGCAATCTACATATCTGATTCAAATAGTAATAGTACAAATGTTCTGCAAGGTCGAGTTGGTGGTATCATGATAAGAGGAGCTTCAAGTTTAACAACATCTAAATATGAATATATAGCTGATGATATTGAATTTGAAAAAATTAAAGTTGAATCTGAAGTATTTGTGAAATTTAAAATTGAATAACATTAACCAAACCATAGAACATAAGTTCCTCAGTACCCTAGAACCTTTACAAAAATGAAACTACTCACCTACACCTTCGAAAACTCAAAACCCCGCCTGGGATTTCTTCACAATAACCAAGTAATCGACATGGAAGACTTTGGAGAAATATCTAATTTTCCACTTCCTAATGATATGTTGGAATTAATTGATTTAGGTTTTGAAATCATTGAAGAGATAACTGAATTAATTCGTGAAACTCCTGAAAAAGATTTTGAAGAAATCAGTTATGAATTGTCCGAAATTCAATTGGTTGCACCCATTCCAAAACCGAGAAAAAACATCATCGGTATTGGTTTAAATTATACCGAGCATGTGGCTGAAAGTGCAAGAACATTAGACACCACAGGCAAACTACCTCAAAAACCAATTATCTTTTCCAAACCACCCACAACGGTAACGGGCACTAATACAAATATTTTATTGAACCCAAAACTGACCCAACAATTAGATTGGGAAGTGGAATTGGCAGTAATTATTGGTAAAAAAGGAAAGTATGTCCCTAAAGCAGATGCTTTGGATTATGTCTTTGGTTACACGGTTATCAACGATATTTCGGCTCGTGACTGCCGTCGTGAAGGTCAGTGGATTGTTTCCAAAGGACAAGACACCTTCGCTCCGATGGGTCCGTATTTAGTGACGAAGGATGAACTTCCGAATCCGCACAACTTAAATTTATCCTTAAAGTTAAACGGGGTGGAAAAACAAAATTCAAACACGAAGTTTCTACTATTCAACATCAACGATTTAATCGAAGATTTAAGTACCGTTTTCACCCTTGAACCGAGCGACATCATTGCAACGGGTACACCATCAGGTGTTGGTGCCGGACGCACTCCACAAGAATGGATGTGGAATGGCGATGTTGTCGAAGCCACTGTGGAAGGAATTGGAACGATTGTGAATACGGTGAAGGAAATTTAGATTTGAGAAAATAGAATATAGAGAAAAGACAATAGACTTTGCGAACTTTGCGTAAACCTTTGTGCTCTTCGTGGTTAAAAAAAATAATATGAAAAAATATAGAATAGGCCAAATAGTCCCCTCCTCCAACGTTACCATGGAAACTGAAATCCCGGCTATTTTTAGAGCAAGGGAAACCATTTTACCGGAACGTTTTACCTTTCATTCTAGCCGTATGCGAATGAAAAAAGTAACCAAAGAAGAACTCGAAGCCATGGATGCCATGAGTTTGAAATGTGCTCAGGAATTGTCGGATGCTCATGTAGATGTGATGGGATATGCTTGCTTAGTAGCGATCATGAGCATGGGTCGCGGCTATCATTGTGTTTCTGAGGTAAATTTACATCAAGAGACAATTGCGAACGACTTCCCTACGCCTATTGTCACTTCTGCCGGTGCTTTGATTAACGGATTGAAAGTCTTGGGAGCTAAACAAATTTCCATCATCACACCGTATATGCGACCCCTTACGGATAAAGTAGTGGATTATATAGAACACCAAGGCATCAAAGTGAAAGAAAGTATTGCACTTGAAATCCCGGATAACCTAGAAGTGGCTGCCCAAAACCCAATGAATTTATTGGAAATTTACAAACAATTGGATTTAACCGATGTGGATGTGTTAGTGGCTTCTGCCTGCGTTCAAATGCCTTCTTTGGAAGCTATTGATTTAATTCAAGCGGAATGTGGTATACCGGTAACTTCAGCAGCGGTTTGCACCACGTATGAAATGATGAAAAAGCTTGGCATTAAAGCAAAATCAAGTATTGGTGGAGAATTATTAAACGGGAAGTATTAGTGATTTTTAATCAATTGTGATAATCTTACCATAATTCCATTTTACTTTTTTTAAATTTGACTATTACCAAAAAAAAGTAATTATGAAAAGAAAAGCTACGGCCGTTTGGAACGGTACAGGAAAAGAAGGCAAAGGTCATTTAACAACGCAAAGCACAGTTTTAAACAAAACCCAATATTCGTTTGGCTCCCGTTTTGAAGAAGGCATCGGAACCAATCCCGAAGAGTTGATAGCAGCCGCTCATGCCGGTTGTTTCACCATGAAATTGAGTTTTAACCTAACGAAAGCCGGTTTCCCTCCGGAAGAATTACAAACAGAAGGTCAAATCACGTTTGAAGACGGTGCCGTAACCAAATCGCATTTGGTGCTGAAAGCCAAAGTCGCCGGTATTTCAGAAACCCATTTTGCTGAATTGGTCAAAGATGCCGAATTGAACTGCCCGATTTCGAAATTATTGAATACAGCAATATCGGCGGAGTTTACTTTGAATTAACCCCATCTTTATAGATATAAAAGGACATGCAAAACTTGTCCTTTTTTGTTTTCCGTTATTTTAATTTAAGCGTACAAGCTTCACAAAGAGCCAACTGAGCGTTATCAATGGTTGCCACACTTTCAACAGCATCAGTCATCACACAAGATTTATCCGGACAATGAGGTAAACCTAAATTATGTCCAAATTCGTGAACGGCCACTTTCTTTAAGCGGGTGAAATGTTTTTGTTTGTCGGAATGTTTGATTCGAAACGTGGAAACTATACAACTGTTTCCCGGACAATACGCCAAACCCATAATACCCCAATCAGCATACTTATAAACGGGTGATTTGATTTTTCCATTGTTGTCTTTTTTGGTTACCGAAATATCCTGATGGGTCAATCCCAATACAAAATCTAAAGTATCCACTTTGAGACGCTTTTGTATTTTAATCAAACTGTCTGCTCGGTATCGGGCTGATTTTACTTGAATAAAAGCATTTTTAGGAAGTGGTAGTTCAGGCAAAACCACCGTTTTCAAATCATAAAATTCACTTATGACTTTTGCAATGGTATCGGTTTTGTCTTTCGGAAAATCGTTGTAAGGTTGGATGCCTACTAGTGTACTTTTGTCAATTTTGGGTTGACACGATACGAGTAAAATCAGTAAAAAGCAAAGGTATTTATACATGAATTATATTTTTAGTAATTATAATTTTAAATTCTAAAATATAAAAACTCAATAAAGGAATTAAAATTTTAAACAGAATCAATTATTTTAATAAAATGAGGCATTTTTACTTTTTCCTTCCTGCTAATACTGCGACCACATCCTCCAACGAATGTTCTTTTGCCGCGAGTAAAATTAAATAGTGAAAAAGTAAATCGGCACTTTCGTTTAAAAACAAATTGGTATTAGAATCTTTTGCTTCAATAATTACTTCAACGGCCTCCTCGCCTACTTTTTGTGCAATGGCATTGATTCCATTAGCAAAAAGACTTGAAACATAACTCGATTCATTATTAAGATTTTCTTTTCGAGACTGAATCGTTGCTTCCAATTGCGATAAAAACCCATAGTTTGCTTTGTTCGGTTCGTTCCAACAAGTATCCGAACCGGTGTGACAAGTAGGACCTTCAGGTTTGACTTGTATCAACAAAGTATCATCATCGCAATCATTTTTAATCGTGATGACCTTTAAAAAATGGCCGCTTTCTTCACCTTTCACCCAAATTCTGTTTTTAGACCGACTGAAAAATGTTGTCTTTTTGGTTGCGATGGTTTGTTGCAAGGATTCCTCGTTCATATAACCCAACATCAACACTTTTTGGGTTTCAAAATCTTGAATAATGGCAGGAACTAAACCCTGAGGGTCTTTTGAAAAATTGACTTTCATAATTATTGTCTAATGGGTATATTATTATTTTGTAACACTTTTTTTAACTCTGGAATTTGTATTGTTCCAAAGTGAAACACACTCGCTGCCAATGCAGCATCGGCTTTTCCAAAATGGAAAGCATCAATGAAATCTTCCATTTTTCCGGCACCTCCGGAAGCGATGATGGGAATGTTTACCGTCTCTGAAAGTTGAGCAAGCATTTCATTGGCAAATCCGTTTTTTGTACCATCGTGATTCATGGAAGTAAAGAGCAATTCGCCGGCTCCGTTTTGTTCGACTTCTTTGGCCCAATCCAATAAAAACAATTCAGTGGGAATCTTTCCACCGGAACGATAAACTCGCCATTGCTTATTTTCCAACTTTGCATCAATTGCCACCACGATGCATTGGTTGCCAAATTCACGGGAAAGTTCGCCAACTAATTTCCTATTCGTAATGGCAGAGCTGTTGATTGCAATTTTATCTGCTCCGTTTTTAAGTAAGGCTTCTACATCATTGATGGAGGCAATTCCACCTCCTACCGTAAAAGGAATATTGATGGTGGTCGCAATTTCACGAACCAATGCTTGCAACGTTTTTCGATTTTCCAGCGTTGCCGTAATATCTAAAAACGCCAATTCATCCGCACCTTGTTCGGAATACTTTTGAGCTAATTCCACCGGATTTCCAGCATCTATTAAATCAAGAAAATTAACTCCTTTAACCGTGCGACCGTTTTTAATATCTAAACAGGGAATAATTCTTTTGGTTAACATGATTCGAATGATTGTGGTGAAAGAATATATTGTTCCAATTGTTTCAAAGAAATAACACCTTCATAAATTGCTTTGCCCAAAATAGCTCCTTCGCATCCTACCGCAGCTACTTTTTGTAAATCGGAAAGGTGTGTAATCCCTCCGGAAGCAATTAATTGAAGTGTTGGAATCTCAGAAATAATTTTTTTGTATAGTTTAGCATTAGGACCAAGCAACATGCCATCTTTAGCAATATCTGTACATATAACTGTCGAGATTCCCTTTTTTACATAAGCTATAATAAAAGGAATTAATTCCAACTCACTGGTTTCTGTCCAGCCTGAAACGGCAATTTTACCGTTGTTTTGATCGGCTCCTAACAGAATTCGGTCCGCTCCATATGTTGCAATCCATTGTTGAAACAACTCCGGATTCTTTACCGCAATGGAACCGCCGGTAATTTGCAAAGCTCCGCATTCAAAAGCAACTTTTAAATCGGCATCCGATTTTAATCCGCCACCGAAATCAATTTTTAAATTGGTTTTTGATGCTAGTTGTTCCAAAATCTTATAATTGGTAATCTGACCGATTTTCGCACCGTCTAAATCGACCAAATGCAAATAGTTGATGCCGTGCGATTCGAATGCTTTGGCGACTTCCAATGGGTTTTCGTTGTATATTTTTTGGGTGCTGTAATCGCCTTTGGACAAGCGTACACACTTTCCGTCGATGATATCAATGGCTGGGATAATTCGCATATTATAATTTTAAAAAATTAGACAGCAATTGGGATCCTACTTTTCCACTCTTTTCCGGATGAAACTGAACCCCGTAAAAATTATTCTTTTGTAAGGCGGACGAATACGTACAATCATAGGCTGTTTCAGCTATGGATTCAGAACATTTTGGGGCGTAATAGCTATGAACAAAATACATGAACTCACACTCGCTAATTCCTTTGAAAAGAGCAGATTGCAAATTATTTATTTTGTTCCAACCGGTATGAGGTGTTCGCACGTCTTTGGGAAAACGAATAACAGTTGCATCGAAGATTTCCAGACCTTTGGTGTTGCGTTCTTCGCTGAAAGCACACATCAATTGCATGCCTAAACAAATACCTAAAACAGGTTGCTTTAAGGTGGGAATGAGTATATCCAAACCACTTTCGGTTAACTTTTTCATAGCAGTTTGGGCTTCTCCAACGCCGGGAAAAATAACCTTATCTGCCAATTGGATGGTTTCGATGTCATTACTCAAAATTCCTTCGTAACCCAATCGCTGCAATGCGAATTGTATGCTTTGAATGTTTCCGGAACCATAATCTATAATTACAATTTTCATTATAAAATGCCTTTAGTGGTGGGTAAAATCATTTTTTCTACATCGCGTTTAACCGCCATTTTAATTGCTTTTCCAAAAGCTTTAAAAATCGCTTCAATTTTATGGTGTTCATTCGTACCTTCTGCTTTAATATTCAGATTAGCTTTCGCTCCATCGGTAAACGATTTAAAAAAATGGAGAAACATCTCCGTAGGCATATCCCCTATTTTTTCTCTTTTAAAATTTGACTCCCAAACCAACCAATTTCTCCCACCAAAATCAATGGCTACTTGTGCCAAACAATCGTCCATGGGCAATGTAAATCCGTAACGTTCAATGCCTAATTTGTTTCCTAAGGCCATAGCAAACGTTTCGCCTAAAGCAATAGCGGTGTCTTCAATGGTGTGGTGTTCATCCACTTTTAAATCGCCATTAACTTCAATAATCAAATCCATTTGCCCGTGTTTGCTGATTTGTTCAAGCATGTGGTCAAAAAACGGCAAGCCGGTGTTGATTTGACTTTTTCCGGTTCCATCTAAATTTAATTCTATCTGAATAGCGGTTTCATTCGTTTTCCGAATGTTTGTGGCCACGCGATGGTCTACTTTTAAATACTCGTAAATGGCTTTCCAAGAAGTGGTTTCTAAAACAATGGTTGCAGCCAACTCATTCGAAATTTCATTTACATCGTTGACGTTTGGTGTGGAGGGAATGAAAATCGCCTTTGCTCCTAAATTCTTTGCCAATTCCACATCAGTCAAACGGTCGCCTATCACCAAAGATTCTTCTAAATTATAGTCCGCATTATTGAGGTATTTGGTCAACATTCCGGTTCTTGGTTTACGTGTAGGAGCATTTTCGTGAGGAAAACTTTTATCAATTAAAATTTCAGAAAACACAATGCCTTCATTTGCAAACGCGTTCACAATAAAATTTTGTGTAGGCCAAAAAGTTTCTTCCGGAAAAGAATTGGTTCCCAAACCATCTTGATTAGTTACCATTACTATTTCATAATCTAATTCTTTAGCAATTTTTGATAGATAGAAAAATACTTTAGGATAAAATTCTAATTTTGACAAATTGTCTAATTGAAAATCGGAGGGTTCAATCACCAAGGTTCCGTCGCGATCGATAAATAATACTTTTTGAGCCATTACAGTTGTTTTAAAATGGTTAATAGTTGTTCATTCTCTTTTCGTGTGCCAATGGTAATTCGTAAACAGTTTTCACAAAGGGGTTGGTTGCTTCTGTTTCGTACCACTATTCCTTTAGAAAGCAGTTGCTGGTAACGCAAATTGGCATCGTCTACACGTATCAATATAAAATTAGCATCGGTTGCAAAGACTTTTACCACAAAGGATAATTTGCTCAATTCCTCTATCAAAATTGTCCGTAATCCAAGTAAGGCAGCAAGATCATTTTTGAGTTTATCGGACTGATTCAAACTTAAAATAGCTTGTCTTTGCGACAACGAATTGATATTGTACGGTGGTTTAATTTTATTTAAAATCGAAATGATCGCTGGCGAAGCATACAACACGCCAATACGAATTCCTGCCAAACCATAGGCTTTTGAAAGTGTTTGGGTAATAATTAAATTGGGATAGGTTTCCAATTGCGTGAGCCAGCTTTCTTGGGTGGAAAAATCGATGTACGCCTCATCAATCACCACAAATCCTTGAAAACTTTTCACAATTTTTTCGATGGATGCCCGGCTGAATGAATTACCCGTTGGATTATTGGGCGAACACAAAAAGATAATTTTAGTTTGGTTGGTCACTTGATTTAAAATTTCGTCCACATCTAATTGAAAGTCGGCTGTTAAAAACACTTCCCGGTTTTCCACAGCGTTTAATTGTGATAAAACGCCATACATTCCATAAGTTGGCGGATGAGTAATTACGTTATCTTCCTTGGGTTCACAAAAGGCTCTTAAAATTAAATCCAACACTTCATCGCTTCCGTTACCAATTAAAATGGAAGTTTCAGCAACCTTTTTTTGCTTGGACAAAACTTGCTTCAAGGATAATTGCTTTGGATCAGGATAACGATTCAGGCCTGTTTCAAATGGATTTTCATTCGCATCCAAAAAAATTAATTGTTGATTGGTAGACGTAAATTCATCGCGTGCAGAGGAATAGGAACGCATTTCTCGTACGTTTTTTCGAATCATTGGTTCTAGTTTAAACACTTGCATAAAACTACTTTTTATTAGATTTTAAATCGGTCAAACGCAAGGTCACTGCATTTTTGTGACCTTGTAATCCTTCAGCTTCAGCCATGATTTCAATGGTTTTTCCAATGTTTTGAATACCAACAGCTGAAATTTTTTGATAGGTAATTGCTTTTAAAAAACTATCTAAATTGATACCTGAATAATTTTTACTGAACCCATTGGTTGGCAAGGTGTGATTGGTTCCCGAAGCATAATCTCCTGCACTTTCCGGAGTAAAATTCCCGATAAAAACAGAACCTGCATTTTGAATTCCTTTCAGATAAAAATCTTCGTCTTTGCTGCAAATAATCAAGTGTTCCGGACCGTATTCATTCACTAAATCCAAAATATCCGATATTGATTCACAATAAATCAATTTCGAGTTAGCAATCGCTTTGGCTGCTATTTCCTTTCTGGGAAGCAGTTCCAATTGATTGTTGAGTTCCTTAGTAACTTCTTCCATCAGTGCTTTTGAATTGGTTACCAACAAAACTTGACTGTCAACTCCGTGTTCGGCTTGACTCAGTAAATCGGAAGCGACATATTTAGGAATAGCAGTTTCGTCGGCAATAACAAGCAATTCGGAAGGTCCGGCCGGCATATCAATGGCTACACCAAATTGCGTGGCATATTGTTTGGCAGCGGTAACATATTGATTTCCGGGACCAAAAATTTTATACACTTTCGGAATGGTCGACGTGCCAAAAGTCAGCCCCGCAATGGCTTGAATACCTCCCACCTTATAAATTTTTGTTACACCACACAATTGAGCAGCATATAAAATAGCCGGATGTATTTTTCCTTCCTTAGTTGGTGGCGAGCATAAAACAATTTCCTGACAACCCGCGAGTGAAGCCGGAATAGCCAACATCAAAACCGTTGAAAATAAAGGAGCGGTGCCACCAGGAATATACAAACCTACTTTTTGAATGGGCTTCTTTTCTTGCCAACAAACAACATCTGTTTGGGTTTCTACTCGAACTTGCATTGTTTTTTGAGCCGCGTGAAAAGCTTCAATATTTTGCTTTGCTGTTGCAATCGCTTCTTTTAATTCAGAAGGAACCAATTGAAGGGCTTCTTCCATTTCTGATGGCGAAACAGTTATGTTTGTTACCGAAACACCATCTAAATAGGCAGTATATTTTTGAATGGCGGCATCACCTTTTGCTTGTATTTCCTTAAAAATAGATTGAACAGTTTCTTCGATTTGATCGAATTGTAAGGTTGGACGTTTTAAAAGTTCCGCCCAAGTTTCGGGTTTTGGATTGGTGTATTTTTGCATGATGATAGATTTATAAAACGATTTTTTCAATGGGACAAACTAAAATTCCTTCGGCTCCAGCTTCTTTCAATTGGTCGATTACCTCCCAAAATTGATCTTCGTTGATGACCGAATGTAAACTGCTCCAACCTTCTTCTGCCAAAGGCATAATCGTTGGACTTTTTAAAACCGGAAGAATAGCACTCACTTTTGCGATGCTGGAATTGGGGACATTCATTAAAATATATTTTGATTTTCGGGCTTTGAGCACCGATTGAATGCGAAATTGCAGTTGATTAACAATTTTTTCAACAGGAGGTGAAAGTTTGGGCGAAACAGCCAATACGGCTTCACTTTTCATAATCACTTCCACTTCTTTCAAATTGTTTTTAAATAAGGTACTTCCGCTGGAAACGATATCTACTATCGCATCGGAAAGTCCAATGTTCGGGGCGATTTCAACGGAACCGGAAATTTCGTGAATGTCAATGGTCACCTTTTTGGAATTGAAATAATTCAAAACGGTTTTGGGGTAAGATGTCGCCACCCGAAGTCCGTTTAAATCTTGAATAGAATTGTAGGCAAAGTTCTGCGGAACCGCAATGGAGACTTTACATTTAGAAAAGCCTAACTTTTCAACGACTTGAATCGGATAGCCTTTTTCAACCAACAGGTTATCGCCAACAATGGCTGCATCTACTACTCCATCCACCAAATACTGTGGGATGTCTGAGTTTCGCAGAAATAATACTTCCAACGGAAAATTAGAAGCCGTAACTTTTAATTGATCGTTCCCGTTGCTGATGGAAATTCCGCAGTCTCTGAGAATTTGAATGCTTTCGTCATGTAAACGTCCGGATTTTTGAATGGCAATTTTTAATAGACTCATTTTTTAATTTGGGTTATGATGAGTATATCCGGCAGTGGTAGAAAATAAAAACCCGCTTGATATACTCAAACGGGTTTATAATTTATGTTTATTTACTACATAACATCATTACCTCGCATGAGCGTGGAAAAAATGATGATGATGATGTAATAAATTGGTGTACATGTTAAATAATTATAGTGCAAACTTATGCTAAAAAATGATTCGTTGGTTGTAAACAGTTGTCAAAGTATAGTTAAAAAAATAGTTGTCCAATTTATATTACTATCATTACTTAATTAGCAAAGGATTGCTCGGCAGTGTGTTTCGTATTGGTAGAGGGTTTTCCATTCTCATCTTTTCTGTTCGTTCTTGTTTTTGGTGTTGCTTCTGAATGGCCGTCTGTTGGTGTAAAACGTTTTTTTAATTGCTTGTGTCTACATAGTTTCCGGAGTAGTTTCCGGTTATCACTTCGCCATCTTCTCTGGTGAAAGTGAAGGTAAAGTTTAGGGTAGTTGCCGTAATGGAATTTATAGTGACTGAGCCGGCGGTAGTCATAAAGCCACTTTGGTTATCATCTATAATTGTATTTCCCCCTGAAACTTGAAAATTGTCAAGGTTTGCGTTTTCAAGGATTTGGTAATCGGGAAAATTTGTGATGGTTCCCGGTTCGATATTGACGGCCGGAAAGTCGAAAAAAACATAATTTACACCCGTGCTTTGATTTGTTTGAAAAGGATCAACATTTGCCAAAATTATTGAAATGTCGGAAATGGTGTTGTCGATGGTGTTTTCATCACTTATGTAAGCATATTGGGTGGGATAAAAATTTCCGTTTATGTTAAAGCCATTGTTTTGTGCTTGATTTCCATCATTATCCTCTGAGGAGCAAGAAAAAGAGATAAGAATAAGTAATAATCCGGCAATTAAATTTAAGTTTTTCATTCGTTTTGTTTTTAAAATTATTTACTGTGTTTTAGGGGTTTTCGTTACAGGGTAACTTTCAACACTAACCTCACAAATATAATTAAATCTTTATTTTAGTGTTGTTCGTTATTGCTATTCAAAAGACTCGAGGATAAAGCTTGCTGAGTTTAGCGAAATAGTTTATTTCTTTTGAAGATAATTAGCCATGGTTAAGATATTCGTTTTTTCAAATTTTTCTAATTCGAGTAAATCATTGTCACCTGTTATCAAAAAATCTGCTTTTCCATCTTTAGCTAAAGCAAGAAGGAAATCATCTTTTTCATCACGAGAAAGATTTATTACACTAGTTACGTCAATAAATTCTGCTCTTGAATGAATTTCAGTCAGTAATTCATTTAAATCGGTAATTGAAAAATATTTTTTGAATTTTGGTCTACGTGCGACTTCAGCAAATTCGTCAAGTAATTCACGACTAAAAAGTAATATTAAATTTTCAGCGTTGAAAAGTTTGTCTAGTTTTCCATAGTCTTTAGAAAGTAAAAAACTAATCCAAAGATTGGTGTCTACAATAACTCTATCTTTTATTTTTGGCATAACGCTCAGCTCTAACCATTTCTACTTCCTTAGTTATCTCTTCTAAAGTAGGAACATTTGAAGAAGCTTTTTTACGAAATTTTGAAATAATCTTCATAAAATCTTGCTTTTTAGTTTCTTTAATTGAGATAAGTTTCAAGTCGGCCAAATCTTGAAGAAGTCTTGCTGCTTTGGGGTTTAGTATGTCAATCTGATATGTTTTCATATTTCAAATTTAGTAATTTTTTTCACAAGATGATTTTCTTTACGCTTTTTTTAGCATCATTTCTTTGAATTGCGTTGTTTAAAAAAATCCTGTTTCGAGGGGAAACAGGATTTTTGGGAATGCTTCATTTTATTTTTTTTATGCTGAACGTTGTTGTTGTTCCGCTTGTTTAAGGACGATGTTGAAATCGGTTCTTAAGTTTTTGGTGAATACTAAGAAGACTCTTTCCGTGATGTAGCCATCGCGTTGGAAGGTTACGGCGAACATTCCTGCATCGACACCTTTGAATTGGTAGTTGCCTAATTCTGTGGATTTGGTTGTTACCGGTACCGGTGTTTCGATGGTGATGGTTACTTTCTCGATTGGTTGGCCAAGCTCGTTTGTTATTTTTCCTTTTAGGGATAGTGTGCGGTGGCCGGTGTTGACTATTTTTCTGGATTTGAAGTATTCGTCATGGTAGGTTGCCTCGGCAAATTTTAGCATGGTTACTAACTTGTCCATACGGAATAATAGTTTGTCGTTTTCGGTGAAAAGTTCTGCGATTCCATCTGTGAAGAGGGTTTGGGTAACGATTCCTGCTCTGGTTTTTGGTAAAACGACGTTGTAGTTTTCGATGCTGTCTTTCAAGGCTTCGAGTGACGCGGTTGTTACGCCATAGTCTGCGAGGGTTGCCAGATTAGCATTAGCAATGTCGTGGATGCTTTGGCAAGTGTCGGCAATGTCGGTGTCGCGAAGTCTTAATAGGTCGGAATAGACGTAGGTTACTTCCATTTCTAGTACTTCGTTGTCGGTTGCGATGGCGAAGGCACATACTTGAGCAGCGGTTATGAAGCCGAGTTGTGTCATTTGTTCGCGTAGTTGTTCTTTCGACATACGGTTCCCTGTTCTGTTTAGGGTTTGCCCGTTTTTGAATTCTCTTAATTTGTCGACGTTTTTGCTAAACTCTTCTTTTAGCGATTCGATTTGAGGCATTTGTGCCAAGATGGTTGGTGTAGTGTTGTTTAACAAGTCTACTACCACAATTTCCATAGACAATTTGTCTTCCTGGTTAGCTTTCATAAGCATTTGGGGTTTTAAATTATTATTCTATTATTTTTTGCACTATTCTGTTTTTTAGTGCGTTACAAATCTAAACACATTTTTTTCTTACAACCAAAGAAAAATGTAAAAAAGTGTTAAAAAAGATGCTTTTTTGCATAAAGTTATATAAAAGTCTTACAATAATAATCGATTAAATACTTTTTTATTCGATAAAATGTAATTTAATACATATTGTATTACTAAATCTTTAAGGATTAGAAAGAGGATATTTGTAGGAAGGAATGTTGTGGTTCTTTTTGGTTTTGTTTTTTTTCTTTCCCCTACTCTAAAGGGTGGAAAAAAAAGCGGGTTATGGGATTGGAACGCGGATGACACGGATTGAAAGGATTTTCACGGATTTTTTATGGATATCGCTTCGCGATAGATGGATCCCGAAGTCTCGGGACGGATTTCTTTTGGTGGTGGATAGTTTTAGTTCTTTTAGTTTTTTAGTTTTTTTGATTATTTGGTTTTAAGGATGAACTACAACCGGAAGAGATTGAAAAGGAACTTTTTTGATTCTTTAGTTCTTTTGATTTTTTAGTTCTTTTGATTTTTTGAAACGTAAGATTGCTACGAAGTCGTGAGACTTCGCAGAGCCGTTACATAAGCTATTTATAGTGAACTCTTTGCGGAGGGGGTTTACATTTGATTTATTATAAAACCCCTATTTTATATACATTATGTTAGAGGAAGTTTTTTCTTTTTTAAACTTAATTGGATCATAATTTTTGATTTTTGGTTGTTTCAAATTGTCACTAAAAAATATGATTTCTTTTCCAATTCTAATTTCGTATGCTGTATGTTTAAATGAAAACTCTTTCTTATTGCAGTCGGAGTAAAGTTCTTTTATTTCTGGAACATTGTCATATGAAACTATCCATTTTATATTTTGAATTGCTTTAATTTTTTCGCTAACCCTTTTATGGTTTTTATCTTCATAATGATTCATATATAGTGAACTGGCTTTTAAATAATAAGGTGGATCAAAGTAGAAAACAATATTTTCTTTTTCAACTTCTGATTGTATTTTATCAATAAGTTTGATAGCATCTTTTCTATAAAGTCTAATATCTTTTTTATGCTTAGCAATTAATTTAATTCTTTGAATTAATTCAGCTTTATTAAACCTGCAATCCATCAAATAGTTCCCATCTTGTTCAATGCCACCCATTACACCTCCATTAATAATACCTGAACGATTTGTTCTATTCAAAAAGAAAGTGGAAAATCCAAGTGTAAGTAAATCAACATTTTTTTTATTTGTCTGAATATCTTTTTGTTTTTTCCATTCGCTAATTGTTAATTCAACATTCTCAATCATTTCACACAGTTCATTTGTTCTGTTTAAAACAGCATGCCAAAATGCATATATAGACCGGTCTCTATCATTAATTGTAATTCTCTTTACGAAACCTTCAATTAATAAAAAAAGTGCAACTGCTGCTCCACCAGAATAAGGCTCAACATAATGCCCATCAATTTTATTATCAACACATATTTTTGCAATAAATGCAGAAAGTTTGTTTTTTCCTCCGGGGTATCTTAATGGTGAATAATTCATAAAATATTAATCTGATTTTTTATTAATATCATCTAGTAATCTGTCGAAATTATTATTAAATTCTTTAACAAGTTCTTTATTCTCTTTTTTCCATTCATTTAAAACCTTAGATGCATTTCTCCCCCAAATTGATAAATGAGAGTTGAACCATTTTTTTGCCTTTTCTCTATCAGTTTTAATTTCAGTATTTGAATATTCTTGGAAGCAAAATTGATGATCAAAAGTTTCGTCAATCTCTTTCCAAATAGGGTGATTATCGTTTAAATTATTTAAAAATTCTGATAAAAATTGTTCAGGTGATTTATCTGATGGTAACAATAAAATATTTTTAATTTTGTTTATACTTCGAATTTGACTAGCATTCCTTTTAACATCTCCATCTAAAACTATTATAGAATTTGGATAAGTAAATGATGGTACTTTGACTGATGCTAATTGAATTATATTACCACATCC
>NZ_PNJW01000028.1 GCF_013822155.1 Flavobacterium sp.
TGAATTTAACAGAATGAGGTACACTCTTGGAGGTGATTATCTATTAAAATATGGAAACACTTTAGGTTTGTCCTTATTTTATGAAAACAAATATAATCCTCAAAAAACGGATCGTTTTGTATTAAGCACTAAATATAATTTATCGATTGATGAATTGATTAAAAAAATCAATAAAAACAAGGAGAAAAAAGAAAAAAAGGAAAAAATTTAATTCTAAATTAAACCTTTATTAAATTCTATAGTCATAGTAAAATCAAACAATACTAAAGACTATGATTAAAATCATCTTCCCCTTTCTCATATTATTTTCCTTTCTTTCTTGCCAAAATGATTCAGAAACAACAATTCAGGAAGTCGATACTTATCCCGCAGTTTTAGCAGCTTTCGGCAATACAATTGATTTAACTAATTTAGCTAATTATGCAAATCAACCTGTTCCCACCTATATCCTAAAGAATAATACTAACGGAAACACTATCTCTGATAAAGTTGCCACATTAGGACGGGTTTTATTTTATGATAAAAATCTATCTTCTAACAATACCATTTCTTGTTCAAGTTGCCATCAGCAGATAAATGCCTTTAGTGACACTTCTGTTTTCAGTTCGGGTGTAAACGGAACTACCGGTCGACATTCCATGCGATTAATAAACACTCGATTTGCCGCAGAAACTAAATTTTTCTGGGACGAAAGGGCGTTGAACTTAGAAACACAAACGACAATGCCCATAAAAGATCATGGAGAGATGGGTTTCAGTGGTACTAATGGTGATTTACCCTTTTCAGGATTAATTACGAAACTCAGTGAACTTGACTATTATAAAGAATTATTTCAATTTGCTTATGGTTCTGAAGAAATTACTGAAAGTAAATTGCAAATAGCACTAGCTCAATTCATTCGAAGTATTCAATCCTTTGATTCAAAATATGACGCCGGAAGAGCTTTAGCAACAAATGATGTTCAACCTTTTACCAATTTTTCAGCACAAGAAAATCAAGGAAAAAATCTATTTCTTTCTCCACCAATTTTTGATGCAACAGGCAGTCGAACCGGAGGTGGATTAGGTTGTGCCGGTTGTCATCGACCTCCGGAATTTGACATAGACCCCAATTCCGGAAATAATGGAATTATAGGAACAATTAATGCAACAGGAATTGACATTACAAATACCCGTGCCCCATCCTTACGCGATTTAGTTAAACTTGACGGAACACCAAACGGACCAATGATGCACACTGGAGTAATTACAACCTTACAAACAGCAATTGGTCATTATGGGACAATTAATTTAGCTCCGGGAAATACAAATTTAGATCCTAAATTACGCCCTAATGGTTTTGGACAACATCTAAATTTAAATGCCCAAGAAGTCAATGCTGTTATCGCTTTCTTGAAAACCTTATCGGGGTCGGATGTTTATACAAATCCAAAATGGTCGGATCCTTTTTAATGGAAAAATATAACAATCGCGGTTGCTTCCTTCTATAATTAAATCGATGTTTGACATCATTGAAGTTAAAGAAAAGAAAATTTATGAGATAAATAAAGCTCTACTGAAGTAGAGCTTTGTATTTTATGAATAAAAATTTTATTTCAATAACGGTAAGGTTGATAAAATCCTTCAACCAAAATTTCAAAATCTAAAACCTATCCCTTTTAACCTCTTCCTAAAACAACTGAATCAATTTATTTACCGTATTCCAATTTCGACTTGTAGCCGTTACATTTAATTTTTTTTCAATGTATTTTTGAGTCAATTTTGTATTTCCTGCACCCGTTTCTAATTTCATGTAGATTCTACTTCCATCTATAAAAGCTTCATCGGGTTTGAATTGACTTATTTTTAATTCGTTTATCGCCGAATTGTTTAATTCTTTTGAAATAAAGGCAACATATAGTTTTTTAGTATCCACCTCTTTTTCCTTGAAAAACGGATTATTAGTCAGGCTTTTTTCTAAATCATCTTTACTGATTACTATAATTGGCACATCGAAACCAAGGTGTTTCGCTATTTCTTGTTTGATGGTAAAACCAACACTTTGTGGGTTTTCATCTTCCGTTTCTAAAAACACATTTCCGGATTGAACATAGGTTTCCACATTTTTAAATCCTCCATTTTCAAGGATAGCTTTTAAAACATCCATTTTAATCATGTTGTGACCAGATACATTGATGCCTCTTAATAGTGCTAGGTATTTCATTTGAATATTTGCTGATTCATTAAAAATAATAATTCTTTTTCAATTTAATATAAAATTAGGAGAGTTTACAGAGCGTTTTTAAATAAAAAAGGTTTCCTAACTTAGAAAACCCATTCTTAATTTTTACTAAATCTTTTTAAAAAGCCACATTCCATTTAGGCAACTTTCCATTTTCTTTTAAAAACAATTGCAAAATTTGTCCTTCCACAAACGTTGGAATTACTTTGGTTTTGTCGTTATAGGTTTCATACCAAAAAACCTCAACAGCTTCAATTTTTTCTAGTTTTAACTGGGTTTTCCAAGAATATTTTCGAGCGGTTTTAGCAAACTGATGTCCGTTTACGATTTTGTCATATAAGCCACCGTTTTTGGCTTTCAATGTTCCATCATTTTGAACTGATCCGGTAGAACCAACCATTATTAATACTTTATTATCCCCTTCAATGCTATAAACTAAAAATACACCACTGGTATCATTTGGTGCATTACAAACCACTTCCAAGTCATCGCTTGATGAAAATTGAAAACTTCCACTATTTTTAAACTTACTTACTTCCTTATACATTTTTATCCTTCTATTTTATATTGAAAAAAATAAGCCCTGACTGATCAAGGCTTATCATAATTTTATATTTAAAGATGTTTATCCTAAAACTTCTTTCACTTTCGCTCCTATTTTAGCAGGTGAATCAACCACATGGATACCACATTCTCTCATGATTCGTTTTTTAGCTTCTGCTGTGTCATCAGCACCACCAACAATTGCACCGGCGTGTCCCATGGTTCTTCCTTTTGGTGCTGTTTCTCCGGCAATGAAACCAACAACAGGTTTACGATTTCCGTCTGCTTTAATCCATTTAGCAGCATCTGCTTCTAACTGACCTCCTATTTCACCAATCATGACAATACATTTTGTTTCAGGGTCATTCATTAATAATTCAACAGCTTCTTTAGTAGTTGTTCCAATAATTGGATCTCCACCGATTCCGATAGCAGTAGTAATTCCTAAACCTTGTTTAACGACCTGATCAGCTGCTTCATAGGTTAACGTTCCTGATTTTGATACGATTCCCACATTTCCTTTTTTGAAAACAAAACCCGGCATAATACCAACTTTTGCTTCTTCCGGAGTGATCACGCCCGGGCAGTTTGGCCCGATTAATCGACATCCTTTATCTTTAATATAAGCATATGCTTTAATCATATCAGCAACCGGAATACCTTCTGTAATGGTAATGATTACTTTTATTCCTGCATCTGCAGCTTCCATAATTGCATCAGCAGCAAAAGCTGGTGGTACAAAAATAATAGTAGTATCTGCTCCCGCTTGTTGAACTGCATCTTTTACAGTGTTGAAAACCGGACGGTCTAAATGAGTTGTACCTCCTTTTCCGGGTGTAACACCGCCTACAACATTTGTTCCATATTCTATCATTTGTGAAGCATGAAAAGTTCCTTCGCTTCCGGTAAATCCTTGTACTATTATTTTTGAATCTTTATTGACTAAAACGCTCATGATTGTGTTTGTTTGTTTTTAATTTTTGTATTACAAAAGTAATTCTTTAGAAAAAATATAGCTTACTTTTTTTATCGTTTTTTAAATAATCTTGCTAAATTAATATATAAATTAATGGTAATTATGGTAATTGACTCATTTGATAACCACGAAATAATTTGCCGTCTTGAATTTCCCATATCACAAAGAAATACGCCAAACGGTTAATTTGCCCCGGATTTTCAATAGTAGTCCCAAAATGGGTATAATGAACCGACACTAAATTATCCTCAGCCAAAATTTGGTGAATTTGAACAACAAATGTTTCATATCCCACTTTCAATTCTTCTGCCAATTGAAGTAAACCTTCCCTGTCTTTTCTAATCAAGCCTTTACTACTATTCCACTCCAACGAAAAATCAGGATGTAAAAAAACATCCATTGTATTTTTGTTATACAAAGCATCGGAATTATAAAAATCTAAAACCAGCTCTTTTGCATTCATTTTATTTTAATTTTTCTAAAATTTCAGGAATTCGTTTGATGTATGCCAATTGTTTTAATTTTTCTCGTGACTCTTCAATTGGAGTTCCAAAGTAGGTTTTACCACCTTCAATAGATTTTGTAACTCCTGTTTGTCCCATCACAACCGCTTTAGTTCCAATAGTTATTCCACTTGTTGTTCCTACTTGCCCCCACATTGTTACTTCATCTTCAATTACTACGCAACCGGCAATTCCGGTTTGAGCGGCAATTAAGCATTTTTTTCCGATTACTGTATCATGACCCACATGAACTTGGTTGTCAATTTTAGTTCCGGCTCCAATAGTTGTATCTCCTGTAACACCTCTGTCAATAGTACACAAAGCTCCAATTCCTACACTATCTTCAATAATTACTCGGCCACCGGATATTAATTGATCAAATCCCTCCGGTCTTTTTTTATAATAAAAAGCATCGGCACCTATAATTGTTCCGGCCTGAATGATGACATTATCACCCAGTACACAATGGTCATAGATTGATACATTAGCATGAACTAGACAATTTTTTCCAATTTTTACATGATTTCCAATAAAACAATTAGGTTGAATTATGGTGCCTTCACCAATTTGAGCCGTTGGAGCAATCGAAACATTTGAAAAAGTAAACGGTCTAAAATGATTTGTCAATTTATTAAAATCACGAAACGGATCATCAGAAATCAACAATGCTTTTCCTTGCGGACATTCTACTTGTTTATTAATTAAAACAATAGTAGCAGCCGATTGTAGAGCTTTATCATAATATTTGGGGTGATCAACAAAAACAATATCACCGGATTCAACCACATGAATTTCATTCATACCTTGGACCGGAAAATTTTCATCTCCCACAAATTCACTACCAATAATTTGAGCTATTTCTTTAAGCGAATATGTTTTTGGAAATTTCATAAACTTTGAAATTGATATTGTTGTTAAAAACTATTCTTTCACACGCTCCATGTAATTTCCGGTAGCTGTATCAATTTTAATTTTATCTCCTTCATTAATAAATAAAGGAACGTTTACAGAGGCACCGGTTTCTACTTTAGCAGGTTTAGTAGCGTTTGTAGCGGTATTACCTTTTACACCAGGTTCGGTATAAGTCACTTCTAAAACAATAGAAGCCGGCATGTCTACCGATAAAGGTAAATCCGTTTCTGTATTAATTTGAACCATCACAAGAGTTCCTTCTTTTAATAAATCAGGAGCATCTAAAATATCTCTATTTAAGGTAATTTGTTCGAAACTTTCGGTATTCATAAAATAAAATTCACTTCCCTCTGAATATAAAAACTGAAAAGTATGTGTTTCAACCCGAACCACATCTATTTTGTGTCCGGCAGAGAAAGTATTATCTAATACTTTTCCGTTTGTTAAACTTTTTAATTTTGTTCTCACAAAAGCGGGACCTTTACCCGGTTTTACATGAAGAAATTCAATAATTTTGTAGATGTCATGGTTGTGTTTAATACATAATCCGTTTCTAATATCTGCCGTACTTGCCATTCTCGTTTTGTTTGTTTATTTCTATTTATTTGTTCTATAATTATCTTAATATACTCCTGTATAACCTTTCATTACACCTCGAGAAGAATTTCTTATAAATTGTAAAATTTCATCTCGTTCCGGTGAAGCAGACATTTCTGCCTCTATAATGCTGACTGCTTGCGAAGTGTTATAATTTTTTTGGTAAAGAATTCTGTATATTTCTTGAATTTCTCTGATTTTTTCTGTGGTAAATCCTCTTCTTCTTAATCCAACTGAATTAATTCCGACATAAGATAATGGTTCTTTTGCCGCTTTTGTATAAGGTGGAACGTCTTTTCTAACCAATGAACCTCCGGAAATCATCGCGTGATCACCAATGTTGATAAATTGATGAACAGCTGCTAAACCTCCAATAATAGCAAAATTACCCACAGTCACGTGACCTGCTAAGGCAACACCATTCACAATAATGGCATTATCTCCAATATGGCAATCATGTGCTACGTGTGCGGTTGCCATAATTAGACAATTTTTACCAATTGTTGTTTGACCGGAAGCAATGGTGCCTCGATTAATTGTTACACATTCACGAATAGTAGAATTATCACCAATAATTGCCAGTGAATCTTCTCCACCAAATTTTAAATCTTGTGGAACTGCTGAAATTACAGCTCCCGGAAAAATATTACAATTTTTACCAATTCGGGCACCTTCCATAATAGTAACGTTGGAACCAATCCAAGTTCCTTCTCCAATAACGACATTATTATGAATGGTTGTAAACGGGTCGATAACTACATTTCGTGCAATTTTTGCTCCAGGGTGTACGTATGCTAAAGGTTGATTCATACTTGATGTATTAGTTCTTTTTTGCTATTTGAGCCATCAGCTCGGCTTCCGCAACCAATTTTCCGTTTGCATACGCATTGGCTTGCATATGACAAATTCCTCTTCGTATTGGAGAAATTAAATCACATTTAAAAATTAATGTATCGCCCGGTAACACTTTGTGTTTGAACTTTACGTTATCAATTTTCATAAAATAAGTCAGGTAATTTTCAGGATCAGGAACAGTACTTAGCACTAAAATTCCGCCTGTTTGAGCCATTGCTTCCACAATTAAAACACCCGGCATTACTGGTGCATCTGGAAAGTGACCAACGAAAAACGGTTCGTTCATGGTTACATTTTTTAAACCAACTACATGATGATCCGATAACTCAAAAATTTTGTCTACCAATAAAAATGGCGGACGGTGAGGCAACATAGCCATAATTTTGTGAATATCCATCAGTGGTTCTTGATGCAAATCGTATGTTGGAACCTGATTACGTTGCTCTATTTTTATGATTTTAGCAAGTTTTTTGGCAAACTGCGTATTTACAAAATGACCGGGTTTATTGGCAATAACTTTCCCTTGAATGCGGGTACCAACTAATGCCAAATCACCAACAACATCTAATAATTTGTGACGAGCGGCTTCATTAGGATAATGTAAAGTCAAATTATCTAAAATACCGTTTGGTTTTACTGAAATTTTATCTTTACCAAATGCAACTCTCAAGTTATCCATTGTTTCGGGAGAGATTTCTTTATCAACATACACAATGGCATTATTTAAATCTCCTCCTTTAATCAAACCATTGTTTAACAGAGATTCTAACTCATGTAAAAAACTAAACGTTCTGGCATCAGCAATTTCCTTTTTAAAATCTGACATAGATTTTAAAGTAGCATTTTGAGTTCCTAATACTTTCGTTCCAAAATCAACCATCGTGGTAACTTGATAGGAATCACAAGGCATTACTAAAATTTCACTTCCGGTAGATTCATCTGTATATGAAATAACTTCTTTAACGATATATACTTTTCGATCGGCATCTTGTTCAACTACTTCTGCTTTTTCTAAAGCTTCCACAAAATATTTAGATGAACCATCCATAATAGGTGGCTCAGAGGCATTTAATTCTATAATTAGGTTGTCAATATCACATCCTACACAAGCGGCCAAAACATGTTCTGAAGTTTGAATTTTTACTGCATTCTTCTCTAAATTGGTTCCTCTTTGCGTATTTACCACATGATTTGCATCAGCTTCAATGATGGGATGACCTTCTAAATCTACACGAACAAAGGTAAACCCATTATTTACGGGAGCCGGCTTAAAAGTCATGATAACTTCCTGACCGGTGTGTAATCCAACTCCTTTTAAAGTTATCTCGCTTTTTATGGTTTTTTGTTTAACCGATTGTGACATATTTATTTAATTATCGTTTTTTTAAGTTCTTCTATTTCACTGACTATTTTTGGCAAATTTTTAAAATGCACGTAGGATTTACTAAAATCACCATAATTAAAAGAGGGTGAGCCCTGAACCGTTTCACCATCTTTTAAACTTTTTCCAATACCGGATTGGGCTTGAATTCTAACACCATCACCAATAATAAGATGGCCTACAATTCCAACTTGTCCGCCAATCATACAATTTTTTCCAATTTTTGTAGAACCGGCAATTCCTGTTTGAGCCGCAATAACGGTATTTTCCCCAATTTCTACATTATGAGCAACTTGAATTTGGTTATCCAATTTTACTCCTTTTCTAATTATTGTTGAACCTAAAGTAGCTCTGTCTATGGTAGAACAAGAACCTATTTCGACATTATCTTCAATAATTACATTTCCAATTTGTGGTACTTTTTCATAGGTTCCGTCTTCTTGAGGAGCAAAACCAAAACCATCAGAACCTACAATTGTTCCTGAATGAATCGTGCAATTACTGCCGATTTCAGTTTCAGAATATATTCTGGCTCCTGCAAAAAACACACAATTATCACCTATAGAAACATTGTCACCAATAAAACTGTTCGGATAAATTTTTACATTGTTTCCGATTTTTACATTTTTACCAATGTAACAAAAACTTCCTAAATATAATCCCTCACCATAAGTCACTCCATCAGAAATTACAGAAGGTTGTTCTATGCCTGATTTCATTAATTTTACCTGGTTATAGTATTCCAATAATTTTGAAAATGATTTATAAGCATCTTCCACTTTGATTAAGGTGGCGGAAATTTCAAATTCAGGTTCAAATGATTTATTCACAATAGCAATAGAAGCCTGTGTAGAATAAATGAAGTTAACATACTTTGGATTGGCTAAAAAAGTAAGAGAACCGGCAGATCCTTCTTCAATTTTGGATAATTTATAGACTTCAACATTGGGATTTCCAACGACTTCGCCTTCTAAAATGGATGCTATTTGAGTTGCAGTAAATTTCATTCCGACAAAAATATAAAAAACTACCTATTATTTGTTATTTTTCTATGAGTACTTTTGGAAAACAGCTATAGTATTTGGTCACAGGTTTTGAAAATGCTCTGGAATTTAATTGATCTGATGATTCTACAACATCTTCCACCGTTTTATCCTTTTTTAAAATCTGAATCGGTTCAATTACTTTGTTGTATCCTAACGTTTTTATTTTACCTTTAAATACAAAATAGTCTGTTTCTGCTAATGAAATAGGGTAATATTCCAAAAGTTTTTGTTTATATAGCTTGATTTCTTCTTTATCAAATTTTTCATTGCTCACCTTAATTTTGAGTAAATCACGATTAATAATCATTTTACTCAAAGAACTTAAAATAAAATCCGGGTGATATTGCCATGCTTTTAAAGCACTCACTATATCAAAATCGTCTAACTGAGCGAATTTATCTAAAATTATGGCATCAAAATCAGCAAAATCAACTTTATTTTGTAAAAAAAACTGCAACGGTTCACTACATGCTAAAACCATTCCTTTCTGTGTGAGTTCTTTCGCTCTTTTTAATGTTCTGGTCAGAATGAGTTCTGCAACCAAACTGGTTTTATGTAAATAAGCCTGCCAATACATTAATCGTCTGGCCATCAAAAACTTTTCGATCGAATAAATAGCTTTTTCTTCCATTACTAAAACATCATCAACCACATGTAGCATTTGAATCAAACGATCCGAATTGATATTTCCTTCCGCCACTCCTGAATAAAAGCTATCGCGTTTCAAATAATCCATTCTATCCATATCTAATTGACTGGATATAAGTTGCAACATAAACTTACGATTATATTCTCCTTTAAAAATTTGAATTGCTAAACTTAATTTTCCGTCAAAGGCTCTATTCAATTGATTCATAAAAAGCAATGAAATTTCTTCATGGTGCACATTTTCTACGATACTTTGCTCCATCGCATGGGAAAAGGGGCCATGACCAATATCATGAAGCAAAATAGCAACATAAAGAGCCGTTTCTTCTTCTTTTGAAATTAAAATTTCTTTAAACCGCAAAACTTCCACCGCCTTTTGCATCAAATGCATCGCACCTAAAGCATGGTGAAAACGTGTATGATTTGCTCCCGGGTAAACTAAATAGGACAATCCCATTTGAGTGATTCGCCGTAATCGTTGAAAATAAGGATGCTGAATCAAATCAAAAACCAATTCATTTGGAATTGTGATAAAACCGTAAATGGGGTCGTTAAAAATTTTTAGTTTATTCGTTTGGCTCACTTAGATAACAATTAAGACAACAAATATACTGAATTTTAAGATTGTGAAATTCACTAAACATTTACAATAACTTTAATACTTCCTGCGTTCGATAATTGTTAAATTGCACTTTTAAAACAAAACCATTTTATGGACAAAATAAAAATTCTTTGGGTCGACGATGAAATTGATTTGCTCAAACCACATATTCTTTTTTTAGAAACTAAAAACTATGCTGTTACGACCTGCAATAATGGTCGGGATGCTGTAGATATTTTTGAAGAAAATCAATTTGACATCGTTTTTTTAGATGAAAATATGCCCGGAATGAGTGGATTGGAAACCCTTTCAGAAATGAAAGAAAAAAAATCAGCCGTTCCCATCATTATGATTACTAAAAGTGAAGAAGAAAGTATAATGGAAGAAGCCATCGGTTCTAAAATTGCCGATTATTTGATAAAACCGGTGAATCCAAATCAAATTTTGTTGGCTTTAAAGAAAAATTTGGACCATTCCAGGTTAATCTCTGAAAAAACCACTTTAGACTATCAAAAAGAGTTTAGGAAAATAGCCATGGATTTAGCTATGGTAAATTCATTTGAAGATTGGATCGAATTATATAAAAAATTGATTTTTTGGGAAATTGAATTAGAAAACATTGAAGACCAAGGACTTATTTCTATATTAGAATCACAAAAAACAGAAGCCAATAGTCAATTTGGTAAATTTATAGAAAAAAATTATGAAAAATGGTTTGAAGACAAAGCCGATAAACCGGTTTTGTCTCACAAATTATTCAGAGAAGGTGTTGTTCCTGAACTAGTTAAAAAAGACAAACCTATTCTTTTTGTTGTGATTGACAACCTACGATATGACCAATGGAAAGCCTTTGAAAGTGTAGTGAACAACCATTATAAATTGGAAAAAGAAATGGCCTATTTTGCTATGCTTCCTACCGCAACTCAATATGCCAGAAATGCTATTTTCTCCGGATTAACGCCTCTTGAAATGGAAAAACAATTTCCACAATACTGGCTTAATGACGTAGATGATGGTGGTAAAAATCTATTTGAAGGTGAATTTTTAGCCGCTCAATTGAAACGATTAGGTTTGAATATAAAAAGTGAGTATTACAAAATTACTAATTTTAAAGATGGAAAAAAATTAGTAGATAATTTTAAAGGTTTAAAAAACAATGATTTAACAACAATTGTATACAATTTTGTGGACATGCTTTCACATGCTAAAACAGAAATGGATGTTGTAAAAGAATTAGCCTCAAATGACAAAGCCTATCGCTCGTTAACGTTAAGTTGGTTCAAAAATTCTCCTTTACTTGAAATGATTCAATTGGCTCAACAAATGGGTTTCAAATTGATTTTGACCACTGACCACGGAACAATTAATGTAAAAAACCCTTCGAAAGTAATTGGTGATAAAAACACAAGTTTAAACCTTCGATACAAAACCGGTAGAAGTTTAACTTATGAAGAAAAAGATGTTTATGCTGTAAAAGACCCAAAAAAAATAGGCTTACCAACAATCAATATGAGTAGTTCTTTTATTTTTGCAAAAAATGATTTGTTCTTAGCATATGTCAATAATTACAATCATTATGTGAGTTATTACAGAAATTCCTATCAACATGGAGGGATTTCTTTGGAAGAGATGATTGTGCCATTTTTGGTCTTTAATCCGAAATAAGTAAATTGACTACTTTCGTTTTACTGTTGGCAATTTAATAGATTTTAACAGCAAACTACTTCTATGTAGACTATTTTAATTTGGAATAATATAATGGAATTTATTTATAATTTAAACGAAATTGATACAATTGCTCAACAAGTAATTGCTCAAAATCCTGAGAAAGTCATTCTTTTTAACGGTTTAATGGGCGTTGGAAAAACAACTTTTATCAAAGCTTTATCAAAGAGACTGGGTGTTGAAAATCCAACTTCAAGTCCCACTTTTTCCTTAGTGAATGAATACCAAGCAAAAGAGAGTTTGGTGTATCATTTTGATGTTTATCGTTTAAAAAATGAAATGGAAGCTCTCGATTTTGGAATTGAAGATTATCTTTATTCCGGCAATTGGTGTTTCATTGAATGGGCAGAAAAAATACCGAATCTAATACCGGAGAAACACAATGTCATTACTATAGAAATTTTGGATAACGGTAATCGAAAATTAATTTTAGACTGATTTTAATTTTTACCATAATAAGTCATTTACGTTTTTTTATTCAACTTTTTTGATGGCAAGAACTTATATGACTACTATGTTTTAAAAATTTATTTTTCGATAAAAAATAACTCTTTTTAATTCCAAAATATTTCCTAAATTAGAACTTTATTTCAAACCTAATTTATGCCTCTGACTCCCTTCTCCAAACAACAATTACTTCCGCAGGAAGAAAAGTTGGAAATTGCCCGACATAAAAGTGAATTGTTTATTGGCATTCCAAAAGAAACCTCCTACCAAGAACGCAGAATTTGTTTGACTCCTGATGCCGTAAGTTCATTAGTTTCTCATGGACATCGAGTACTATTAGAAGCCGGAGCCGGAGAAAGTGCCAGTTATTCTGACAAAGAATATAGTGATGCCGGTGCTGAAATTACGCAAGACCCAAAAAAAGTTTTCAGTTGTCCGATGATTCTAAAAGTCGAACCGCTTACTTCCGCAGAAATAGAAATGATAAATATGAATACTATTGTCATTTCAGCTATACAATTAAAAACTAGAAAAAAAGAATATTTCGAAAAATTAGCCAAAAAGAAAATCACAGCTTTTGCTTTTGAATTCATTAAAGATGATGATGGCTCCTACCCTGCTGTAAAATCTTTGAGTGAAATTGCAGGAACTGCTTCGATATTAATTGCTGCCGAATTAATGATTAACAATCAATTTGGAAAAGGATTACTATTTGGGAATATTACAGGGGTTGCTCCTACCGATGTTGTGATAATTGGGGCAGGAACAGTGGGTGAATTTGCTGCTAAAACGGCCATTGGATTAGGGGCAAATGTCAAAGTTTTTGATAATTCAATTACAAAATTGAGACGCCTACAAAATAATTTAAAACAACCGATTTTTACTTCAACCATACAACCTAAATCCTTATTAAAAGCTCTTCGTCGTTGTGATGTGGCAATTGGTGCCATTCGAGGACAAAACAGAACACCTGTTGTAGTGACTGAAACCATGGTAGAACACATGAAAAAAGGTGCCGTAATTGTTGACGTAAGTATCGATACCGGTGGATGTTTCGAAACCTCTGAAATTACAACACATGAGAAACCAACCTTTATCAAAAATAATGTAGTGCATTATTGTGTTCCGAATATTCCGTCACGTTATTCTAAAACCGCTTCTTTGTCAATAAGCAATATTTTAACACCCTATTTAATACAAATTGCTGAAGATGGTGGAGTAGAAAGTGCCATTCGATGTAATCGCGGCTTGAAAAACGGTTTATATTTTTACCATGGTATTTTAACCAATAAATCCATTGGAGATTGGTTTGATTTACCAAATAGTGATATCAATTTGATTGTGTTTTAGGGTTTTGTTCGTACTTTTGCACCGTTAAAATTCTTTCCTAATGAAGTTCTACCAACGTTTCGCTTTTTTTCTTTTCGGATTATTAATTGGAATCATTTTCTTAGTTTATTTTTTGGGAGCAAAAGCAAAAGCTAGAGGTGTCACATTTTGTTATTTGCCCAATTGCAGGGTTTTAAAAGATATCAGAAGTAAGCCATTTTTCTATTCTGAAAATTCATCAAAAGTTCTAGCGGAGAGTTGGATTGATACGGTAGACATCAAAAACACGTTGACTTATGGTGAAGTCGATTTTAGTAAAAGTAATATCAAAGAAGGTGCTGCTAAATTATACATCATCGAAGGCAAAACTATAAATCAAGTTCCGGTTACTTTAGAAGTATTAAATTACGAATCTAAAGTAGTTTTAAAAGAAATAAAAAAATAAAACATTATGCAACATATTATTGATCGATTTATCAGCTATGTAACGATAGACACAGAATCTGATCCAAATTCGGAAACAACACCAAGCTCAAAAAAACAATTAGTTTTAGCTAAAAATTTAGTAAAAGAACTCAAAACAATTGGAATGGAAGATGTAACCATTGACAAAAATGGTTATGTGATGGCTACATTGCCCAGTAATGTTGAACACGAAGTTCCGACGATAGGATTTGTTTCACATTATGATACAACTCCGGATTTTACAGGTGCAAATGTGAAACCACAAATTATAGAAAATTATGATGGAAAAGATATTGTATTGAATGCTGAACAAAATATAATATTATCGCCTTCCTATTTTAAAGACTTGTTGCAATATAAAGGTCAAACCCTTATCACTACTGACGGAACTACTCTTTTGGGAGCTGATGACAAAGCAGGTATTACCGAAATTGTCACAGCAATGGAATACCTAATCAAAAATCCTGAAATTAAACACGGAAAAATACGAGTTGGTTTTACACCCGATGAAGAAATTGGTCGTGGAGCTCACCACTTTGACGTAGAAAAATTTGGTGCTGAATGGGCTTACACAATGGATGGCAGTCAAATTGGTGAATTAGAATATGAAAATTTCAATGCTGCCGGTGCCAAAATCACTTTCAAAGGGAAAAGCGTTCACCCGGGTTATGCGAAAGGAAAAATGATTAATTCGATGCTTTTAGCCAACAAGTTTATTTCAAAATTACCAAAAAAAGAAGTTCCAGAAGCAACCAAAGGTTATGAAGGATTTTTTCATGTAACCGGAATTACCGGAAGTATTGAAGAAAGCACTGTTTCATTGATTGTTCGTGATCATGACAAAAAAATATTCAAAAAAAGAAAAGACTTTTTACATGAATTGACCGCCAAATTCAATAAAAAATACCAAAAACAATTTGGCGAAGATATTGTAATTATCGAAATTAAGGACCAATATTTTAACATGAAAGAAAAGGTAAAGCCTGTTTTTCATATTGTTGAAATTGCTGAAAAAGCGATGAAAAAACTAGGTATCAAACCAATTATAAAACCTATTCGTGGCGGAACAGACGGTTGTCAATTATCCTACAAAGGTTTACCTTGTCCGAATATATTTGCTGGTGGACACAATTTCCATGGAAAGTACGAATATGTTCCGGTTGAAAGCATGCAAAAAGCGATAGAAGTCATTGTTAAAATTGCAGAATTGACAGCGGAGAAAAAATAATTTTTATACTTTATTTTGCCACTCATTCACTGATTTTATTTATTTTTAATCTGCGACCCGAAACCGGAGGTTGAACAGACGAAGTAATCAGTGGCTTTATTTATTATGGAAGACAGCAAAACTTGGAACAGAAACCATCAATGGATTGAAGAAATTGAATTACTCAAATCCATCATCGTGAAAACCGATTTGGTTGAAACAACTAAATGGGGTGGCATTGTTTATACTTGGAACAATCGTAACATCATAGGAATCGGAGGTTTCAAAGATTATTTTACCATTTGGTTTTTTAACGGTGTTTTTCTACCGGATGAAAAAAAGATTTTAGTCAATGCAAACGAAGGTGTAACCAAAGGTTTGAGGCAATGGCGATTTACATCTAAAAAAGAAGTAAATGAAAAATTAATTCTTCACTATGTAAACCAAGCTATTGAAAACGAGAAAAATGGACTTTCTATCAAACCGGAAAAAAAAGAAGTAAAACCATCAGATTTTTTCCTTTCAAAACTTGATGAGGACCATAATCTCATTAAAAAATTTAAAGCTTTTTCACCTTTCAAGCAAAAGGAATTTATTGAATATATTGACTCTGCTAAACAGGAAAAAACAAAACATGACCGTTTTGAAAAAATAAAACCGATGCTTTTGTCAAACATCGGTTTAAATGATAAATATCGAAAGTAATTTATTTCTTTTCAGCTAATTTAGCACTCATTTCCATTGAAATGGCTGAACGTTCCATTTTTAGTTTTCCCGACATGGTTTCAATTACCACTGTTCCTTCAGAAACTTCAGCAATTTTACCGTGAAGACCACTTTTAGTGATAATTCTATCACCAACTTTTAAACTACTTTCAAATTCTTTTTCTTGCTTTGCTCTTTTTTGTTGTGGTCTTATCATAAAAAAATAAATAACCACGAACATTAATAAAAAAGGTAATAATGATTGCAAATTTTCCATACTATTGATTTACTGTTGTTTGTGTTTCTACTGGTTTAACTTTTGGCGTAACTTCTGCATTAATTGTCAACACTTCTCTTGTGGATAAAGTATTAGCAACAATCGTTACGGATTTTTGTTGTTTGCCCGGTTTACCGTTACTGTCAAAAGTAACTTTCATTTTACTTGACTTTCCTGGTTTTATCGGTTCTTTTGGATAATCCGGCACGGTACAACCGCATGAACCTGATGCATTTGAAATAATTAAATCAGCATCGCCGGTATTAGTAAATGTAAAATAAGTTTCTACTTTATCTCCTTCATTAATTACTCCAAAATTATGTTCTTTTTTTCCAAATGTCATTACCGGATATTTTCCGTCAACAGGAGCCTTAGCGGTTTGCTCAGGTGTTTGACCATTTTCAGTAACGGGTTGAACGGGCATTGGATTTCCATTGGCATCAACTTGTTTCGCTTCAGAATTCATTGGAACATCTGCACTTTTAGGATCAACTTTTGAAAGTGCATCTTCTTTTTTACAGGAAGTTGTTAAAGCAAAAGCTAAAACAGCCATCACATACATTGATTTTTTAATCATAATTCTAAATTTTAAAAGTTACATTAAACCTCTACCGGTTTTTTTTAATTTATCTGTTTTTTGAAAATCTTTAACTAAATTATCTAAAATACCATTAATAAAAATACTGCTTTTTGGAGTAGCATATTCTTTAGCAATTTCTAAATACTCATTAATGGTTACTTTTATTGGAATAGATGGAAATTTTAAAAATTCACAAATTGCCATTTTGAGCATAATTGTATCAACTTCAGAAATACGTTCCGGATCCCAATTTGGTGTTCTGTCGATATATTCTTTGGCTAAATCATTTTCATTCAAAACTGTTTTTCTAAACAAATCGCGGGCAAAATCTTTATCTTCAGCATCCTTATACAAAGGCAAAACCGAAAAAGATTTTTCATTATGCTCTTCAATATGCTTTAACTGTTTTAAAAGGCTAGTATTTACTAACGGAATGTCATCAACCCAAGTAATTCTGAAATCTTCTAAATAATCATATAACTTCTCATTAGAAGCGATCAATTCCGTAAAAATGTCGGTTACAAATTTTTTATCGGCTTCAAAAGAACTAGAAGTGTCCGCTAAATAATTTTGGTAAATGGCACTTTTTTTAATTTCATCTAAAATAATGAGAATTAAATCATCATTTTGAGACCAATTATTGATTTTACGATTTTCTAAAGCAATAGATATTGAATTATTATCTTCTAAAAATTGTAAAACTTTATTAGCAATAAATTTTCTGTTTGGCTTTAAATCTTCAGCAGTAGCCAGGTGTTTTTTTGATGCTTTTTCTAAAAAGACTTCTTCTTTCTTTTTAATTTCAATCAAAGTTGAAACGACAATCAAATATAAATCCTGAATACTTTCTAAGCTAGAAAACAAGAACTTCTCTTCTTTTTCCAAATCTTCAGAACCACTTTGATGCATTGCATAAATGATTTGCAATACTTTAACGCGAATATGTCTTCTATTTATCACCCTGTAAGAACTTTTTAAAAAATTAGTGACGCCCCTAAGAGCGTCACAAAAATAGTACTATTTTGTCGGAAACAAATTATTTACCGCTTTCTTTTTTACGTTGGTCAATTCTATTTTGAGCAATTGTTAAGGCAGCTTGGTGTGTTGTAATATTATTTTTTACAGCATAATCAAAAATTTCTAACGTAGTATGATAGATATTTTCTGTTCTTCTCATTGATTCCGCTTTGTCATAATGTTCAATTTCAGCATATACGTTGATGATACCTCCGGCATTAATTAAGAAATCAGGAGCATATAAAATTCCTCTTTCTTGCAAAATTTTTCCGTGAACATTTTCATTGGCTAATTGATTATTGGCAGCTCCGGCAACAATTGATGCATTCAATTTATATACTGTATCATCATTAATGGTTGCACCTAATGCACAAGGAGCATAAATATCAACATCTGCACTATATAAATCAGAACCGGTGAAAACTTTTGCACCATACTGTGCTCCTACTTCATTCAATCGATTTATGTTAATATCAGCAATTGTGACAATGGCACCTTCTTTCGTTAAATAATCAACTAAAGTTTCACCTACATGGCCAATTCCTTGTACCAAAACTTTTTTTCCGGCTAAAGAATCTGAACCATATTTGTATTTAGCAGCCGCTTTCATTCCCATATAAACACCAAAAGCTGTTACGGGTGATGGATTTCCTGAACCTCCACGAGATTCAGATATTCCAGTTACATAAGGAGTAACATCTCTCACCGTATCCATATCTTCGGTTTGCATACCTACATCTTCAGCTGTAATATATTTTCCGCTTAACGAATGAACAAATTCACCAAATTTACGCATTAATTCAGGTGTTTTTTGTGTTTTAGCATCACCAATAATGACTGCTTTTCCGCCACCAAGGTTCAATCCTGTGATAGCAGATTTATAGGTCATTCCACGTGATAAACGCAAAACGTCGTTCAATGCTTCCCACTCATTCGTGTAATTCCACATTCTTGTTCCTCCTAATGCAGGTCCTAAAACTGTGTTATGAATTCCAATTATTGCTTTCAAACCAGTATCTTTGTCGTTGCAAAAAACAATTTGCTCGTGATTATCAAAGGATACTTGACCGAAAACCGGATCCATTTTTTGAAGTTCTTTAGGAGTTGTTACTTCTGCTATCATAGTTAAAAATTTAAAAAGTATAAATTATGATTTTGTCAAAAAGACACAGCAAAAATAGGGTTAAATTCAAAAGAATGCAATATAATTTAATAATTTTAGCAATTTGTTAATCTTTTACATGAATTCAATACAATTCAAAAATAGAATAATTCTCATTTTTTTAACATTTTTAAATTACTAGATTCGTTTTATATCGATTTACAATGAAAGAACTTCACTATTTAAATAAATATTTCATCAAATATAAATACCGCTTTTTATTAGGTATTTTAATTACCATCATAGCTCAGATATTTTCCCTTTTTACGCCAAAATTAATTAGTAAATCGTTAAATATCATTGAAGAATATATAAAAAATCCAATCAAGGATAGCAGTTTAATCAAACAAGAATTACTGCTCAGTCTAGGTTTAATCATTGGAGCAACCATTATTGCAGGCTTTTTGACATTTTTAATGCGACAAACTTTAATTGTCATGTCTCGTTATGTAGAATTTGATTTAAAAAATGAAGTTTTTCAGCATTACGAACGATTATCTCAAAGTTTTTACAAACAAAACAGAACGGGAGATTTAATGAATCGAATATCAGAAGATGTTGGCAAAGTTAGAATGTACGTGGGCCCAGCAGTTATGTATACTATCAATACCTTTATACGTTTTGCCATCGTTATTCTATATATGTATAACGTTTCGCCAAAATTGACGCTGTATACTTTGTTGCCTTTACCATTATTATCGTACTGTATTTTCAAATTAAGTTCTGAAATCAATAAAAGAAGTACAATATATCAAGAGAATTTATCCAATTTATCGAGTTTTTCACAAGAAATTTTCTCCGGAATTCGAGTTATAAAAGCCTACGCCTTAGAAGGACAAAACAAAAAAGTTTTTAACAATTTATCCCAAGAAAGTCGTGAAAAGAACATGCGTTTAGCTGTTGTTAACGCTTTATTTGGACCGTTAATGATTTTATTAATTGGTTTAAGCAATTTAGTAGTTATCTATTTTGGTGGCATGATGTATATTGATAGTACAATTCCTAACATAGGAACAATTGCTGAATTCATATTGTATGTCAATATGTTAACTTGGCCAGTAGCTTCAATTGGTTGGGTATCATCACTTGTTCAGGAAGCAGAAGCGTCTCAAAAAAGGATTAATGAATTTTTGAAAATTGAACCTGAGATTCAAAATAAAAATCCGAATCACGTTATTTTGAAAGGTACAATTGAATTTAAAAATGTTAGTTTCAGCTATGAAGACACTAATATTCAAGCCTTAAACAATATTTCTTTTAAAGTTGAAAAAGGAGAAACTTTAGCTATTTTAGGTAAAACAGGTTCCGGAAAATCAACAATTCTATCACTTATTTGTCGGTTATATGATGTTGAAAACGGTTCAGTTACCATGGATGGAGTAAAATTAGCTGAATTAAATTTGTACGATTTACGAAACAGTATTGGAATTGTTCCACAAGATGCGTTTCTTTTTTCGGACAGTATTAAAAACAATATCAAATTTGGTAAAGAAGAAGCTACTGATGAAGAAGTTGTTGAGGCTGCAAAAAAAGCAGTTGTTCACAACAATATAATCAATTTTAAAAATCAGTATGAAACCATCTTAGGGGAACGCGGAATAACACTTTCTGGTGGGCAAAAACAGCGAGTCTCTATTGCCCGGGCAATTATCAAAGATCCCGAAATCTTGCTTTTTGACGATTGCTTATCAGCTGTTGATACTGAAACTGAAGAGCAAATTTTGAATAATTTATTTGAAATTTGTAAAAACAAAACCACCATAATTGTAAGTCATCGCGTATCCTCTGCAAAGAATGCAGACAAAATTATCATTCTCGAGGAAGGCGAAATTTTACAACAAGGCACTCATTCTCAATTAGTAAATCAAGAAGGTTACTATAAGGAATTGTATCTGAAACAACTTTCTGAAAAAGAATTGTCATAATTTTTTGATAATTCAATTATTTTTTAGATTTTTGGTTACAACTTACAACACTTAATTTGACAGAAAGATTATGAGAGAAAATGAAATGTTAGAAAAAGATGAGATTTTTTCTAAAGTTTTAAGAGCAGGAAGAAGAACTTATTTCTTCGATGTTAGAGCTACTAAAGCCGATGATTACTACATCACAATTACTGAAAGTAAAAAATTTACGGAGGAAGACGGTTCTTTTCACTTTAAAAAACACAAAATTTATTTATACAAAGAAGATTTTGTAGCTTTTAAAGAAATTTTAGATGATATGACTTCTTACGTTTTAGACCACAAAGGAGAAGAAGTAATTTCTGAAAGACATCAAAAAGATTTCAAAAAAGAATATACTGTTGATGCAGATGAGACCGAAGATTCTCCGAAAGCAAGTTTTACAGACATCGATTTTGATGATATTTAAAAAAGCAAATCCCTTCTGAAAAGAGGGGATTTTTTTTATCCTATTCGCAAACCATTTGCTACTTTTACATCTGAAGTCAAAAGTACAATATCATTCTCCTCTCCTACTGAGCCTAAAACTAAACATTCACTATTAAATTTTCCAATCTGTTTTTTAGGAAAATTAATAACGGCTACAATCTGTTTTCCAATCAAAACATCTCTAGAATAACGTTTAGTAATTTGTGCTGAAGTCTTTCGAATTCCAATTTCATCCCCAAAATCAATGATTAATTGATAAGCCGGTTTTCTGGCTTCCGGAAAATCATTTACTTCTAAAATGGTTCCAATACGCATTTCGACTTTTTCAAATTCTTCCCAAGTTAGCATCCTATTTATTCTTAAAAATTTAAAGTTAAAAATAGGAATACTTCCTCAAAATTTCATAACTTTAAGCAATAACTTTTTATTAAACTTTTTTAATGGCCAGGACAGCATCTAAAATGAGTTCATTAGGGACTTTAGCACCGAATTTTCTATTAAAAGACACTAATTCAGGTAACTTTTTTACCTTTTCTGATTGCAAAGGAGAAAAAGGAACATTGGTGTTTTTTATTTGTAATCATTGTCCTTTTGTTCATCATGTAATCGAAGAAATTATTATGGTTGCCAATGATTACAGGGTGCAAGGCATTGGTATTGTTGCTATTTCAAGTAACGATGTCGTGCAATATCCACAAGATAGTCCGGAATTAATGACCGAATTTGCCTTTGAAAATAAATTTGAGTTTCCTTATTTATATGATGAAACACAAGAAGTTGCCAAGGCTTTTGATGCCGCATGCACTCCTGATTTTTTTCTATTTGACAATCAAGATAAATTAGTATATCGTGGGCAATTAGATGACTCTCGTCCCGGAAACGGAATTCCGCTTAGTGGAAGCGATTTAAGAGGAGCTATAGATAGTTTGTTATATAATCGCATCATCAATCCGAATCAAAAACCAAGTATTGGTTGTAATATTAAATGGAAAAAATAAATGGAAATAGTTCATATTAGTGCCGAATGTTATCCGGTTGCAAAAGTAGGCGGTCTAGCCGATGTGGTTGGAGCTTTGCCAAAATATCTAACAAAATTAGGCCATTTAACTAAAGTTGTTGTTCCTGGTTATGATACCAAATTTTCGAGAGAAAATGAATTTGTTTCGGTTCATCAAGGATTATTAAAATTAGGCTGGTTCCAATTTTCCTACACCGTTTTCAAAGAAAAAACAAATAAATTAGGTTTCGAATTATATTTAATTGCAATTCCTGAATTGTTTGATAGACCAAATGTGTATTCCTATGAAGATGACACCGAGCGATTTACTGCTTTTCAAGTCGCTTTTTTAAATTGGATAACCGAAACCAATCAAATTCCCGATATTATTCATTGCCATGATCATCACACCGGATTAATTCCGTTTATGATGTCACATGCCCCAATTTATCAACATTTGAATCGTGTTCCAACGCTTTTAACCATTCACAATGGACAATATCAGGGATGGTTTGGTTTTGATAAATTGCATTATTTACCAAAAGTAAGTTCTTCTCGTTTGGGCTTTTTAGAATGGAACGGAATGATAAATCCGTTGGCTTCTGCCATTAAATGTGCTTGGAAAGTAACAACTGTTTCTCCCAGCTATTTAGATGAATTAAGTGAAAAAGCGAATGGATTAGAAAATCTTTTACGATTTGAACGTCCTAAATGCCTCGGAATATTAAATGGAATTGATTCAGAAGTTTGGAATCCGGATACCGATGAAATGTTAGAAAATAAGTATTCGATTAAAAATGCAAAAGTCGGAAAAGCAAAAAATAAAAAATTCCTTTGTGAGCAATTTAATTTGGATCCTTCTAAACCGCTTTTCACTTTTATCGGACGATTAGTGGATGAAAAAGGGGCTGATTTATTACCGGAAATTTGTAGTATTGCTTTAAATCGAAACCCTAATGAAATTAATATTTTAATTTTAGGTTCCGGTGATCCATATGTAGAACATGGTTTAACACAATTAACCCATTTTTATGGTGGGAATTACAACACTTATATTGGTTATAATGAAAACTTAGCCCATAAAATTTATGCCGGAGCAGATTATTTACTCATGCCTTCAAGGGTTGAACCTTGTGGACTAAATCAACTTTATGCGTTACGATACGGCACTATTCCTATCGTTAGAAGAACAGGAGGGCTCAAAGATACTGTTCTCGATATAGGCGATGGTGGATTTGGAATTTGCCATGATCATACTAGTGTTTATGATGTGAATCATTCTATAACTAGAGCAATTGATTTGTTTAACGATACCAAACAATTTGATTCAATCCGAAAAACAATTATGCAAATAGACCATTCATGGGATAAAGTTGCACAAGAATATGTTGAAGTTTACCAATCATTAAAAAATAATTAAAATGAAAAAAAGTGTATTAGCAATCATTTTAGGAGGAGGGCAAGGTTCCAGATTATATCCATTAACTGAAAGTCGTTCAAAACCTGCTGTGCCCATTGCCGGGAAATATCGTTTGGTTGATATTCCGATTTCAAATTGTATCAATTCAGATATCAAACGAATGTTTGTGTTGACCCAATTTAACTCCGCTTCACTAAATCAACACATCAAAAACACCTATCATTTCAGCTATTTCAGTACTGCCTTTGTAGATATTTTGGCTGCTGAACAAACGCCGGATAATCCTACTTGGTTTCAAGGAACAGCGGATGCCGTTCGACAATGCATGCAACATTTTTTGAATCATGAATTTGATTATGCTTTAATATTGTCAGGTGATCAATTGTATCAAATGGATTTTAATTTGATGATTGAAGCTCATCAAAAAAGCGGAGCAACCATAACTATTGCAACACTTCCTGTTTCTGCAAAAGAAGCTACCGATTTTGGGATTTTAAAAACCGATGAAAATAGTTTAATAACTTCTTTTATTGAAAAACCTGCTACTGATTTGTTGCCGCAATGGACTTCCGAAGTCAGTGATGAAATGAAAAAAGATGGCAAACATTATTTGGCTTCCATGGGTATTTATATTTTTAATAGAGATTTATTAATTGAATTAATGTCAAATTCAACTACTAAGGATTTTGGAAAAGAAATTATTCCGCAAGCAATCGGAAATCAAAAAATATTAAGTTACCAATATGAAGGATATTGGACGGACATTGGAAATATTGATTCATTTTTTGAAGCTAATTTAGGATTAACTGATTCCATTCCGAAGTTTAATTTATTTGACAATTCCAGTAAAATTTATACCCGTGCCCGTGTATTGCCTCCAAGTAAAATATTGGGTAGAACGTATATTGAAAAATCAATGGTAGCCGAAGGTTGTATTCTTAATTCTGCAAAAATTGAGCATTCCGTCATTGGCATCAGAGCAAGAGTTGACGAAGATACTACGATTCAAAACTCCTATGTAATGGGTAGCGATTTCTATCAAAATTTAGATGAAATCAGTCATAATAATGAAAATAACATCATCAATATAGGTATTGGAAAACGTTGTTTTATCAATAATACAATTGTCGATAAAAATTGTAGAATTGGGAACGATGTTTATCTAAACGGTGGTCACCATCTGGAAGATGCCAATACTCCATTTTACACGATTAAAGAAGGCATTATTGTTGTGAAAAAAGGGGCTACTTTACCGGATGGATTTAGATTAGAATAACTTTTTGTTACTGATTCATGGATTTATAACTGTGAATCAGTAACTTTTTTTCTTTAAAATAACATCAACCGGTCTATTGGTCCTGGGTCCAAATTGTTGTGCTTGCCGTTCATTTTCGGATGAACATAAAATATACATGTTATAGGGAGAAAGCGGGATTATTTGTGTTTCAAAATGACCACCGTTTTCTTCTTTATCAATATCTTCAATTTTTACACTAAAAATGTCTGCCGTGAATGTATTAACGACAGAAAGCAAATAATAATCTTTGGCAAAAGGAAAAAACCATTTTCCTTCCGGATTTGAATTCTCTACTTTATTATTATTTCTGTCTAATTTGTAATTAGGTGTAAAAAGTAATGGTTTATTGTTATTTACCCAACTCCAACGGTTATTTTTATTTATTACATCGCTCCCACTGCTATCTACTATTGTGATTTTTAGGTTTTTGATGTTTTCAGTTTTTCCTTGTTCATGCACATTTATTACTAAATACGATGTAAAGTCATAACCACAATGTTGTACATTAATGACTTGAGATTGAGCTGAAAAATTAAATAAAATAAAAAATAGAAATAAAAAACGCATAACTGAAAACTGATTTTGTAAATATACGAAAGCAATAGTTATTCCAAAAAAGAAAGCATTCTTTTCAGAATGCTTCTTTTATATTTGAATGAATTGAATTTTATGAATTTTCAAGGATTTTTAACCTTTGCCTTTCACCTATCATCCATTAGCAACAATCTATTTCACATCCATTAATTCTACATCAAAAATCAATGTAGCATCCGGTGGAATAACACCTCCCGCACCGCGAGAACCATATCCAAGGAACGAAGGAATCACAAAACGGGCTTTATCTCCCACTTGTAATAACTGAATACCTTCATCCCAACCTTCAATTACGTGACCTTTTCCTAGAGGAAAATCGATTGGCTGTTTTCTTTTATAGGAAGAATCGAAAACCACTCCGTTTTCTAATGAACCTGAGTAATGAACCGAAACAGTTTTGCCTTTTTCAGCTAGTTTTCCATTTCCTTTTTGAATGATTTTGTAACGTAAGCCACTTTCTGTCTTTTCGAATCCGGCAGCTAATTTTTCCAAAGCTTCTTCCGCTTTTGCTTTTTCTTCCGCTATTCTTTTTTCCCGAGAACCTTCAAATGTTCTGAAAGCTTCAATAGCATTCCATTTTTGTGCTTCGTCACCTACTCTAATAATTTCCAATGTTTCCAAAACATCACCTTGAGCAATAGCATCAACAACATCTTGACCTTCCACTACATTTCCAAAAACGGTGTGTTTTTTATCTAACCAAGGAGTTGCAACGTGCGTAATAAAAAATTGTGATCCGTTAGAACCCGGACCTGAATTTGCCATCGATAAAACACCTGGTCCGTCATGACGTAAATCCGGATGAAACTCATCGTCAAATTGATAACCCGGACCACCTGTTCCTAATCCTTGTGGACAACCACCTTGAATCATAAAATCAGCAATCACACGGTGAAATTTTAAACCGTCATAATACGGTATTCCCATTGGTTTTGCATCGTTTTCTAATTGACCTTCAGCCAAACCTACAAAGTTTCCAACCGTTCCCGGTGTTTTATCATGTGTTAATTTGACTAAAATGGTTCCTTTAGTTGTATTGAATTTAGCGTAAATTCCGTTTTCCATGTTTTCACTTTTTAAAATGTGTGCAAATTTAATACATTATTGTCGATTAATCTTAAAATTGTACTTTTGAATCTATCAACAAATAAAACAATGGAATCTCTTTTTGACAAATCCGATAATGACGCAATTATTCAACGTATTCATTCTTTAAATTCGGACAGCAAACCCTTGTGGGGGAAAATGAATGTCGCTCAAATGCTTTCACATTGTCAGGCTCCGCTGGATGTTGCTACTGGGGACTTACAATTAAAATCTAATTTCATTTTGCAGCTAATAGGTAAATTATATAAAAAGAAAATACTTGCCGCTCCCGGATTTAAAAAAAACAGTCCAACTGCTCCCGATTTCTTACGAAATAATCCAGTAGATTTTGAACAGGCAAAATCGGAATTGATTGCGAAAGTTTTAAAATTTTCGACCCTCGGACCAAAAGTAATTGCCAACTCTAAGCATCCCTTTTTTGGTGAAATGACCCATGAAGAATGGGATCTATTACAATGGAAACACTTAAACCATCATTTAAATCAATTTGGCGTTTAAAATGGAAAATATCCCCGATTATATTAATATCAACAAGGAAACTTGGAATAAGAAAACAGCTGTTCATGTGGCATCTGATTTTTATAATAACGAAGCCTTTTTAAATGGAAAATCATCATTGAACAGTTTTGAAATTGATTTATTAGGCGATGTTTCCCATAAAAAGATTTTACATCTACAATGTCATTTTGGACAAGACACACTTTCTTTAGCCAGATTAGGGGCAAAAGTTACCGGAATTGATTTTTCGGATCAAGCGATTGAAAAAGCAAAAGAATATTCAAAACAACTCGATTTAGATGCCTCTTTTATTTGTTGTGATGTTTATGACACCCCTAATCATTTGGACGAAAAGTTTGATATTGTTTTTACAAGTTACGGCACTATCGGTTGGTTACCTGATATGGACAAATGGGCTGCTATTGTTTCTCACTTTTTAAAGCCGAGTGGCACATTCGTGTTTGTTGAATTTCATCCCTTTATTTGGATGTTTGATAATGATTTCAAAGAAGTATTTTATAATTATTTTAAATCGGAACCTATTATAGAAGAGGAAATGGGTACTTATGCTGATAAAAAGGCTTCCTTGATTCAAAAAACTGTTTCATGGAATCACTCCCTATCAGAAGTTGTAAATGCATTAATTCAAAATGGTTTATCTATCCATTCTCTGAATGAATATGATTATTCGCCCTACAATTGTTTGAATGGTATGGAAGAGTTTGAAACCGGGAAATTTAGAATAAAAATCTTTGAAAATAAAGTCCCGTTGATTTATTCAATTAAGGCTTCTAAAAAGTAAACCCTTATCTTTGTTCCCATAAATTACAAAAATGCGAATAGATATCATAACCGTTTTACCTGAACTTTTGAAAAGTCCGTTTGAAGCTTCCATTTTAAAAAGAGCTATTGACAAAGGTTTAGCTGAAGTTCATGTGCACAATTTGAGAGATTACACCACAAATAAGCAGAAAAGTGTAGATGATTATCAATTTGGTGGCGGTGCCGGAATGGTCATGTCGATTCAACCGATAGATGATTGTATCGCCAAATTAAAAAGTGAACGCCACTATGACGAGGTGATTTATATGTCGCCCGATGGTGAAACATTAAACCAAAAAATGGCCAATTCGATGTCGCTTTTAAATAATATCATCATTTTATGCGGACATTATAAAGGAGTCGACCAACGGGTTCGGGACCATTTTATCACCAAAGAAATTTCAATTGGTGATTATGTGCTTTCCGGTGGTGAATTGGGAGCTGCTGTTTTGTCGGATGCGATTATTCGTTTGATACCCGGAGTTTTGAGTAATGAAACCTCTGCTTTAACAGATAGTTTTCAGGATAATTTGTTATCTGGACCCATATATACCCGACCGGCAGAATACAAAGGTTGGAAAGTACCCGATGTTTTACTAAGTGGCAACTTTGCAGAAATTGACAAATGGCGGGAGAATAAGGCATATGAACACACTAAAAACCGACGTCCGGATTTATTGGAAGAGTAACTAATCAATTGCAAATGAACCCAATCAAAACTGCCCTTCTAGCCTACGGACTTTCAGGCAAAATTTTTCACGCTCCTTTTTTGGAAACTAATGAAGGGTTTGAATTATATGCCGTTTTAGAAAGAAACAGTCAAAAAGCCAAGTTAGATTATGTAAAAATTAAAAGTTATGCTTCCTTAGAAGAACTATTAGCCGATGATTTGATTGAATTAGTTGTCGTAAATACACCAAACAACACCCATTTCGAACTGGCAAAAGCAGTTTTACTGGCCAAAAAGCATGTGCTTTTAGAAAAACCAGCCACAACAACACCTGAGGAATTCAAAGAATTAATAACCCTTGCAGATTCTGTTGACAAAAAGGTTTTTGTTTACCAAAACAGGCGATGGAGTAGCGATATCTGTTCTGCAAAAGAAGTCATCAATTCCGGAAAGTTAGGTAACATTGTCGAAGTTCATTTGCGTTTTGATCGCTATCGACCAACCATTGGAATCAAAGCATTTAAAGAAAAAGAAGTACCAGGAAGTGGTATTTTATATGATTTGGGTGCACACTTAATTGATCAAGCGATTTCAATTTTTGGAAAACCAGAAAACCATTTTGTAAAAAAAGGAATGTACAGAGAAGGTACTTTAGTTGATGATTATGCCTTTGTGCATCTCTCATTTGCCAATCAAGCGAATGTTTTTATTACAGTTAGCCAACATGTATTGGACATTCAACCAGGAATTGTCATACATGGCACAAAAGGAAGTTTTATCAAAGAGTTTTGTGATGAACAGGAAAATCAATTGATGATGGGGATTTCACCATTAGCCGAAAACTTTGGTTTTGAAAAATTTAATAAAGCAGGAAAACTAACTTTTGTGAATGATAATAATGAAATAGTATCAGAATTCATTCCTTCTAAAAAAGGAAATTTTAACGGATTGTTTGAGGAAGTATATAATTGCATTCGAAATCAAAAAGATTTTTCAGTGAAGGACGATGAAATCATTTGGCAATTAAAATTACTGAGCAATAAATAAAAGTAGACTATTTTACTCGAAATTTAAAAATATTTATTACTTTTGCACCCACATTTAGACCAACCTCTGACGAAAATCGTGAATGTTGCTCTGATAATCATTATTTTAACTTAATTGTTATGGCAGATTTAATGAAATTCGTAGAAAGCGAATTTGTAACAAAAAAAGATTTTCCAGAATTTGGAGCCGGTGATACTATCACTGTTTATTATGAAATTAAAGAGGGTGAAAAAACCAGAACGCAGTTCTTCAAAGGAGTTGTAATCCAAAGAAGAGGTTCAGGAGCTACTGAAACCTTTACTATTCGTAAAATGTCAGGTGCTGTTGGGGTGGAAAGAATTTTCCCTGTAAACATGCCTGCTCTTCAAAAAGTAGAAGTTAACCAAAGAGGTAAAGTTCGTAGAGCTAGAATTTTCTACTTCAGAGACCTTACAGGTAAGAAAGCAAAAATCAAAGAAAGAAGAAGATAATCTTTTTTCGAGTTATACCAAATCCCGTTTTGAAATTCAAAACGGGATTTTTTATTTATTAGAGGCAACAAAATTATTCTCTTTTAATTTTCATCGCAAAAAACTATCTTCGCTTTGAATTGCTATTCACATTACAATTCATTTTTCAGAATGAACGATATCCTTCAAACTCCTATCGAATACCTTAAGGGCGTTGGTCCTTCTCGAGGCGAAATGCTTCGAAAAGAACTCAGCATTCATCGGTATGGAGATTTGTTGACTTTCTTTCCAAATCGCTATATCGACCGCACACGATATTATAAAATCAATGAATTGCAATCACGAAGTGTTGGTAGTAATGCAGAAGTGCAAGTTATTGGAAAAATTATTCACCTTAAAACAGTTGAGCAAAAAAAAGGAAGAGGACGATTAGTTGCAACTTTTGTTGATGAAACCGGCGAAATGGAATTGGTTTGGTTTCAGGGTCAGAAATGGATTCGCGAAAGTTTAAAACTCAATACACCTTATGTTGCTTTTGGAAAAGTTACCGCTTTTTCAGCAATGTATAACATGGCTCATCCTGAATTAGAATTATTGGAAGAACATAAAGAAAGTCTGCGTTCAGCTTTGCAACCGGTTTATCCTTCCACTGAAAAACTGACTCAAAGAGGCATTTCTAATCGAACAATAAATAAAATGATGCAACAATTGTTTGTGGAAACACAAGCTCGTTTTTCAGAAACGTTGCCAAACTATTTAGTAGATGAATTAAAATTGATTCCGAAAAATGCTGCTTTATTCAACATTCATTTTCCAAAAAGTCAAGATTTATTGGCGAGAGCACAATTTCGATTAAAGTTTGAAGAGTTGTTTTTTATACAACTACAATTAATTACTAAAAACCTTATTCGAAAACATAAAATCAAAGGATATCCATTTGAAAAAGTGGGTACCTATTTTAATAATTTTTACCAGCATCATTTACCTTTTGAATTAACAAATGCTCAAAAAAGAGTGTTGAAAGAAATTCGAAATGATTTAGGGAGTAATGCCCAAATGAATCGTTTATTACAAGGCGATGTTGGTTCAGGAAAAACAATTGTTGCGTTAATGTGCATGCTGATAGCCTTGGATAACGGATTCCAAAGTTGTTTGATGGCACCTACGGAAATATTAGCTACACAACATTTTAATGGGTTAAGTGATCTAGCAAAAGACTTGAATATCCAAATAAAATTACTCACCGGTTCCACAAAAACGGCTGAACGTAAAATCATTCATGAGCAATTAGAAAGTGGTGAATTACATATTTTAATTGGCACCCATGCTTTGTTGGAAGATAAAGTTCAGTTTAATAACTTAGGATTAGCTATTATTGATGAACAACATCGATTTGGTGTTGAACAACGTTCTAAATTATGGAAGAAAAATGACATTCCTCCTCACGTTTTGGTGATGACGGCTACCCCAATACCGAGAACTTTAGCGATGAGTTTATATGGAGATTTAGATATTTCGGTGATTGATGAGTTACCTCCGGGCAGAAAACCTATTCAAACCGTTCACCGATTTGATTCCAATCGATTAAAAGTTTGGAAATTTTTAAAAGATGAAATTGCCAAAGGCCGTCAAATCTATATTGTATATCCGTTGATTAACGAAAGTGAGAAAATGGATTACAAAGATTTAATGGATGGTTATGAAAGTATTTCTCGTGATTTTCCATTGCCTCATTACAGCGTTTCCATTGTTCACGGACAGATGAAAGCAGCCGCTAAAGAGGAAGAAATGCGTCGTTTTGCTTTAGGTAAAACTAATATTATGGTAGCCACAACAGTCATTGAAGTTGGCGTTAATGTGCCCAATGCCAGTGTGATGGTGATTGAAAGTGCCGAGCGTTTTGGCCTTTCACAACTACATCAACTTCGAGGTCGCGTTGGTCGTGGTGCGGAGCAAAGTTATTGCATTTTAATGACGAGCCACAAATTGAGTGATGACAGTAAAACAAGATTAGAAACGATGTGTAAAACCAACGACGGTTTTGAAATCGCTGAAGTAGATTTAAAACTTCGTGGCCCGGGTGATCTTATGGGAACACAACAAAGTGGCGTTTTGAATTTACAAATTGCAGATTTGGTTAAGGACCGAGACATTTTACAATTAGCAAGACATGAAGCAATGAAATTATTGAAAAAAGACGCCTCTATGACTTTACCGGAACATCAGACCTTAAGAACCGTTTTTATTGAATTGAGCAAAAAGAAAAATATATGGAATTATATCAGTTAGAAGATTCAGATTTGCTTCGCCACTCAACTTTAAAGCTCGTGAAAAATTTCAAATTTCAGGTTTCAAGTTTTAGGTTGAGAAAAAAATGTATATTTAATGCTAATTCTAATTTAATCACTAAAGACTAAAGATTTTTCACTAATCACTAAGGACTATTCACTAAGGACTAATTACTAATCACTATTCACTAAAATGGTTCAATACAACCCAAAAGACTGGATTACATTTATTTTCAGATTTCATAAATCAGATACGTTCAGGCAATTAATTCCAATGATGATTTTCATAGGATTATATACGTTTGGGGTTGGTTACTTAGAAATCATCTATTGGAAAATGTCTGAGAAAAATCATTTAAGCAACATTACGCTCATGCATAATATGCTTGGTTTTGTGATTTCTTTATTATTGGTTTTTCGAACTAATACAGCTTATGACCGTTGGTGGGAAGGCAGAAAATTATGGGGTTCTCTTGTTAACAACAGTCGAAATCTTGCTATCAAATTAAGTGTCATTTTAAAAGAAGAAAGCGATCGTTTATATTTCAAAAAACTGATTCCCGGATATGCTTCAATTTTAAGCAAGCACTTAACAAATGATGAAACCAGTAAACAATTGTTCACTGACGTGGACTTAGAGATTGATCATCATAAGCATAAACCCAACCAAATAGCAAAAATGTTGTTTCAAAAAGTTAATGATTTGTATGACCAAAAAAAAATAACAGGAGATCAATTGATTATTTTAAACAGTGAAGTTCAATCATTTACAGAAATTTGTGGAGCTTGTGAACGAATTAAAAACACACCAATACCTTACTCCTATAGTGCTTTTATAAAAAAATTTATTTTTTTCTATATCATGACTTTGCCTTTTGGTTACGTTTTTAGCTTAGGCTATTATGCCATACCTGTTGTAATTTTTATTTTTTATGTATTAGCCAGTTTAGAATTAATTGCTGAAGAAATAGAAGACCCATTTGGTATGGATGCAAATGATTTACCAATTGAAAAAATAACTGTAAATATTAAAAAACACATCGAAGAGATACTTTAGAGAAGCTATTTGTCAATGCATTAGTGCTTATTAACGACAAATATCGTTTTTAAACGATTTAATTTTTAATAGTGAATACTTAAGTTTAGTTTAGCCTCATCTAATAGAATTTGCCCGATTTTATTTGAAATAGATCCCAAGTCTAACTAAATAACTTAACCACATGAAAAAAATTACGCTTGTAATTTTCGCTGCATTTTTAGCAATAAATTGTAGCAAAGACGATTCCCCTTCGAAAGAAGATTTCACTACATTAGAAAAAAATTCTACTCAACGTTCGTTTTTAGAAAAACAGAATGAGATGAATTATGTTTTGGTAAATCAAGCTATAAAAGTTATAGGTGATTTACAAATTTATGATGACGAGAAGTTTTTGTATTTTAATTGTAAATCTATTTCTAGTTATAAAATTACTGAAATTGGACTTTATGTAGGAAATTTTGAAACTCTTCCGGTTATTCAATCAAAACCAATAAAATCAGATTTTACTTATTTTGAGGAAATTAATGATCATAAAACAGAATATGTATACAAAATCAGTAAAAAAGACATTCAAACAGATGAGAATAATTGTGCCTTCATTTCAACCTATTTCAAAATCATTAATTTAAATTCAAAAGAAACTGAATATGCTTGGAGTGTTTCAAATCATTTACCAAGCTTAGCAAATTCTAAATACTATGTTTATTGTATTCAATAGTTTATTTTCAATTATCTTAATTCAAAATTTTTAATTTTTTCTCCTTTGTATTCTTGCTATTAATAGTTGTCTGAATAATTGGTCGAGGTTTAATTTTGATCTTTCCATTTTTATCATCGACTGCCTGTAAATGTACAATTACACCTTTATTTCTATTTTCAATTTTAGCTGCTTTACTTACTTCTTTAGCATCTTTTGCAGGATCACGTAAGTATACATCAAGTTGTAAATCCGTTCCTGTACTCAATCCATAATCCCCGGCTATATCTAATTTAATTACACTAGTATTGATTTGCATCGGTTTTATCGATATTATTCCATTTTTCAAGTCAACATCACCATCAATTTTATCAATTTTGATGTTTTTAAAATTCCTATTTGGAAAAACAAATTTTCCAACATTTTCAATAGGTTCAAAATTAATTAAAGCTCCATTTCGCAAATTAAATTTTAAATTTCCAACTAAAGAGTTTTCAATTAATTTACCTTCGTTCCCTATTAACCCAGATAAATTAGTTGTAATGTCAATATCGCCTTTTATGGTATTGTGATTTATTTTGTTCATCCCAAAATTATCGAAGGAGTACAATAACTTATCAATATCACTATTCTTAACCAAAACCTGCAAGTTGAACTTTTTGCTTTTTTCTCCTGGCGTAACCATTCCTTTTACAAAATAAGTTCCGTTATTGTTTTTAATTGAAACCTCGTTAAAATGAAGACTACCTCCTACTATTGAAACTTTTGCTTTAGCATCCGTTCCATTGAATTTTTTGTAATTCAGTTTATCAATTTTCACATTGGCAACCAAATTACTGTGTTTAATCGCATTTTTAATAAATTCTTTATCTTTTGGTTTTTTAGAAATCGTATTATTTGTTTTGGAATGTAGGAGATACATAAAATCCTCTAATGCCAATTTTTGACAATATATATCCCAGTTTAAAACTATTTTTTCAGGACTGTCATAAAATAAATTCATGAAATTTTCTGAATAACCATGCATTTGAATTTTACTTTTCTCTGTTTCGCAGGAAATGTTTTTTACAATTAATTTATCTGTCGTAAATTCAAGATTTATATTATTTTTATTAAAATCAATATTTCCCGGTACATATTTAAAATCCGTATCTACAATTTTTATATCTCCAATTATAAATGGTTTTGAAATACTAAAATTAACAACATCACTTTTAAAAGTTACTTCAACATTGGCTTTGCCTTTTTTGAAATCAAAAAGTTCCTTATTTAGTAGCGAGTTTAAATGAATTACATCAAAATTTGAAACAAAATAACCGGAAGCAATTGGTTTTTTTAAATCAAGAATCATCAGGTTTTTAGTTTTAAAAGGAATGCTTTTAAAATCTCCTTGAAAATCATGTAGTAAAATAGCAGAATTAGAATCGTCAAAAAATCTGTTCTTAGCATAATCATTTGTAAACTCACCTTTGAAATTGCATTTGTCAACTTGATAATCCAGTGCTTTTAAAGTATTGTCTTTGAAATTTGTTACCACGTGAATGGATGGGTCGCCTTTCACTTTTAAATCACCAAGTATATCACATTTTACTTCGAAAGGTTTATCAAAGTCAAATTTGTTGAGTTTTTCAGCTATATTATTCGAAACTAATGAAGAGGCTTCTTTCCACAAAATGGATTTGCTGAATAAATTAATAGCAAATAATGAATTCGTTGGAGATGTTCCAAAATTTGCCGCTAATTTAAATTTTGTCTTGTCAATTTCTAAGGATTCTGAATTTACTGCAATGCTTTTTTTAGTTTTGTCATACATAGCAAAAAGATTGCCTTGAATGATTTTATTTTTTGCAAAACTTCCGTGAACGGTATTGAATGCCAAACTTTTTACTTCGGTTTTTAATTTAAGAAATAGCTCTAATTTATCATCACTAGGATTTATTTTTACATCTAAATAGTCCGTTCTAAAATCAAACAGCTTCTTGTTCGCTAAATTTTCTGAAATGAAATTTACTCTTTTCAGTAGAATTTTATTGATTTCTAAATTCAGTATTGATTCCTTCGAAGTTGTATCTTTTATAACATTTTTACGTTTTTCAAAAGCGGAAATGTTACTATATCCATTCTCATCAACATATATATCTAATGTTGTTCCTTCAATTGTAATTGATTTTATGTTGATCTCTGAATGCAAAATTGCCCAAGGTAA
>NZ_PNJW01000029.1 GCF_013822155.1 Flavobacterium sp.
ATATTTGTATAACCTGCTGTTATAGCTATATTATTTGCTTTTTCTGAAACAGCATTTAATGTTATATTACTATAATTGGTAGTCAATTTTAAATTACTTTGAATTTCAGCTATCTTTATAGTGAGATAATTTCCGTTTCCTTCTAAATTTGTAACTTTTCCAACCGAAATTTTACCATAATTGCTCTGGTAAGTTAAATTGTTCCCATTCAAAATAGAAACATCAGTATAACTTGAATTTAAATCTAAATTGCTGAAATCAGAGAGAACTAACCCGGAATATTTAGCATTTATGGTTGCGTTTTTAACTGATTCAATACTGGATTTTGAACAATAATCGATTTTTATAGTATTAGAAGAATTATTGAGTTTTCCTAAGGTGATTTTTCCGTATTTGCACACAATGTCTGAACTTCCATTTAAGTCGTGCATCACAATATTACCATATTTATTATCTAATTTTACACTACCGTTTTTTGGTATTTTTACGGTGTAATTGACTTCCATACTGCTACTTTTCCCATAATTATCACTTTTATCAAAAATAGTTTCAGCACTATACAGACTTTTACTACCATTAAAATCAACAGTTATTGAAGCTAGTTTTTGGTCAACCCATTTTTCAGAATCAGCACTAATAGTTACAACCACTTCTATGTCAATTTTGTCTTCATCCCAAGTGATTATCATCAAATTTCCATATTTATTATCAATGGATACTGTAGCATCGGAATTTACCAAAACTGTTTTTTTAATCGTTTTTTGTTTGGTGTATTTTCCATTATGTTCTTTTGCAAAACTTGTACTTGCAATAAACAAGAGTAAGAGTAAGTTAACTAGATTTTTCATTTTGTATTGTATTTTGATGATTAATGATTTCAATTTGTTTGATGATATCTTCTAAAAAGGAAATTCGGGTTTGAAAATTTACAATCATGGCATAAAGTATTTGTTTTGTATCTCCATTTTTTTGAAGTTCTATGATTATTTTTTGATAATCTGATTCAAAAACTTTCATTTGCTTTAACGCGTCAGCAATGATAGGCTCAGTTTCTTTCGTTTGATTTGCTTTTAAAACGGCTAATTCTTTCTCAACAACAGAAGCAAAATAGTCGTGTGTTTCTTTGGTTTGAACAGAAGCATTTTCCCATTGATCGATTGGTTTGTTAGTATATTGATAAAAGGTAATTAAACCGACTGTTAACAATAGAGAAGCGGCAATAGCAAATGATTTCCAATTGTTTTTCTTCTTTTGAACAGGTTGACGATTTAATTTTTCCATAAATCTATCCGCATGTCCAAGATTGGGAAGTTCTGTATCCCATTGGTTGTCTAATCGTTCAAAAATTGATTCGATAGGGTCTTCACTCTTTTTCATTTTTATTTCTTTTCTAATTTTGTTTTTAAACTTTCTTTGGCTCTACTGAAAGTAGTCCTACAATTGGCATAACTGATGTTTAGAATTTCACAAACTTCTTCATAATCATACCCTTCAATCAATATTAAATTTAAAATCAGGCGATAATTCTCTTTTAATTCATTCATAGCAGTATGAATTTCCTTAACTTTTAAAGTTGAATAATCTGAATCATCAGTTTCTTCTTTTTGTTCTATTTTAAAGGCTTTAGTTTCAAAATCATCATGATTATAAAAACTGTTTTTCTTATAAAAATCAATACTGTAATTGATGATAATCCGTTTTAACCAAGCACCAAAAGTTACTTCGTTTTTAAAATCATCTAATTTTAGAAAAGCCCTTAAAAATCCTTCTTGCATTACATCTTCTGCAAAATGCTCATCCTTTACAATTCTGAGTGCAACATTATACATCGCCTTACAATAGCGTTGATACACTTCAAATTGAGCGGTTTGATTTTTTTGCTTGCAGAGCGATAGTAAATGCTCAATATTTTCGTTTGCTAAACTCAATTGATTAACTGGATTTGATTTAAAGACAGCTTGTTTTTTCAAATGTTACAGTTTTGTAAAAATAAAGTTTAAAATCGTTTAGTTGATGAGTACAAATATTTATATTTGAAAAAAATAATTTTTAATCGAATGAAAAAGGTTAACCTTCTTATAGTATCTCTCTTTATTATTACTTCATCACTATTTTCGTGTTCAAGTGAATTTGAACCGATTGATCCGGCCGTCCAATTTCCTGATGACAATAATGATGAGGATAACGACAATGGAATTTCTACCGGAAATTATTGGCCTATGGCAGTTAATAACCAATGGGTTTTTAATGAAAATGGATTGCCTCAAGAACCAATGAAAATTATAAGTACACAACTGATAGACGATAATACATATTACAAATACAATAATTTTGTGGGAACGTCAACAAATGGAGCTCCTTTTTCAGGAACAGTTATGTCCAGAAAAATGAATGGTGTATACTATTATCGTGCGGAAGTTATTATTCCGGGTACACCAACAATTACAGTTTCACCTTTAGAAATTATTGTTTTAAAAGACTTTTTAGAAGTGGATGAAACTTGGACTCAAAGTTTAACTCAAACAACCACCGTTGAAGGTTCAGCACCTGTAACAACTTCCGTCCAAATTGAAGGAAAAATTCTAGAACGAGAAGCAAGTTTGACAATTGGTTCTGTAACTTATACAGATATTATTAGAGTTGAACTAATTCAAACAACACAAGGCATAATCAATAAAAATTATTATTGGTTTGCAAAAGACATTGGATTGGTAAAATACCGCAATGTTTTAGATGGCACAAATACTATTAGCGAACTTCAATCGTATACGCTTAATTAATTTTACTTAAATAGTATATCCGTTCTTTTCATAAAAACAGAGCGGTTTTATGGCATGCATTTTGTCTATTCAAACCGGCCAGGATGCATTTCATCGTTTTTGTAGGTTTTTATTACCTGCAAATCAATCAGATGACTTATATTTGTTAGCCTTAGACGTAAAAAAATAACTGACAACTTGACTAAAAACATTATATGTCAAATCACAATATCTTAACACTTGACAAATTGTCACTACACGATTTCGATACAGAAGCCGATTTAATACCGTTATTAACACCGGAAGATGAAGAGGAAATGGCAAACGAAGAGTTGCCAAATTCGTTAGCAATCTTACCACTAAGAAACACGGTTCTTTTTCCTGGTGTTGTAATTCCAATTACTGCAGGTCGAGACAAGTCCATTAAGTTAATCAATGATGCAAATGCAACCGGAAAAGTAATCGGGGTAGTGGCTCAAAAAGACGAAGATGTCGAAGATCCAAAACGAGATGATATTCATTCTATTGGAACTGTAGCTCAAATTTTGAGGGTTCTAAAAATGCCTGATGGTAACATAACGGTTATTCTTCAAGGAAAAAAACGATTTGAAATCACAAAAGTAATTTCTGAAGAACCTTATCTAAATGCATTAGTTAAAGAAGTACCCGAAAAAAGACCGAGTAAAACGGATACAGAGTTTGGAGCCATCATTGAGTCAATCAAAGAAATGGCTATTAGAATAATAAAAGAAAGTCCAAACATACCAACAGAAGCTACTTTTGCTATTAAAAATATTGAAAGCCAATCATTTTTAATAAATTTTGTTTCCTCTAATATGAATTTAGATGTAAAAGAGAAGCAAAGTTTGTTAATGATGAATATATTAAAAGAGCGTGCTTTAACGACCTTGCGATATATGAATACGGAGTTACAAAAGTTAGAGTTGCGAAATGATATTCAATCAAAAGTTAGAGTTGATTTAGACCAACAACAACGGGAGTATTTCTTGCATCAACAAATGAAAACCATCCAAGAAGAATTAGGAGGTGTTTCGTATGATCAAGAAATTGATGAAATGCGTGCTAAAGCAAAAAGCAAGAAATGGGACGAGAAAACAGAGAAACATTTTGAAAAAGAAATTTCTAAATTACAGCGAACTAATCCTCAATCACCTGATTTTGGCATACTTCGTAATTATTTAGAGCTCTTCTTAGAATTGCCTTGGAATCATTTTTCGAAAGATATTTTTGATTTAAAGAGAGCTCAAAAAATATTAGACAAAGACCATTTTGGATTGGAAGATGTCAAAAAACGCATCATAGAACATTTAGCCGTTTTAAAATTGCGAAATGATATGAAATCACCGATTCTATGTTTAACCGGTCCTCCTGGAGTAGGAAAAACGTCTATCGGAAAATCAATTGCCAAAGCTTTAGGTCGTGAATACGTTCGTATGTCTTTGGGTGGATTAAGAGATGAAGCTGAAATTCGCGGACATCGTAAAACTTATATAGGAGCGATGCCGGGACGAATATTGCAAAGTATTAAAAAAGCAGGAACATCAAATCCGGTTTTTGTGTTAGATGAAATAGATAAATTATCTGTCAGCCATTCCGGTGATCCATCTTCTGCTTTATTAGAAGTTTTGGACCCTGAACAAAACAGTGAATTCTATGACAACTTTTTAGAAATGGGTTATGATTTGTCTAAAGTCATGTTTATCGCAACATCCAATACGATGTCTACCATTCAACCTGCCTTGCAAGATAGGATGGAAGTTATCAAAATGACCGGCTATACAATTGAAGAAAAAGTTGAAATTGCCCGTCAACATTTATTTCCAAAACAATTAAAAGAACATGGTTTAACGGCAAAACATTTAACCATTGGAAAACGTCAATTAGAGAAAATAATAGAAGGCTATACCCGAGAATCCGGTGTAAGAGCTTTAGAACAAAAATTAGCTCAAGTTATTCGAAATGCAGCCAAATCGGTAGCCATGGAGGAAGAATATAACATTAAAGTGACCGACGAAGACATTATCAAAACGCTTGGAGCTCCGCGTTTGGAAAGAGATAAATCGGAAGGTAATGAAGTAGCCGGAGTAGTTACCGGATTAGCATGGACAAGTGTAGGAGGAGATATACTATTTATTGAGTCGCTGATTTCCAAAGGAAAAGGAACTTTAACCTTAACCGGAAATTTAGGTACGGTAATGAAAGAATCAGCTACTATTGCTATGGAATATATCAAATCGAATGAAGATATGTTTGGAATTTCCCAGCAAGTGCTACAAAACTATAATATTCACATTCACGTTCCGGAAGGAGCCACACCTAAAGATGGACCCAGTGCAGGTATTGCCATGTTGACATCTTTGGTTTCTGTCTTAACTCAAAAAAGAATTAAAAAGAGTTTAGCAATGACAGGTGAAATTACCTTGAGAGGAAAAGTACTTCCGGTTGGTGGAATTAAAGAAAAGATATTAGCGGCTAAAAGAGCTAATATTAAAGAAATTATTCTTTGTGCTGATAACAAAAGTGATATTGATGAAATAAAACCGGAATATTTAGAAGGATTGACTTTTCATTATGTAAAGGAAATGAGTGAGGTTATTGCAATAGCCATCACCAATCAAAAAGTAAAAAACGCAAAAAAATTATAACTAAATTTTGTTTCAATATAAGTTGGTGTCAAAAAGCACCAACTTTTTTATTGATTTTAATTTCATTAAAAATTACTGAACAAAAAATAATATCTTCGCATTGTCGTTATCATTTAGCTAACTGAGTTCCTTTCTAATGTTTAAAAACTTTTTAACACTACTATTTGTTCTTTTTTGTTCTGTAAGTTACAGCCAAATTGGTGGACAATCAGTTTATCAGTTTTTGAACCTCGTCACTTCACCACGACAAGCTGCATTGGGCGGTAAAGTAATTACTAATTTTGATTACGATGTCAACGCAGCTCTTTTCAATCCGGCAAGTATCAATCAAGAAATGCATAATCATCTTTCAGTAAATTATGCAAATTATTATGGAGAAGTTACTTACGGAACAGCCTCATATGCTTATACCTATGATCGTCATGTGCAAACTTTTCATGCCGGTGTGAATTATGTGAATTATGGTAATTTTGAAGGAAGAGATGAAAGTGGTGCCTTAACTTCCGACTTTACAGGTAGTGAAGTTGCTTTATCTTTCGGCTATTCCTATAATATTCCTTTTAGTGATTTTTATATAGGTGCAAATGCAAAATTGATTACCTCTACGTTGGAAAGTTATAATTCATTTGGAGGAGCCATTGATGTTGGAGCTTTGTATATTGATGAAGATAATGACATTAATTATGCATTAGTTGTTAGAAATTTTGGGACTCAATTTACAACTTATGCCGGAACTCAAGAAAAATTACCGTTTGAAATTATTGCCGGTATTTCTCAAAGTGTTGAAAATGTTCCTATTCGATGGCATATTACATTAGAAAATTTACAGCAATGGAATGTTTCTTTTTCAAATCCGGCACGAACGCAAGGATCATTAGATGGCGGTAGTGAGGAAGAAAAGGTATCGGTTTTTAATAATGCTTTACGACATTTGATATTAGGAGCAGAATTTTTTCCCGGAAAACCGTTTAATATTCGAGTGGGATATAATTTCAGAAGAAGTGAAGAGCTTCGCATTGATGATAAACGTCATTTTTCCGGAATTTCAGCCGGTTTCAGTTTGCGATTTAACCGAATTCGTTTTGATTATTCCTATTCCCGATATACTATAGCAGCCAATACAAGTTTGTTTGGTTTAACCTTAAATTTGCAGTAGGATAATAATTGAAAAAGAGTAAATAAAAAGGATAATTTTGTTACTCAGAAACTCAAAATATGAACAACATTACTATCGCCATAGACGGATTTTCATCCACCGGGAAAAGTACCTTAGCCAAGCAATTAGCGAAACATTTAGGTTATGTTTATGTTGATTCTGGGGCAATGTATCGTGCCGTAACTTACTTTGCGATGCAAAATAAGTTGGTTTCAGAAAATTATTTAGATAAAGAAGGATTAATTAAAAAATTACCTGAAATAAAACTTCATTTTCAATTTAATCCTGATTTAGGATTTGCAGAAATGTATATGAATGATGTAAATATTGAAAATGAAATTCGTACCATTGAAGTTTCCCGTTTAGTAAGTAAAATAGCCGAAATTTCAGAAGTAAGAGCTAAATTAGTTGAGCAACAACAGGCAATGGGCAAAAATAAAGCGGTTGTAATGGACGGACGTGATATTGGTACTGTCGTTTTTCCGGATGCGGAACTGAAATTATTTATGACAGCCAGTGCTCATACCAGAGCAAAGCGAAGACACGATGAATTGATAGAAAAAGGGCAGCATGTTTCTTATGAAGATGTTTTGCAAAATGTTCAAGAAAGAGATTACATTGATACCCACCGTGATGATTCTCCTTTAGTAAAAGCTCATGATGCCATTGAAATAGATAATTCTACCTTAACCAAAAAAGAACAATTTGATTTGGTGTTGGATTTAATCTATAAGTTTTACTATTAAGTTCATTAGTTTTATTGATAGAATAATCATTACTTTCCATTTTATGGGTTATGATTTTCATTATTCAATTTGTATTTTTGAGCAACAAAAAATTGAATCATGAAAATCGTTATATCGCCAGCTAAATCATTGGATTTTGAAAGACCGCTGCCTACACTGAAATCCACCACTTCCTGTTTTTTAAAAGAAGCGAATGTTATTCACAAACAGTTGAAAAAGCAAAAGCCAAAACAATTGATGGAATTGATGGACATTTCGGATAAATTGGCTGATTTGAATTGGCAACGCAACCAAGAACGCGATTTAGACCATTTCACACCCGAAAATTCTCGTCAAGCTATTTATGCGTTTAACGGAGATGTTTACATTGGATTGGATATTAAAACATTACCAATTGAAAAAATAGATGTTTTACAAGACAAACTCCGCATTCTTTCCGGATTGTATGGTTTGTTGAAACCAATGGATTTAATACAACCGTATCGATTGGAAATGGGAACTAAATTTCCCATTGGGAAAAACAAGAACTTATATGAATTTTGGAAAACTAAAATCACCAAAGAAATCAATAATGAATTAACAAAAGACGAACTTTTTATCAATTTAGCCAGCAACGAATATTTTGATGCAGTAGATGTGAAAGCTTTAAAAGTTCCCGTCATTACTCCCGAATTCAAAGACTACAAAGACGGCAAATTAAAAATGATTAGCTTTTTTGCCAAAAAGGCGAGAGGCATGATGGTGCGATACATCATTGACACAAATGCCGAAACGATTGACGATTTGAAAGGTTTTAATTATGAAGGTTATGCGTTTGATGGGAATTTGAGTAAGGGGAATCGGTTGGTGTTTACGAGGTAGTTTTGTTTCAGGTTTCAAGTTTCAGGTTTCAGGTTGTTGTATTCTAATAAATTTTTCAGATGAAAATTACTATTTATATTATGTTTATCATACTTCTGATATCATGTTCCAATTATAGAGAATATAAACCTGTATTTTTTGACGGCAATGAATTAATTGAAAAACCAAGCTCTTTAAATCAAGAACAAACCAAAAATTTAATTGAGGTGCTGAATTATTACAAAGTTGATTACAAATTAATTGATGGTAAAATTCATTTGCGAAACAATCTTGACAAAGAATTAATTTGGAATTATACAACCAAGGCAAATGATTCATTATGGTTGCTGAATCATTAAGTTGAATATTAAATCGTCTTTATTCTTTCACCTCCAACACATACCCAATTCCATGCACATTCGTTAATTTAATGGAGTCATCTTCACTCAATTTTTTTCGCAATTTAGAAACGTACGTATCTAAGCTTCTCCCCACAAAAACGCCGTGATCTTCCCACACTTTTTTGGAAAGTTCTTCCCGTTTGATGATTTTATTCGGGTTGGCCACAAAAAGTGTCAAAAGTTCCACTTCTTTTTTGGAAAGACTGATTTCTAGGGCTTTCACCATTAATTTATTTTCATCGGGATAGAATTGAAACTTGCCAAGTGAGATTCCATTTTCATTAGTTGGATCAAATTGGATACTATTTTTTCGTTTAGGAAAAAATAGAAATGCTGCAATTATACCTAATGACAAAAGCACGATCCAAATGATTTTATTACTAGAAGTTGTTGTTTTTTCTAAAAAGCGTACTTCAATCGTATAACATTTTTGTGGCATGTTTCGTCCTCCACAAGGAATGATATCTTTTTCAACGTTGGCATTTTTTAGAAAACTATACGCCACTTCAAAGTCTTTGCATTGCTTCACTTCAAGTTGATAATGGGAGGGAAGGTTGGCTTTTTGAAAACTTTGTTGAACAATTGTTACCAAAGTGTCCGGGTAAATGGTCAGTTCTTTTTCAAAGGAAAGTTGGTATTTTGATTTTTCTACTTGATGAACCGGTAATATTAGTGAGGTGCTGTCTTGATCAGCCAGCAATAATTTATTTCCCACATCACGCAATGCTATTTTAACTAATTCAGAAAAAGTTTCGTTTTTTTTATCAGGAATTAATAGCATGATGACAGCAAAAATTGCGAAGCAAAGACTACCGTAGAAATAAATTTTTCGTTGATTCATAAGTCCTGCAAATAACAAACAATTTTGTGATTTTTTAAAACAGTTGACACTTCTTTTACATATTTTTTGCATTTTGAAGAATTGTTTAGGCTAGTTTTACATGGTATTCAAAGGATATTCGTTTACTATCGGTACAAATTCATAAATATTAATACTCCAATGCATGATAAAAAGTAGCACCATTTGTTTCCTGATTTTAATTCTATGTTTGCTTTTTGCTTGCGGAAGAAATTCCACATCAACCACTTCAGTAAATCAATCACAAGAAAATGTTTTACAAAATAAAAAGAAATCCATTGTAGAAAAGTTAAGGGCAAATAATCATTTACCCGTAAATGATAGAATTGCACTCTATTATCAATTGAAGAATGACCAATTTGAATTGTATGAATTTGGCAATGAAACAGAGTTGACCTTATACGGTTACAGTTTTTTATGGGAAAACAAAATAGACGATGCTCTTGCCATTTTTAAACTCATTGTGGATGAATTTCCTTCTTCTGCCAATGCTTATGACAGTCTGGGAGAGGCATATCTTCAAGCAAAGGACAGTATAAAAGCACTTCTAAATTATGAAAAGTCATTCCAAATGAACCCTGATAATTTTTATGCGGAAGATGTTATTCAACAAATTAAATATCCGTCGATTCAACCGATTTCAAGAGTAGAAAAATTTTCAAAGGTCTATTCTAAAAAAGAGTATTGGGATGATTTGGATCAACTGGGACAAAAATTAACCACCATTCATCCGCATCCATTTAAATTTATTTCAAAGGAGAATTTTTTTAAAAACATTGAATCCAAAAAGTTATTGATTACCGAAAAAACAACTTATGCTGTATTTGCTTGGCATTGCAACGCAATTATTGCAAGTATTGGGTGTTCGCACACGACTTCTTCAACCATGCAAAATGAATACCATGAATTTGGAATCGTTCCGTTAGAGAAAACATTTCCACTCCGAGTGAGGTTTATCGAAGGTAAGTTGTTTGTGGTTGACCCGATGAATAATGTAGATCAAGTAAAAGTTAAAGATGAAATTTTAAGTATTAATGGAGTTGAAACGGCAGAACTTATAGCAGCTATTTATGAGCACATTGCCGCACAAGCGAATATTCAAACGTACAAACGGCAAAAATTTAATACACATTTTGCTTTGATGATTCCTTATGAGTTAGGTTTTCCGGAAACCTTTGTCGTGCAATTAAAAGGAAACACCCAATCCATTACCTTGAAACGTCCGGAAAATTTCGCATCGGAGAGGGATGACCTTTCTTTGAATACTTGTTCTGACAATTTGTGCTTTGAAATTATTGATACAAACACCGCTGTTCTTACCATAGCTTCATTTAATTATTATGATTTTAATGACCAGCATCTGGTATTCAATGCTTTCTTAGACAAAAGTTTTCAAGAATTGCACCAAAAGAAAATCAAAAATTTAATCATTGATGTTAGGTACAATGGGGGTGGTTCTCAGTATCCGAGTATTTACTTGCTTCAGCATCTTCTTGATACCTCATTTACCTATTATTCCAAAATAGAATCGGAAGGAAAACCACAAAAGTCTTATGGAGTAGAAGTTTTTTATCCACATAAAAATCGTTTTAAAGGGAACGTCTATTTTCTTATCGATGGAAAAGGAAATTCGACCACCGGTCATTTCATGAGTTTAGTGAAAGCACATCATTTTGGAACAATAATAGGAGAAGAGTTGGGTTCAAATCAATTTTGTACCGCAGGGCAAACACTCTTTCGATTGAAAAACACAAAATTTGTAGTCTCTTCAGCTAATAATACACACATTTCTTCAGCAACAGCATTGAAGGATAACCAAGGAATTTTACCGGATATTTATGTTTCGCAAAGTATTGATGATTATTTAAATAAAAACGACATTGTGAAGAAACATGCGTTGCAACTAATAAAAAATAGTAAGTAACTGTGATAATAAGCTTTTTAGACTATTAACCAACAGCTTAAATCAAGCAATTTTGTGATTTTTTAAAACAGTTGACACTTCTTTTACATTTTTTTTGCATTTTACACAATTGATTGGGCTAGTTTTACATCAAGTTTGTTCGGATTGATGAACTAAATCTTACACACTCCTTAATAATAAGAAATAACAATGAAATACATTCTACTAACTATTTTTAAAACAAAAGCAATTTTTCTTTCGCTATTATGTTCGTTATGTATGACATCGTGTGCCGGACAAATTGAAAAAAATGCTACACCATTAAAATTTATACCGGAACAAACGAAAGTACATGCTGATAGTTTCAGTGTAAAAGCAGAAACTTTACCCGAGTTTAGAGTGGACGTACATGACCAAGATTATCAAGGAAACCAAATCAGTGGCGTGGTTCGTACTGTTTTTCAAGATAGTAAAGGAAACTTTTGGTTCGGGACACAAAGTGGACTCTGTCGAAAGGACAAAAATGGACTTGTTTATTTTGATCTTAAAAACCGCATTGGAGAAGGAGTAACAATTCATGTTATTCTTGAAGACAAAACGGGTGCGATTTGGATTGGTTATGGCGGAGGAATTGCTAAATATGACGGAACGTATTTTACTAATTATCATGAAAAAGAAATTCTTACTAAAGGCGGACTTTGGAGTATGCTAATGGATTCAAAAGGAACACTTTGGATTGGAACTACACAAGGTGTCTTTACTTTTGATGGCAAAGCATTTACACCGTTTGAAATTCCGGAAGGAAAAGTAAATCCAAACTTTGGAGTTAGCACTTCCAAAATGATACACTCCATTACTGAAGACAGTAAAGGCAATATGTGGTTTGCTACGAATGGCGGAGCGTATAGGTTTGATGGAAATACATTAACGAACATTTCAGCTAAAGACCAATCGTTATCCAATTTTGTGAATCAAATTATTGAACGAGCAGATGGAACGTATTGGATATCCACCGTAAACGGACTTTTTCTCTACGATGGGACTACGTTTCAAAGCATCACTGAAAAATTATTGGGTAAGGATGAAGGAGTAGGCTGCATTTTTGGAGACAAAACCGGTACGATTTGGTTTACTGCGAATAAGCGTGATATCTACAGTTACAACGGTGAAACATTCAATAAAATACAAATTAAAGAAGGTAATTTTAGGCCTTTTCCTTTTCAAATTTATCAAGACCAACTAGAGCGACTTTGGTTTGTAGGTTTTAAAGGAGCTTATCGTTTGGAAAACAATGCCTTTGTGAATGTTACTAGAAATGGACCGTGGTAATGGTAAAAAACAATTTATTATAAATCTTTAAAATCATCAATCATGAACAACAGTTTCTTTTATGGAGTTTTACTCCTTTCATTCAATTACAATTGTGCGAAGGTAAACTCACAAGACATGGCTCAAAACACCAAAGCGGTTGACAGCGTATATGTTGGTCCCACTCATTTTAGCGATGATTTGGTGCGAGAAGATTCCCTTTACACCGCGATTATTCGCATAGACAAACAAAGCAATAAGGAACATTTACTTTCCATTCAAATGAATTTAAAAAAGAATGGCTATTTTGTTTCGCCTACAGAAAGTGGAGCTTTTACGGGAAAATTTACAATTGTACTTACTGAACCGGAACATTTACAAACCAATGGAGCAATTGTCGAAACACCCTTATCAAAGGTGGATGAAAACGAAGGTTTTGTAAAATTGGTTCGAGAAAACACACACTACAAACAATCGTTAAAAGTCCTTTCAAACGAAAATTTTGAAGTCTATGGTTATATTCAATTTACGATTGAACCCCGATGTTCATTGGAAAAAATTCCTTTTATTCTTTCGTATGTGGATGGAAAGTTGAGTGTGAAGATGGATGGGTGTTAACAATTATCAATCTTAGTTGTCAGTAGTTTTAAGATATTAATTAAATCAATAAATATCATGAAAAAAATCATTTCTATAGTCATCTTAACCTTGGTAGTAGTTGGTGGACTGGTGTTTAGCTTCACTCAGTTCAACAACGACAAGATTGCCAGTAATGAAATTAAAACGGAGACTTCTAAAAAGTCAAAACAAAAGCCACTTTCAGCGGAAGAAAGTAAAGCGGAATTAAAAAAATGGGAGGCAAGTCCTGATGGTATTCATTTCAAAAATTGGGAAGCGTCACCCGATGGTAAAAAAGTAGATGCCGCTGTTGCTAAAATAAGTAAGTCGGTTAAGGATTTTACCAATATGCAGGCAGTTGTGACCTCACTTTCTCTTCCGCCAGGCTCTAAATTAGGTTTTGGTATGATGGTAAAGATTGATGATGAAGATTATATCCTCTCTTTTGGGATAGAACAGCCCGGCAAGAATATCATGAATTTTAAAAGTGAATTTGACGAATTACGTAGCCTGAAAGTGAACGACAAAATAATGATAAGAAGCCGTAACATCTCAAAAGCTCCTAAGTATGCCTATCCAATAATAGCAGGCGATTATGTGGAACGAGAGGGTGAAATTATTTATAAAAAGACGCCTAGGAAGGGTGGGTGTTAAGAAAATAAATTATGAAATGTAGTTAGAAGTGTATTCTTTTTATAAGTATATAAATTGTTGATTTTATTTGTGGGTACGAGCGAGACGCTCGCACGATCGGGGGAATATTTTTATTGTTCACTTTTTGTATTTTTTTAATAGATAAATGACGTCGATGAAATAGTCATCGTTATTTGTTCTAAAAGTTATTTTATTATGAAGATTGTTTTCATCAATAAATCTAATTGAAATTGAATGAGAAGAATCTAGCATTGATTTGGAACTGAATTTAAATGATTTTACTGAATTTGTTGTAGTAGAAAAGATGTTCGGTTTGCCTTAGTAGAAATTCTTTTGATATTGAATATTTATTGATTCATTTTCAATTAGGATTTTTTGAATGTAATTATCATTTTTATAATAAGAAACAAGAGATAAAATCAAAACCATTATTATTAACGAGAGTGTGAGAAAAACCCAATCGCTTTTATGGAATATAAATTGTAAAATACCCCAAACCAAAGTGAATGAAATGGGGTATGAAAATTTATCTTTTAGAATATATTTGGTCATTTAATTTGAATTTAGCTTTATATAAAATCCGTTATTGGCTGGTTTTAATGTTTATAATAAAATTGAAAAAAAAATTTAAGCTTCTGCTGTAAGATTCCAACTTTCATGCTTCTGTTTTTTAACCTTTTTTAAGAAAAACCGTTAATTTTTAAATAGTTATCACAAGCATAATTTCGACGCAACTAGCCCATAACTACTAAATTAATCAAATATCTACAACTTTTTAAAATTTCTAAATAGTTTTCTTGTTAGGAAAGTAAAAAAAGGTTAAGAACAAAAAGGACAAGAATTATAATCTGGCTAATTTTAATTACCTCTCCCCACTAAAAATCTCCTTCACAGCCTCTTGATAACTTCTCGGATTCTGAGCTTTTTTAATTTTTTTCAAGGTCTTTTGTGGGTTGGAGAAGGAAGTGGAAAAGTATTCCCAAAAACCTAACATTTTCATTTTGATAGGCGTGGGGCCTGAAAGAGCGGCATCGTATTCTTGGTAAATCGTATCGTGAAATTCCTTGAAGATTTGCCAGCGGTTGCTTGGGTAGTCTGTCGTGTTGTTTTTAATCATGCTCGGTAAAAACGGGTCGGCAATCAAACCGCGACCAATCATAAAATGATTAATACTCGGAAAACGTTCCTGCATTTCTTTAAACTTCGCTACCGAAGTGATGTCGCCGTTGTAATACAATTTGTGTTTGGTGTTTTCGGTGCAGCGTTGAAAGGCATCTAAATTTACACCGCCGTTATACAATTGCTTCCCAATTCGAGCGTGAATCGCAATATTTTTAATTGGATATTGGTCCAAAATAGGAAAAACATCTAAAATTTCTTCGGGATGTTCGTAACCCATTCGCATTTTCATGGAAACAATGACATCGGTTTCATTGTGTACCCGGTTTAAAATATGGTCAATTCGTTGCGGTTCGCAAATCAATCCGGAACCCATTCCTTTTTTGGTTACCATCGGATAGGGACAACCTAAATTCCAATTGAGTTCTTTGTAACCCAATTCCTGAATGTATTTCACCACAAACAAAAACTCATCGGCATCATTGGTCATGACTTGCGGAATCAATTCGGGTACCATATTATTTTCGAGTTGCAAATCGCGTTGGTAGGAATTTTTGATAACCAATTTTCCATCCAACCGAATGTAGGGTGCATAAAACGTATCAATGCCACCAAAATACTTGTGAAATGCATTGCGAAAACGGAAATCGGTAAAACCTTGCAACGGCGAGGATAATAGGGTAGGACTCATGTGTATAATTGAGTCGTAAAGATAATCGAAATCTGTCAGATTTTAATCCAACTCGATTTTATCCAACAGCAGTTGAAAGGATTCGTTCTTTTTGTTGCCAATTAAAAAGACAATTTCTTCGAATGAATCGCTTTTAAAATTGGGCAAATCTAACGTTCTACCTCTAAACGAAGGATATAAATCGCTCAATTTAATTTCGATGGATTCCCAATTACCTGATGTTTTAAAAGTGGTGATGTACGAGTAATAGGAAGAGGTTTTGTCTTTAATTCGGAATTGGTATTCTTTTCCATCTCCTTTTAAACGAATGCGTACTTTACTGTCTTTGGTCACCTTAATTTTATCAAATTGGTAGCGAACAGAAGAAAATCCTCCGTTGTTTTCCAAGGAAACCGTTCCTGCAAAAACGCCATTCCCATCTGGATCAATCGAAAATTTTCCTTGGGATAATCCGCCCATGACGCCATCATCGATGATTCGCCAATCTTTTGGGGAGGAGTTTTTGTTGAAATCGTAAATGAGGGAAGTGTTCATTATTAATAAATAAGTAAAAATAAGATTCATAGCAAGACTTTTGATAAAGGTAAAAGTAATGTTTGAACGATTTGATTAATTAACAGCTCTTTATAATTTGTTGAATTTAAATTAAAAGTTAGATTTTAAACAGGAATACTTAGCCAATTTTTTAAGATGGTTTTACCTTGTGGAGTAAGAATACTTTCCGGGTGAAACTGAACACCTCTAACGTCAAAATATTTATGTTTGACAGACATGATTTCATTGTTTTCATCAACTGAGGTAACTTCTAAAACTTCCGGAATGTTATCTGGATTCACCACCCAAGAATGATATCTTCCTACTTGTATGCTTTTAGGTAAACCATCGAAAAGCACATCCTCTTGAATAATAGTTATTTGAGAAGAAACGCCATGATGTACTTTATTTAAATTAAGTAAATTACCTCCAAATACTTCAGCAATTGCTTGAAGTCCTAAACAAATGCCTAAAATACTTTTTTGAGGGGCATACTTTTTAATAACTTGATTTAATAATCCGGCATCCTTTGGCAAACCCGGACCGGGAGACAAAAGTATTTTCTGAAAAGGCTCTACTTCATAGAGTTCAAATTCATCGTTTCTAAAAACTGTTACTTCACAATTCAAATCTTCTAAATAATGAACTAAATTATACGTAAAACTATCGTAATTGTCTATGACTAATACTTTTTTCATTTGGTTGGTTAAGAAAGGTAAAAATACAAAGTTTTATCATTAAGATATAAAAAAACCTGACACTTTCGTATCAGGCTAGTAGCAATTTTTCCCACTATTTATTAGTAAACTAAATTTACATTTAATTCAAATTCGTCATCAATAGTTTTATCTCCTAAATTATCAAAGAAACTTCCTGAACCATATTTAATGTCATATTTTGTTCTGTTGATTTTGAAAGATGTTCTGGCAGTTCCATCTCCTAAAGCTAAATCAAAAGTTACAGGAACTGTGATTCCTTTAATGGTTAAATCTGCAGTCACAGTATAAATATCACTTCCTTTAGAACCTATTTTTTTAAATTCTAATGTTGATGTTGCATATTTCTCTACTCCGAAAAAGTCTCCAGATTTTAAATGACCTTCTAATTTTTCTTTCCCTTTACCTGCCTCTAAATCAGAAACAGCGATTGAAGTCATATTTACTTCAAATGAACCTCCCTTTAATTTTTTCCCTTCGAAAACTAAGGTTCCAGATCCAAAATTAATAGTTCCATCATGTTGACCGGTTACTTTTTTACCAACCCATTTGATAGAGCTTTTTTCAACATTAATTTTTTTGTTTTGAGCTGTTGCTGATAATGCTCCTAAGGCAACAACAAGTGCTAAAGCGATTGTTTTAAAATTTTTCATTGTTTTTCTTGTTTTTAATTATTGATTATAAATTGATAAATAGTTCACTTTTTGGTTTACGCACTTTAGCGTAATGTTGGGTTAAATCTTCGTTATGTCTATATCCGATGGTGGCAATTAAAGAAGCATTTAAACCTAATTCTTTTAATCCCATTATTTCGTTTACCGCTTCCGGTTCAAAACCTTCCATAGGAGTTACATCAATTTTAAGTTCTGCCGCAGCATTCATAAGATTTGCTAAAGCTAAATAAGTTTGCTTTGAAGTCCAAACATCTCTTTTTTCAACAGATAAAGCATTGATTTTCATTTTCATAAAATCGGCATATCCTTTCACACTTTCTTTTTCAATTCCTCTTGTTTCTGCTAAATTATTTATGTAGGCATCAATTTCGGAATCACCAAAATTAACGATATTAGCAAAAACGATTACATGTGAGGCATCCACAATTTGAGATTGTCCCCAAGCTGCCGGTTGCAGTTTTGCTCTTAATTCTGCATTTTCGATGATAAATATTTTATAGGGTTGTAAACCATAAGAAGAGCTGCTTAATTGAATAGCTTCTTTTAGAGTTTCTAAATCTGATGCAGCTATTTTTTTACTTGCATCGAATTTTTTTGTGGCATAACGCCATTTTTGATCATTTATAAAATTGGACATAGTTTGATAATTAAATTGTTCTGTATTTTTCTAATAATTCGTTTAAATTTTCTAATTCTTGTTTCGTGAGATTATTGGCAAATAATAATTCATGTGCTTCAATTTTAGGGTCTAATTCGGTTAAAAGTTGTAATCCTCTTTCAGTGATAGTTATTTCCATTTTTCGTCTGTTTTGCTCACAAACGACTCGATTCACTAGACCTTTTAATAATAATTTATCGACAAGCCTTGTCGTATTACTGGTTTTTGCAATCATTCGTTCTTGAATGACACACATATTTGCGGGTTTCCCTTTTTGACCGCGTAGAATCCGTAATACATTAAATTGTTCTACCGATAAATCAAAAGTTCTTAAAATCTCATTAAATGCATCCGCAACAATGTTTTGGGTGAACATAATGTTTAAAACTGTTCGCTTTTCATTGCTAATGACAGAATTTGATTTTATGATTTCTTCTATTTTCATTTGTATTTACAAAATTTGTATGTACAAATGTATGGTATTTTTTAATTGTATATACAAATGTCTATTAAATTTTTGTTAAAGATTTTTAGAAGGAGTGTGTAAGGTTTAATTTTATGGGATAATAATTGATTTATGCATCATTACAAACAAACCATTTTGTTGATTATGGTTCTATTTTTTTTCTGTTTTATTGGTTTTTCGCAAAATGAAAATAGGTCAAAACCATTAAAAGTATATGAAAAAGATGGAATTAAATTGAAGTCATACAATTATGACGGATTAGAGTCTTATTTAAATCAAAAGAATGATACGTTGTATGTAATCAACTTTTGGGCAACTTGGTGTGTTCCATGTGTAAAAGAGATGCCTTATTTTGAAGCACTAAATCAAAAATACAAAGCAGGAAAATTCAAAATGATTTTAGTGAGTTTAGATTTTCCTAAAATGGTCGAAAGTCGAGTAATTCCATTTATTCAAAATAAAAAAATACAAGCTGAAGTTGTATTATTAGATGACCCGGATGCCAACAGTTGGATTGAAAAAGTTGCAAAAGAATGGACCGGTGCAATTCCGGCCACTATCATATACAGAAAAGAAAAGCGTAAGTTTTATGAACAATCGTTTACAGAACAAGAATTAGAATCAGAAATAAAATCATTTATTAACTAAAATTATAACTATGAAAAAATTAAAAATTGTCTTATTAGTGATTGTAGCCGGTTTGGTAACGGCTTTTACTAAAAGTAATCCAGATGGCTATGAAATTGGTTCTATTGCCACCGATTTTTCCCTCAAAAATGTTGATAATAAAAAAGTATCTCTAAAAGATTATAAAGATGCCAAAGGTTTTATAGTAATTTTCACTTGTAATCATTGTCCGTATGCTGTTGCGTATGAGGATAGAATTATCGAATTAGACAAAAAATACAAGAAATTAGGTTATCCGGTAATTGCCATCAATCCAAATAATCCTGAAATTCAAAAAGATGATAGTTTTGATAAAATGAAAGTCCGTGCCAAAGAAAAAGGATTCACTTTTCCTTATTTGTTTGACGATGGGCAAAAAATCTATCCACAATATGGAGCAACAAAAACACCCCATGTTTATGTTTTGCAAAAAACGAACAGAGGAAATGTGGTGCAATATATCGGAGCAATAGATGATAATCATTCAGACGAAACGGCTGTAAAAGCAAAATATGTAGAAAATGCTGTTGACGAATTGTTGTCAGGAAAAGCCGTTACCACAAAAACAACTAAAGCAATCGGATGTTCAATTAAAGCTTAGGAAGTAGCGGAACATCTAAGTGACTGAGTTTTTTCTCAGCAACTCAATAACTCAGAAATTTAAAGAAATGGACTTACAACAAGAACAATGGTGGGCAGAGGCTCAAAAAGATGAAAACGCAGTTTTCTTAGATGTTAGAACTCCCGAAGAATTTGAACGTGGAATCATTCCCAATGCAATCAATATAGATATTTATAAAGGGCAAGGATTCATATATCTGCTCGATGAATTAGATAAAGCTAAAAGTTATTATGTGTATTGCCATGCGGGAAGTAGAAGTGCCAAAGCTTGTGAAATAATGCAACAAATGGGTTTTGAGAAAACGTTTAATTTAGTTTGTGGAATATCAAATTGGAAAGGACCCATTGTAGAACCAAACTAAATTCGATTATTAATGGATTAAAACTTTTTTTTTCATAATTTTAACCTACAAAAAACCAAAACTTTTTATTATGAAAAAAAATGTAGGCAATACAGACCGTTTTGTTAGAGTCATCATAGGAATTATACTTTTAATTGTATTTATGTCGGGTTTTATTGAAAACGATATGATCAAATGGATAGTTTTAGGTGTCAGTTCAATTTTAATTGTTACCGCTTTTGCAACATTTTGCCCCCTTTATGCAGTCTTGGGCAAAAGCACCTGTGAAGTGAAGAAAAAAAAATAACCCCTATTTAAAAATTTCAAATGAAACCACGTTACAGCGTGGTTTTTTTGAATCAATCATTCTATAAAAATCAAAACGATTTCCTACATTAGCATTTCGTTAAAAAGCAATAATATGATTACTAAAGTTCAATTTCAAAAGGAATTAGAATTAATAATAAAAAATGGAATTAGAGAAGATATTGGAGAAGGAGACCATAGTTCGCTGGCTTGTATCCCTAAATCTGCACTAGGAAAAGCAAAATTATTAGTTAAAGACAGTGGAATAATAGCCGGAGTAGAATTTGCTAAAATGATTTTTAATAAGGTTGACTCAAATTTAAAAATTGAAACGTTTATTCCTGATGGTAGTTTGGTTAAATATGGAGATGTTGTTTTTCATGTTTCCGGTAGTTCACAATCAATTTTGAAAGCCGAACGTTTAGTATTAAATTCAATGCAACGAATGAGTGCTATTGCAACCAAAACAAAGAAATATGTTGATTTATTAGATGGAACAGCTACAAAAATATTAGATACCCGAAAAACAACTCCCGGATTTCGAGCCGCTGAAAAATGGGCTGTCAAAATTGGAGGAGGCGAAAACCATCGTTTTGCTCTTTATGATATGATTATGCTGAAAGATAATCACAACGATTTTGCCGGTGGAATTTCATTGGCTATTCAAAAAACGAAAGATTATCTAATACAAAATGAGTTAGACTTAAAAATTATTGTGGAAGCAAGAAACCTCAAGGAAGTAGAAGAAATTCTCAGTAGTGGAGATGTTTATAGAATATTACTTGATAATTTTGATTTTGAAACCACTAAAAAAGCAGTAGAAATAATTGGAAATAAATGCTTAACCGAAAGTTCAGGAAACATCAATGAAACAACCATTCGGCAATATGCAGCTTGTGGCGTGAATTATATTTCTTCAGGAGCATTGACCCATTCTGTGTATAACATGGATTTAAGTTTAAAAGCTTTTTAATAAAACTCGAAACTTGAAACAATAAAATGTCATTAGAGATAGAAGAAAAAATAGATAAAATACCAATAGTCAAACACGTAGTTCGATTAATGAAAAGAATCAAACTTCCTTGGTTAGAAGGTTTGTCGTTTTATGATTTGATGGAATTATATATTATTGGAATTGTTGAAGGGGCTTTTTCTTATCGGGCCGGAGCAATTGCTTTTAGTTTTTTCATGGCCTTATTTCCGTTTGCATTGTTCATCTTGAACTTGATTCCCTATATTCCTATCGAAGGATTTCAGGATGATTTTCTCAAATTTGTAGAAGATGGAGTGCCACCCAATACGTTTGAAGCAATCAAAACAATTATCGATGATATCCTAAATAACAGTTACCAAGGTTTATTGTCTTCCGGATTTATTTTGTCAATTTTTTTAATGACCAATGGAATAAATGCCGTTTTAGGCGGATTTGAAACTTCCTATCATATTACCATAAACCGAAGTTTCATCAGACAATATATTATTGCACTCGGAATGTCACTTTTATTTTCATTCATATTAATAATTACTATTGTAGCCATTTTAATTTCAGAAATTATTATTCAAAAAATACATTTACATAAAATCATCAATACAGATATTACATTTGTCGAAATGATTCGGTTTGGATTTGTTGTTTTAATGATTTTAACAACAACCTCGTTACTTTTTAAATTTGGCACCAAACAAATATCAAAAGTTTCATTTATAAGCATTGGTTCGGTTTTTACAACACTTTTAATTTTACTTTCATCCTATGTTTTTGGAATTTATGTAGTCAAGTTTGCCAAATATAATGAACTCTATGGTTCTATTGGAACCTTGTTAATCCTGATGTTTTACATTTGGATTAACTGCATGATTTTATTACTCGGATTTGAACTAAATGCGACCATTAATAAATTAAAGAGAAAAAATCTTTTTGATTAAAACAGAATTTTTCCGCTACTAATTTTTGCAATTAAACAATTATGGCTTACTTCATTGAAGTTATTTTGCCCTTAGCACTAGATAAAACCTTTACTTATAAAGTAACTGAGGCAGAATATTATTTCATAAAACCCGGAATGCGAATCGCTGTTCCCTTTGGTAAAAGCAAAATTTTTACGGCTTTGGCAATTGAGGTGCATCAAAACCCACCAACTTTATATGAAGCAAAAGAAATCCATCAAATTTTAGATGAAAATCCTCTTGTAAATGAAACCCAGTTAAAACATTGGCAATGGATTTCTACTTATTATATGTGTTCGATTGGAGAAGTGTTTCGGGCTGCATTGCCTTCCACATTATTATTGGAAAGTGAAACGATTATTTCTTCGAAACATAATGAAGCGGTAGAAGAACTCAATCTCACAGATGATGAATTTCTAATTTTTGAAGCACTCCAACACCAAAGTTCTTTGAAAGTAAATGATGTGATGAATATTTTAAATAAAAAAAATATTTTTCCTCTTTTGCAAAAGTTAATTGATAAAAATATCATTACGCTACAGGAAGAAATTCAGGAAAATTATAAACCAAAATTAGTAAAATATATAAAACTTCATCAAAATTATACTTCTAATGAAAGCTTGAATGAGTTGTTAAATTCATTAAAAGCCAAAAAACAAAGTGAGTTACTTTTAGGTTATTTTCAATTGCAAGCTGTTGAGAAAAAGCCTATTTCGGCGAAACAATTGCTCGAATTTTCTAAAGCGTCCTCAGCTGTTTTGAAAGTACTTGTTGATAAAGCTGTTTTTGAAGAATATCATCTTATCCAGGATAGAACCGATTTTGATGCATTAGATTTAAATGAAAACTTGGTTTTAAGTCCTGCTCAACAAAAAGCATTGGATGAAATTAAACTACAATTTGAGCAAAAAGAAATTTGTTTACTTCATGGGGTAACTTCCAGTGGAAAAACGGAAATCTATTGTCAACTCATTCAGGAAATGATGAAAACCGATAAGCAAATATTGTTTTTACTTCCTGAAATAGCTTTAACAACTCAACTACTTTCACGTTTACGTAAATTTTTCGGGAATAAAGTAGCTGTTTTTCATTCTAAATACAGCAATAACGAAAGGGTAGAAGTGTGGAATCAGGTTTTAGAAAATTCTCCAAAAGCACAAGTGGTAATCGGAGCTCGTTCTGCCATGTTTTTGCCTTTTTCAAATTTAGGATTAGTAATAGTGGATGAGGAGCATGAACAAAATTTTAAACAATCTGATCCTGCTCCACGATATCATGCTCGCGATGCTGTGACTGTTTTGGCTACTTTTCATAAAGCTAAAGTTCTTTTAGGCTCTGCAACTCCAAGTATAGAAACCTATTATAATTCACAAATCCAAAAATATGGATTAGTAGAACTTTTTGAACGATATAATAATGTTCCAATGCCGGAAATTATTTTAGTTGATTTGAAAGATAAGTTTTTCCGTAAAAGAATGAACGGTCATTTTAGTGACACTTTAATAGAAGAAATTACTTCCGCATTATCTTTAAATGAACAGGTAATTCTTTTTCAAAACAGACGTGGATATGCTCCTTTGTTAGAATGCATGACGTGTGGACATATTCCGCAATGTCCGAATTGTGACGTAAGTTTGACGTATCATAAATATAAAAATCAGCTGCGTTGTCATTATTGCGGACATTCAATTGCTAAACCAACTCATTGTCATCAATGTTCGAGTGTTGATTTGACTACTAAAGGTTTTGGAACCGAACAGATTGAATTGGAATTAGCCACTCTTTTCCCAAACAGGAAGATACAACGAATGGATCAAGATTCAACCCGTGGAAAATTTGGTTATGAAAAAATCATAGATAAATTTCAAAATAGAGAAGTTGATATTTTAGTGGGCACACAAATGTTAGCCAAAGGTTTAGATTTTGATAATGTGAGCTTGGTAGGAATATTAAATGCTGACAACATGCTATATTTTCCTGATTTTAGAGCTTTTGAAAGAAGTTTCCAAATGATGACACAAGTTTCAGGCAGGGCTGGAAGGTCTGAAAAAAAAGGAAAAGTTATCATTCAAACCTATAATCCAAATCACAATACCATTCAACAGGTAACTCACCATGATTATTTGGCTATGTATAAAGAACAGTTGTACGAACGACAGATTTTTAAATATCCGCCATTCTTTAAATTAATCAAAATTACGTTGAAACATAAAGATTTTGAAAAAGTGAAAGAAAGTTCCATGTGGTTGTATCAAGTTTTGAATCAACAATTGAATATGCCGGTTTTGGGACCGGAAGAACCTGCCATCAGTAAAATTAGAAACGAATATATTCGGACGATTATGATTAAGATTCCGGATACGTTTTCACCACAAGGCACAAAAAAAACTATCCAGAAAATACTGAATAGTTTTGATGTTATTTCGCAATATAGAGCAGTAAAGCTTGTTGTGAATGTTGATATTACTTAAGCAATCGCAAGAGCTTTTTTCAAATCATCCTTTTTATTTCTGCTTAATGGAATTTTGGTTACGCCAATTTCAGCAAACTTACTATTGAAACGTTCGATTTTATCAATGTTTACAATAAATGATTTGTGAACTCGTAGAAAACGATCTTTAGATAAATCATTTTCAAACGATTTCATGGTAGAAAGTACCAAGTTGCTGTCTTCATCAGTAACTACTTTGACATAGTCACCATACGCTTCAATCCATTTAATTTTAGAAGTGAATACTTTTAATTTTTTCAAATTACTTTTTATGAAGATATAATCTCCTTCTTCTTCCGTTACTTCATGTCTTAATTTGTGCAATTCGATGGCTCTTTTTACAGAAGAATCAAAACGATCTACAGAAATTGGTTTTTGAAGATAATCGGTTGCATCATAATCAAAAGCTTTTACAGCGTAATCTGCTTTTGAGGTGATAAAAATAATTTGGGGTTTTTGTTTTAACCCATCAAGAAAATCGAACCCATTAATTATAGGCATTTCGATATCAAGAAAAATGAGGTCAACAGAGTGTATGGACATACAACTCTTTGCTTCAATAGCATTAGAAAAATCACCTACTAGATTAAGATTTTGGTGATTATTCACTAACTTTGTGATGATCATTCTTTGAATAGAACTGTCATCGACTACGACACAATTTAGTTTCATAATACGGTTATTATAGATTTGGTGAAACAAACATAGTGCATTTCATCGATAAAAACTAATTTTTTTTCAACTTTTTTGCTATATGTCGATTATTTGCTTATTAGACTTGGATATTCAAATTAAATTCTTACTTTTGCACCCAATTTAACAATTTTAAAGTAAATTATTATGAATCATTATGAAGCTGTTTTCATCTTGAATCCCGTTTTATCTGAACAACAGGTAAAGGAAACAGTAAGCAAATTCGAAGATTTTCTTACCGCCAAAGGGGCACAGATGGTATCCAAAGAGGATTGGGGCTTGAAAAAATTAGCCTATGAAATCCAACACAAAAAAAGTGGTTTTTACCATTTATTCGAATTCAAAGCACCTGCAGAATCAATCTTGAGCTTTGAAACTGAATTAAGACGTGACGAAAGAATTATGCGTTTTCTAACAGTAAGTTTAGATAAACATGCAATTTCTTGGGCGGAGAGAAGAAGAGAAAAATTAAAAGTTAAAGCGTAATTACTATGTCAACAATCGAGCAATCAGCTAAAGGAAAAAAAGAAGGAGATATCAGATATCTTACTCCTTTGAACATAGATACCAATAAAATTAAAAAGTATTGTCGTTTTAAAAAATCAGGTATTAAATACATTGATTATAAAGATGCAGACTTTTTATTGAAATTTGTTAACGAGCAAGGTAAAATTTTACCAAGACGATTAACAGGTACTTCATTAAAATACCAAAGAAAAGTGTCTGTTGCTGTTAAAAGAGCAAGACATTTAGCTTTGATGCCATATGTGGCGGATTTATTAAAATAATAATTAATTAAGTTGTTGGTTTCCCAAACCGGAACCTAACTTCTATAAAAAAGGACAACAACATGGAACTAATCTTAAAACAAGACGTTCAAAATTTAGGGTTTAAAGACGATATCGTTTCTGTAAAACCAGGATATGGTAGAAATTTTTTAATTCCACAAGGGTTTGCTGCATTAGCAACTCCTTCAGCTAAAAAGGTATTGGCTGAAAACTTGAAACAAAAAGCACACAAAGAGCAAAAAGTAGTGGATGATGCTAAAAAAATAGCAGAAGCCTTAAAAGCTCTTGATATTAAAATTTCTGCAAAAGCTGGTGGTGAAAAATTATTTGGTTCTGTAACCAATATTGACATCGCTGAAGCTTTAGAAAAAGCAGGTCAACCAATCGAAAGAAAATTCATCACTTCAGGAACTGTAAAAAGAACCGGAAAATATGCAGCTACTGTGCGTTTACACAGAAATGTTGTAGTTGAATTGCCTTATGAAATAGTTGCTGAATAATTTTACGCAAAATATTTTAAAGCCCTGCAATGCAGGGCTTTTTTTATGCTTAATTTTAAAAATATACCAGTAGTTTTAAAATTCTAATGTATTTTTGCTCTCAACAATAATTAAAAAAATGTCTCAATTCATCAAAATATATCCTGAAAATCCTAATGAAGCTGCCATTGCAAAAGTTGTAAAAGTGCTCAAAGATGGAGGTTTAGTAATTTATCCTACGGATACCGTATACGGATTAGGATGCGATATTACCAACACAAAAGCTTTAGAACGAATTGCAAAAATCAAAGGAATAAAATTAGAAAAAGCTAATTTTTCCTTTATTTGTCATGATTTAAGCAATATTTCGGATTACATCAGACAAATTGATACTGCAACTTTTAAAATCTTAAAAAGAACTTTACCCGGTCCTTATACGTTCATTTTACCCGGTAATAACAATCTGCCAAAAGAATTTAAAAAGAAGAAGACTGTAGGTATTCGCGTTCCTAACAATGCTATTGTATTAGAAATTGTAAAACTTTTAGGTAATCCTATTGTGTCAACTTCTATTTATGATGAAGATGAAGTGTTAGAATATTCTACTGATCCTGAATTGATTTTTGAGAAATGGCAAAATAAAGTTGATTTAATTATTGATGGTGGATATGGTGATAATCAGCCTTCAACAATTATTGATTTATCAGAGGGTGAACCGGTTGTAATCCGGGAAGGAAAAGGTGATAGCAATATTTTTTAAAAGAATAATAAAACAAAAGCATAAAAAAAACGTACTGAAAGTTCAGTACGTTTTTTTTATTGATGTATAACCAATCTTATTTACCTGCTTGGTTTTTCATTTCTTTTTCTATCATATCATAAAACTCATCAATTTTTGGCATAACGATAATACGAGTTCTTCTGTTCGCTGAACGATTCTGTGTGGAATCATTTGCTACTAAAGGAATGAATTCACCTCTACCGGCAGCGATTAATTGTTTTGGGCTCACTTTATGGTCGTTAGTTAAAACGCGAACAACAGAAGTAGCTCTTTTAACACTCAAGTCCCAATTGTCAAGTAAAACACCATTTCTATAAGGAACGTTGTCAGTATGACTCTCAACCATGCATTCAAATGTTGGTTTGTCATTTACGACTTTTGCCACTTTACCTAATACTTCTTTAGCTCGGTCACTAACTTCGTAACTACCCGATTTAAAAAGCATTTTGTCAGCAATAGAAATCATGACAACTCCTTTTTCAACATTTATTTCTATATCCGGATCATTAATACCTACCGAACTTTTTAAACTGGTTACTAAAGCTAAAGTAACACTATCTTTTTTGGTCAAAGCATCCTGTAAACGAGAGATTTTCAAATCTTTTTCTTTTAAACTCTCTAATGATTTTTCTAAGTTTTCTGCTCCTTTAGTGGATAACATTGTCATATTTCCAACATTGCTGATTAAATCTGAATTTGTCTTTTTTAAATCAGCAATTTGATTATTTAAAATGTCTTTTTCAGATAAACACATGTTTAACTTTACGGTTGTAGAATTTAATAAATCCTGACACTCTTTGTTTTTAGACTCTAATTCGGCAATTTTTTTCTTCGTGCCGCATGAACCTAATGAAAGAGCAACTAGTGCTAATAATAAAACGACTTTTTTCATATAACTTATCCTTTTAAATTTATTACAAAATTAACACCAAAAAGCTTATAATCATAACCTGATTACGATAAACTATTGTTAAATTTATCAACAAAATTTTTCTCCTTTTTGATGAAATAATGGTAGATAATACTCGTGGTGAAATAATAATTTGATTGCTGATTGTTTTTCCTTTTAAGCAACATTTTTACCAGCAAAGCATAGAAATAAAAATGGGCTCTAATTATTGCTGTAAAATGTGAAAATTTTCCTTGAAACAAGAATTGAATTCCGGCAATACCATCTAAAATCATCCGAATCAATAAAATCCAGATCAGATGAACAGTTGGCAAATTTTTAACCAACATAAACAACGAATTTCTGAAATTTAAAAAAGTTTTCCTTGGATTTGTATTCGACAACGTTCCTCCGCCTAAATGATACACTTTTGAAAACCCACAATAATAGGTTTCATAATGAAGGTTATGACTTCTCCAGCATAAATCAATTTCTTCCTGATGTGCAAAAAAATCAGCATCAAATCCTTCTAATTCTCTAAAAACTTTTTTCCGGATGAAAAAGCAGGCACCGGAAGCCCAAAAAATCTTTTTGACATCATTATATTGTCCGTTGTCTTTTTCAATGGAATCGAAAATACGACCTCGGCAAAATGGATAACCAAATCTATCAATAAAACCTCCACCTGCACCGGCATATTCAAAATAGGCTTTATCTTTAAAATCTAAAATTTTTGGTTGAATAATAGCTGCTTTTTCGTTTTTGTCGAATAGTTCCAATATTGGAGCCAACCAGTTTTCAGTAACTTCAATATCTGAATTGACCAAGCAATAAATTTCTTCCTCTACAAACTTTAAACACTCATTATAACCTCGTGCAAAACCAAAATTAGAAGTATTTTTAATTATCTTGACCGATGGAAATTGTGTTCTTAAAACAGAAATCGATTCGTCAGTCGAGGCATTATCGGCTACATAGATTGTTGCTTCCTGAGAATAGGAAAGAACTGAAGGCAAAAACTGTTGTAGAAGTTTTGCCCCATTCCAATTAAGAATAACGATTGCGATTTTCTTCAAAATAAGAATAGAATAAAGGAATGCAAAATATTAACTTTGAAGTTCATAGTCAGGAATATCCTTTAAAAAAACATACCGTTCCTGCTCAAAATCCATTTGACAAAAATAGTGATTTAGTCCGTTTGTTACCATTAAATATTTTGCCTTCAAAGTTAAGTTGTATCGTGCAATTTGATCAAAAACGAGTTGGTTAATACTTACATCCGGTTTCTTGCATTCTATCAACAAAAATATTTCTCCATTCGGTTGATAAACAACTATATCATATCGTTTACTTATTGTATTAATTTTAATAAGCTTTTCGACGTTTATTAAAGATTTAGGATAGTTTTTTTCTTGAATTAAATATTGAACCACATGAATTCTAACCCATTCTTCCGGAGTGAGAACAATAAATTTTTTCCTGATTTCATCGAACACGGATACTTTATTTTCACTATTTTTGAAGCGAAAGGAATAGTCAGAAAAATTCAGTTTTTGCATGTACAAATATATAAAATTGATTCAGTAAAAATTCCATTCAAATTTATGCCTTATTAAAATCAATGGAAGAAATAGCAAAAATTATCAAAGATATAAGTGGCGGAAACATCAAACCGATCTATTTTTTGATGGGAGAAGAGCCTTATTATATTGATAAATTAACTGAATTTATAGAAAGTAATATTCTATCAGAAGACGAAAGAGCATTTAACCAACAGGTTTTATACGGAAGAGATGTTTCTATTGAAGATATTATTTCAGCTGCTAAACGTTATCCAATGATGGCCGATCGTCAGGTAATTATTGTTCGAGAAGCTCAGGAATTGTCACGTAACATTGATAAACTGGAGAGTTATGTGAAAAATTTACAACCAACAACGGTTTTAGTCATTGCGTATAAGTACAAAAGCTTAGACAAGCGAAAAAGTATGACTAAATTAATTGAGAAAGAAGGTTTGCTTTTTGAAAGTAAAAAATTGTACGAAAATCAAATAGGAACATGGATTTCAAGAGTTCTACAAGGTAAAGGATATCATATTGAACCTAAAGCCACCGCGATGTTAGTTGAGTTTCTGGGTACAGATTTAAGTAGGATAAATAATGAATTGGAAAAACTCCAAATAATTTTACCGAAAGGAACCACTTTTACGCCAACTCACATCGAAGAAAATATAGGTTTCAGTAAAGATTTCAATGTTTTTGAATTTCGAAAAGCAATTGGCGAACGAAACCAATTACAAGCTTATCGCATAGCAGATCATTTTGCTCAAAATAAGAAGGAATATCCAATGGTTTTGACTACTGGCATGGTCTTTAGTTTTTTCTCCAGTTTGTTACAATACCATGGATTAAAAGATAAATCCCCCGGTAATGTTGCCAAAGTTTTAAAAGTTAATCCCTATTTTTTGAAAGATTTTGATTTGGCTTTGAAAAACTTTCCGATGAAAAAAGTTAGTGCAATTGTTTCAACTTTACGCGACATAGATGTCAAAAGTAAAGGAGTAGGAGCGAACCAATTGCACGAATCTGATTTGTTGAAAGAAATGTTAGCTAAGATTTTTAATTAAATTAAAATTTAACTTTAGCGGTCATTGTTTCTCCATTGCGTAAGAATGTAACCGGTAATTCGTCACCGGCATTGATACCGGAAAGACATTTCATGTAGCCGTAAACCTCTTTGATTTCGCAATCTCCAATTTTTGTAATGATATCACCACTTTGAATTCCGGCAAGTTGAGCCGGGCGATTATCCGTTACACCATCAACATGTAAACCATCGCCATGATCAGTATAATCAGGCATAATTCCTAAAGTAACTTTATATTTTGGAGCTGTTTTTGGAGCATCAATTTTAGTTTTAACAAATTCAACTTTGTCTAAATCAGCAATAGCATTACTAACTCTAAAAACATAATCAGTAATATTTCTTACACCATAGTAATTGATTTTATCCTCATCATCACTGGGTTTGTGGTAATCAGTATGCGTACCGGTGAAGAAAAACAAAACCGGAATATCTTTTAAATAAAAGGAAGTATGATCAGAAGGTCCAACACCGCTTTCGTCCAATGTTACATTAAATCCGGCAGGTTTGTTTTTATCTACAATTGTTTTAAAATTAGGGTTAGTACCAACACCACCTACAGTTAGATTTTTAGAATCATTCAAGCGTCCAATCATGTCTAAATTAATCATGGAAACCACATTAGAATGATAATTTTTCAATGTTGAAGTCATAAATTTTGAACCAATCAATCCATCTTCTTCACCCGAAAAGAAAGCAAAAATGTAATTTACTTTTTCAATTGTTTTATTTTTAGAATACATACGGGCCAATTCTAACACAGCCGCAACACCCGAAGCATTATCATCAGCACCATTGTGAATTTCACCTTTTGAATTTGGTTTAGCTGAATGATTGTGTTCATTTAATCCTAAATGGTCATAATGAGCACCAATTACAATTGTTTTAGTTGCTTTATTGTCTAAAAAACCAATGACGTTTCTGCCGGTATTATTTTTAAGATCTAATGAGTCATGAGGGTTTAAACGCACTTTATAGTCAAATTTCTGAATATAATTTTTTCCTTCATAGGGTTTGATTCCCAGACTTTTTAATTCTTGAACTAAATAATCGGCAGCCATTTGTTCTTCTTTCGAACCGGTCAACCTTCCTTTTAATTCATCAGAAGCTAAATAAGAAATATTCTTTTTTAATGATTTTGGTTGAGCCAATTCAGCTACATCACCATCAACCCAATCTGCTATAAAAACATTAGTTTCTCTTGCTTTATCTTGTTGACGATTACTTGAAAAAACTAATTTTTTTCCATCAGGTGAAAACATTGGAAAGGCGTTAAATTCGCTTTCCCACGTAATTTGTTGCAAATTTTCTCCATCAATATCAATCATATACAATTGAAAGTCATATCCTCTTGTTGAATGATGATTGGAAGAAAAAATAATTTTCTTATCTGAGGGATGAAAATAAGGAGCCCAATTTGCTTTCCCTAAATGTGTGATTTGTTTTAAATCAGAACCGTCAACATTACAAGTATGAATTTCCATGTCTGAGGGAGCTACCAAATTTTCCGCTAATAAGGCTTTGTATTCAGCAACGGCTTCTTCGGTTTTTGGTCTCGATGAACGAAAAACCAATTTTTTACTGTCATGAGAGAAGAAACAACCTCCGTCATATCCTAAACCAAAAGTAATTTGTTTTAAATTTGAACCATCTATATCCATCGTCCAAAGTTCTAAATCGCCACTTCTAATACTCGTAAAAGCAATTTTTTTACCATCGGGAGAAACTACTGCTTCAGCATCATAACCTGGAGAGTCGGTTAATTTTTTAGTGATATTTCCTTTTAAATCGGCAATATAAATATCAAATTCGGGATAAATCGCCCATAAATATTTTCCGTCCGGAGATTTCGGTACGGCAGGACAAGCTTGATTTGAAGCATGGGTAGAAGCATATAAAATATGTTTGCCATCCGGCATGTAATAGGAGCAAGTAGTTCTGCCTGTTCCCGTAGAAACAAGTTTTAAACTTTTTTCAGAAAATTCTTTTTCTTGTAAATCAAGCATAAAAATTTGATCACAAGGAACTCCAAAAGCTTTGTTGGTCACTTGAAGCGTTAATTTTTTTCCATCCGGACTAAAATAGGCTTCGGCATTGTCACCACCAAAAGTTAACTTTTGAATGTTTTTTAAACGATTTTCCTGTGCAAGAACCGTAAAACTAATAAATAAAAAGAGTAATACTATTGTGTAGAATTTAAATGTAAAAAAACGCATAAAAAATTAGAATTTTGAGGGTTACAAACCTTATAAAAATAAGTATTTCACAAATATACAAAAAATAAAAAACTCCAAAACAATTGTAATATTGTGTAGGTTCGGAAAAAATGGAAAAAGGCATCTAAAGGTTTTAAATTTAATTTATTTATGTCGACATTTGTATTTCCAAAAAACAAACACTACACATCATGGGAATGAATAAAAACACTGTATTAGCTTGGGCTACTTTTATAATGATTATAATGGGTCTTCTTTTGATTGGCATGGGAGCATTTCGATATGATGATGTTGCCGGTTGGGGATTTGCTTCTACAGGAATTGGTTTCTTAGCTATTGCCTGGGTTTTTAATGCTTTGAAAGGAAGGGTTTAATGATTATAATTTAAGCAAATAGATTTTCATAAACGACTTTAAATCCATAGACTATACATAATAAAGAAGAAATGATTACTAATGTAAATTGTAATTTTGGAGATTTTAAAAAACTTTTAGTGAATGGAATACTGAATAGTCCAGATGCTAAAAACATTCCTAAAATGGAGCCAATTCCAAATATGAAAATATAAATAAGTCCTTGTAAAGCACTTTGCATTTGTGTGAGTACTAAAACCACCAAAGCTCCGCTTCCAGCTAATCCATGAACTAATCCAATGCTAAAAGCAGCTTTAAAGTTATTCAAATTTGTAGGATGTTCATGATTTAAAATCACATTCGAATGGGAATGGCTATATGTATGCGAATGTAAATGCGAATGGGTAATTCCAGTACTGTGGGAATGTGAATGTTTGTGAGAATAAGTATGTGAATGTATATTTTTTTTAAATAATTTCAACAAACGATAGATTCCAAGACCTATTAACATTATTCCAACTGTAGCTTCTAAATAGCTAAAAACATGTTTATTAACCGCTACTTTAAATCCAATCATTAAAATTCCAACAACAAAAATGGTCAAAGTATGACCAACACCCCAATATATTCCATCTTTTACAGCTTCTTTTATTTTAGTTCTATTGGTTACTAAATTATTTACAGCTAATAAATGATCTACTTCAAAAGCGTGTTCTAATCCGGCATAAACAATCAATAAAATTCCAATCATTATTAAAGGTAATTAAAATAAGCAGCACAAGCACCTTCAGAAGATACCATAGGAGCTCCCAGTGGATTAGAGGGTTTACATTTTTTGCCAAATTCCGGACATTCATGTGGTTTTTTCTTTCCTTTTAATATTTCACCAGCGATGCAATTTTTATCTGTTTGGTAATTGTTAATTTGAATTGAAAATTTAGCATTGGCATCATACATTTTATAATCTTCACGCATCACAAGACCGCTATTGTCTATTTTTCCAACTCCACGCCATTCTTGCGTTCCAATTTCAAAAACTTGATTAACTACTTCTTTAGCTTTAACATTTCCTTCTTCCTTTACTAATCGGGTATATTGATTTTCAACTTCATATTTTCCGTTTTCAAGTTGCAAAACAGCATGATAAATTGCTTGAATCAAATCAGCGGGTTCAAATCCTGAAATCACAATTGGAATTTTATAGTTAGCCGCAATAGGATAATATTCTTCCAATCCCATGATTGTACAAACGTGTCCGGCACCTAAAAAGGCATCGATGGTACAAAATTCATCAGATAAAATGGCTTCCATGGCCGGAGGAACCAACACATGAGATACCAAAAGGGTAAAATTCGTCAAGCCTAATTTTTGAGCATAAATTACTGCTAAGGCATTACTGGGAGCCGTTGTTTCAAAACCAACGGCAAAAAAAACAATTTCTCTATCCGGATTTTTTGCTGCAATTTTAACGGCTTCTAATGGAGAATATAAAATCTGTAAATCACCACCATCTGCTTTGGCTTGCAATAGACTTTTTGATGAACCCGGCACACGAATCATATCACCAAATGAACACATAATTACACCTTGTTTTATCAATTCAATTGCTTTGTCAATTAAAGAAATAGGAGTAACACACACGGGGCAACCCGGGCCGTGAATCATCGAGATATTTTTAGGAAGGAGTTCTAACAATCCGTTTTTAACTAATGAATGCGTTTGACCACCACAAATTTCCATGATATTCCATGGTTTTGTAACAATTTTATGCATTTCTGACAAATAATGCTTTACTAATTCCGGGTTTCTATATTCAGAAAGGTATTTCATTTTAAACTATTTTTATAAGTTCAATAATAAAAACTAAAGTTGAATTAGGTTGAATCATTGGCGGAGCACCAATTTCTCCGTAGGCTAAATAATGCGGAATATATACTTTCCATCGAGAACCTTCCGGCATTAATTGTAATACTTCTTGCCAACCTTTTAAAGTTTCAGCAATTCGCATTTGTTGTGCCCCGGTATCTTTTGTTGAATCAAATACATTGTTATTGAGTAGATATCCTTCATAAATTACTGATACACTATCTCTTGATTTTGGGATATTTCCGTTACCTTCCATTAAAATTTCAAATTGTAAACCGCTGGGTAACGAAATAATTCCGTCTTTTTTTGCATTTTTTTCTAGAAAATTCTTTCCAATTTCTGCATTTTTAACTTTCAATTCTTCTTGTAATAGAGCTACATAATTATTGAAAATTTCAATGGAACGTTTGGGAGAAATTTTTGAATTGGACTTTTCAAAGATTGATTGCATTCCATCTACAAAATCTTCATATTTAATTTCTTCAAAACCAATATCTTTTAAGCTTAATGCCATAACAACCCCTGCTGAATAGGAAATTTTGTCTTTTTCCTCCGTTTTTCCCACATGTCCT
>NZ_PNJW01000030.1 GCF_013822155.1 Flavobacterium sp.
GTGAAGCCTACAATGGATTAGGTGATGTAAAGAAAAAAGAAAGTTATTTCATCAAAGCTGAAAAATTATTAAAAGAAAAAAAAGGATGAAGTATTTTCTAGTTTTATTTTTACTTGTATTTTCAACCGTTGGATGTAAATCAAAAAAAGGACTATTTGAAGGAAAAGCTTCAAAAGATTTGGCGACGTTAAAAATAATTGAAAACCATTATGAATTAAATAATGATTATTCTACCGTTTATATTCGGGCAAATGCAAAATACAAAGACAATAAACAGTCATTGGGTTTTTCTGCGGAAATAAAGATTCAAAAGGACGAAAAAATATTAGTAAGCATTCGTTTTCTTGGATACACTATGGCAAAAGGATTAATTACGCCAACGGAAGTAAAGTATTATGAAAAAAATGGAAGCAATTATTTTGAAGGAGATTACACAACCTTAAGTAATTGGCTGGGTACTGATTTAGATTTTTATAAAGTTCAGAATATGCTTGTCGGACAAGCAATGGACGATTTACGAAAAGGAAAATACAGTAATGCAATAGAAGACCGTTTTTATAAACTGGAAGATACAATTGACAAAATGAACAAAAAATCATTCTTTTTTGAATCTTCTAAATTTTTATTAAAGAAGCAGGAAATTGAGCAAGTGGCCAAAAACAGAAAACTCAAAGTTTCCTATCCTCATCATAAAGAATACAAAGAGGCTATTTTGCCATTAAATATATTGATAGAAGCTTTACAAGACAATCAAAAGAACACAATTTCGTTAGATTATAACACAGTTTCTTTTAACGAATCATTATCTTTTCCATATAGTGTTCCGGAAGGATATGATAGAATTTACATAGAAAATTAAATAGCAACAAATGACTAAGTTTTTTTACACATTTCTTTTCCTACTTTCAATTTCCGGTTTATGGGCACAACCTGCCACACAACAAAAACTGGAAGAAAGAAAGGCTCAATTGTTAGAAGAAATCAGAGCAAATGAACGAATGCTGCAGGAAACTAAGAAGAAAGAAAAATCAGTTGTTGCGGTTATTCAACAGCAAAATGCAAAAATTCAATTGCGTGAAAAATTAATAAGCACTACAGAAAAACAAGCAAAATTACTGAATGATGATATTTATACGAATCAACTAAAAATAAACAAACTCAACAAAGAGTTAGAGGTTTTAAAGGAAGATTACGCCAATATGATTGTAAAGTCTTATAAAAGCCGTTCAGAACGAAGCAGAGCCATGTTTTTGCTTTCATCACAAAACTTTATGCAGGCTTATAAAAGAGTTCAATACATGAAGCAATATGCCGGTTATCGAAAAAGCCAAGGAGATGAAATTAAAGTAAAATCGACAGAGTTAGCTGTTTATAACGAAAAATTAGCCGGACTGAAGATTGAAAAAATAAAAGTTATTCAAGAACAGGAAAAGGAAAAACAGGTATTGGTGAAGGAAAAAAAGGAACAAGAAGTTTTAGTTAATTCCATTAAAAAAGATAAAAAGAAAATTATTGCTGAAATAAAAAAGAAACAGCAGGAAGCAAATGAGATAGATAAAAAAATCCAGCGTTTTATTAGAGATGCTATTGCTGCAGAAAATAAAAAAACAGCTAAAAAAGCAGGCCCTAAAACAGTTTCTACCGGAACTTCAGCCACAAAAATTGTTTTAACAGAAGAAGGAAAAATAGAATCCGATAATTTTAAAGCGAACAAAGGCAAATTGCCGTGGCCGGTTGAAAAAGGATTTGTTTCTCAAAAGTTTGGCAACCAACCCCATCAAATTCAACCTAAACTAATTGTACACAGTAATGGGGTAGAAATTACAACAGAATCCGGTTCATCGGCTAGAGCCGTTTTTGCCGGAACAGTTTATTCTATTCAAATTTTATCTCCCATTAATACACTTGTAATGATTCAACACGGAGATTTTATAACCGTTTATCAAAACCTTAGTTCCGTTTCAGTTAAAAAAGGGGATAAAGTAAGTATTAAACAAACGATTGGTAAAATCCGAACAAATAATTCTACCGGAAAAACAGCTTTAAAATTTTCAGTACTACAAAATGATACGTTCTTAAATCCTCAAAGTTGGATTTATAATATGTAAAAGTGAATTTAAATTAAAAAAGCCAAACGATTTATAAAAAGTGTGGCTTTTTTTATTCTAAGTCAAAACTATACAAACAATGCTTTTAGTTCTGTTGCATCATGAGGTTTCAACTTGCCGGCTAAAACTAAACTCAATTGTTTTCGTCTTAAAGCAGCTTCAAAACGTTGTTTTTCTAATTCTGTTTGCGGGTCTACTTGAGGAACGGCTGTTGGAGAACCGGTTTCATCAACAGCTACAAAAGTATAGATTGCTTCATTTGCTTTACTTTTAATTCCAGATTCTCTGTCTTCAATCCAAACATCTATAAAAATCTCCATAGAAGTATTAAAAGCTCTTGAAACTTTTGATTCTACAGTGACAACACTGCCCAATGGAATAGCTTTGTTAAAGGCTACGTGATTAACGGAAGCAGTTACACAAATACGTCTGGAATGTCTTCTGGCAGTAATACTGGCAGCTCTGTCCATACGGGCTAATAATTCGCCTCCAAAAAGATTGTTTAATGGATTTGTTTCACCCGGCAAAACGATGTCTGTTAATGTTGTAATAGAATCAGAAGGAAATTTTGGTTGCATACTTTATTTTTTTACAAAGGTAGAAAAACCAAAATAAATCATTGAGGAAAGAGTAGGTATAAAAAAAGCTTCAGTTATGAAGCTTTAAAATCAATATTTTGGGCAAAGGGTTTATTTTTCTAGCTCTAAAACCAACATCCACGCGTCTTTATTATGCGTTTCTTTTATGGTTTGTAAAGCAAATTTAGCTTCTTCTATTGTAGCATAGCTTCCATACAAAATGGGATATAAACCATGTTTATTTGGGCTAATTTTCTTGGCTTTGTAACCTAAATCCAATAAAGATTGGAGGGCTCTATCGGCATTGCTGATTTCTTTATAGGCACCGGCAACAATATGATATTGATAAGAATTAGGTTCTTCTTCAACCGTCAAAGTAACGGAAGGAATTGGGTTTTCAATAAAAAAAGTTGCTTGTTGAATTTTATTTTCTACTTTTTGTTGAACAGCTTTTTCTACTAATAAGGTTTCATTTGCAATTTTCTTTTCATACCATTGGTTTCCAAAAAATCCTGCCATACCAATACCAAAAGCAAAAACAGCTGCATATTTCATCCACGAAGAAGTTCTTTTTTCAGGAGTGAAAAGAATGGGTGTTTTTTCTTCTAATTTTTCAACTTCTTTTTTATAAACTTCTCGTTTAATTTTTGGAGAAATAAAAGAGGTTAAGCCAAAAGAATCCGTTGCATAATTTAAATTGTCAATTGGTTCAAAAACCAAACTATTTTCACTGTTTAGTGATAGTTTTCCAATATTTTTAAGCGTCAGAGTCTCACTTTTTTGAATTGAAAATTTCCATGCGGTTACTTCTTCTTCAATCAAGGCAACAGCTTTGTCATAATCTATCTTTTCACAAAGTGATATGTGATTAGCTAAAAGACCATCATTATTTTTCAAATGAAAATTAAATGACAATACTTTTTTAGGAGGATAAAAGGTATTAGTATCCTGAACTAATTGAGCAGAACGGTTTTCAGTTAAAAAAGCACCAAATCCTGGTACCGTTACACATTGGTAGCGGTACAATAATTGGGAAATGTGTTGTTCTATTCTCATCACAACAAAGAAAAAATATTCAACTCCCGAATCAAAATTTTACACACAATTTTTATTAACAATTTACCAAAATTTGATAACTGTTTAATGGTCATAACATTAAATTTTATTCTTTTTAAATTGAAATAGGATTTAATCAATTAGGGAGAAAAAATTTAACAAAAAAGCTTTCAAAACACACAAAAAATATGTTTCTTTGATTTTCATTTATACGCCATGACGACATCAGAATTATATTTTACGCTCGCGTTACTGCAAGTAGAAGGAGTAGGTGACATAGTTGCCAAAAAACTCATCAACCACTGTGGCTCTGCCGAAAAAGTGTTTGACACCAAAAAGAATAAATTGTTATCCATTGACGGAATTGGTGAAATTTTATTAAAAAATCTTTCCGATAAAAGTATTTTTAAGTTGGCTCAACAAGAAATCGACTTTGTTGAACAAGAAAAAATAGCTTTTCATTCTTTTTTAGACGAAAAATATCCGGAGCGATTAAAACATTGTATTGATGGCCCGCCAATTATTTTTTCGTCGGGAAATATAGATTTGCGTGCTAAACGAATTATTAGCATAGTAGGTACGCGAAAAATAACGAGCTACGGAACAGAATTTTGCAAGAAACTTATTGAAGATTTAGCTCCATTAAACCCTGTTATTGTAAGTGGTTTTGCTTATGGTGTAGATATTATGGCTCACCAAGTTGCGATGGAACATAACCTGCAAACAATAGGTGTTTTAGCTCATGGACTAAACCAAGTATATCCCAAAACCCATAAAAAGTACATTTCAAAGATGGAACTAAATGGCGGATTTTTAACGGAATTTTGGAGCACTTCTAATCCTGAAAAAGAAAATTTTGTCAAAAGAAACCGAATTGTCGCAGGGATGTCAGAAGCAACTATTGTTATTGAAAGTGCCGATAGAGGAGGTTCATTAATAACAGCTACGTTAGCCAATGATTATAACCGCGATGTTTTTGCAGTTCCCGGAAGAATAACCGATAAATACAGTCAGGGATGTAATAATTTAATTAAAACACAACGTGCACATTTGCTTTCCTCTGCGGCTGATTTAGTATATATTTTAAATTGGGAATTGGAAAATCAAAAGACTAAAACAATTCAAAAACAACTGTTTGTTTCATTGGAAAACGAGGAACAAAAAGTATATGATTATTTAGTTCAAAAAGGGAAAGAACTTATGGATATTATTGCTTTAGAATGCGAATTTCCAATCTATCAACTATCCTCCATTTTGTTGAACATGGAGTTAAAAGGTGTAGTTCGTCCGTTACCGGGAAAATTGTTTGAAGCGATTTAATTATTGTACTTTTTCCCAAACGACTTCATATTTTGCATATTGATTGTTTTCAATTGCCTCGAGTAGGTATATTTTAGGAAAGAGTTCGTTGATGTTTTGTTTGAATTCCATTTCTTCTTCTCGAGCTAATATTTCCTCTATGGTTACTATTTTATATTGTGAAACAATGGCTGCATCAATGGTTTCAAATTTATTCTTCATCAATTCAAAAACAAAGATGTTTCGACACAAAATAAATCGCGTGACATTAACTTTTCGATGCCTTTTTTGGGTATAATTCAGTTTGATTTTTTTGACAGGAACTTTTGTAACAGGATATTGACAAGTTGCAGTAGCATCTTGGTTGAATAAAATATATACAGGTTGATTGTTTTGGCAAAAAACAGTTATACAGCTAAATAAAAACAACAGTAGTAAGGTTTTTTTCATATTATAAAAATCCCAGTTTTTGTCTAACTCTTTTCAAAACACCGTCAGCAATCTTACTCGCTTTTTCAGCTCCCTCAGCTAATGCTTTGTCAATTTCAGGAAGATTGTTCATGTAATATTTATATTTTTCTCTTTCGGTTTTAAATCGATCAGAAATTAATTCATACAAAGCTTGTTTAGCATGTCCATATCCATAATTTCCTCCCAAGTAATTTGCGGTCATGTTTTTAATTTGTTCAGGCGTAGCGACTAATTTATAAATAGCAAAAACCTTGCAAGTTTTTGGGTCTTTGGGTTCTTCTAACGGTTTGCTGTCGGTTTCAATTGACATAATTTGTTTCCGTAATGCTTTATCATCTATAAAAATATTAATTATATTTCCCCGTGACTTACTCATTTTTTGTCCGTCAGTTCCCGGAATATACATGGTTTCTTCTTGAATTTTAGCATCGGGCAACACAAAGGTTTCACCCATTTGGTGGTTAAATCGTGAAGCTACATCTCGGGTAATTTCTAAGTGTTGTAATTGATCTTTTCCTACCGGAACGACTTCTGCATCATATAATAAAATATCAGCTGCCATGAGCATCGGATAAGAAAATAAACCGGCATTAACATCTTCCAATCGGTCGGCTTTGTCCTTAAAAGAATGAGCCAAGGTTAATCGTTGGAATGGAAAAAAACAACTCAAATACCAAGACAATTCAGCTGTTTGCGGCACATCACTTTGACGATAAAAAACAACTTTATTAATGTCTAAACCGCAGGCTAACCAAGATGCCGCAACACTATATGTATTTTCGCGTAAAGATGAACCATCTTTTATTTGTGTAATGGAATGTAAATCAGCAATAAATAAAAAAGATTCATTTTCGGGTTGATTAGCCATTTCGATGGCCGGTAAAATCGCACCTAATAAATTACCTAAATGAGGAGTGCCTGTGGCTTGTATTCCAGTGAGTATTTTTGACATAATGCTTGGTATATAATCTGCAAAGTTCGCAAAGTTTTCTAAAAAGGTTGCAAATTTAAGGGGTTAAATATTTTTTGAAAAGAACAAAGTTAGTTATATGATTTAATATTTACATTGCTTTGCTTACATTTGGCTTCATGAAAATTTTTAAAATTCTATTTTGGTTGCTTTGGCGAGTGTGGTTTTATATCCTTATAGGTGTAATCATAGTTGTTCTTTTTCCTTTATTATTTGTTTCTATTTTGAAAGAATCATGGTATCCGTTCTTTTTTAGATTAGCTCAAGTATGGGCTAGAGGAATTTTAATTGGAATGGGATTTTATACAAAAATAGTACAAGAACAAAAATTTAAAAAAGGGGAAAGCTATATGTTGGTGGCTAATCACACCTCAATGGTTGATATTATGTTGATGTTAGTTGTTGCAAAAAATCCTTTTGTTTTTGTGGGAAAAAAAGAACTTTCTAAGATTCCATTATTTGGTTTTTTCTACAAAAGAACTTGTATTTTAGTGGACAGAGAGAATTCAAAAAGCAGATTAGCCGTATATGAACGAGCTCAAAAAAGATTAAATCAAGGACTCAGTATTTGTATTTTCCCAGAGGGAATGGTACCCGAAGACGAATCCATTGTCTTAGCTGATTTTAAAGACGGAGCTTTTCGTTTGGCTATTGAACATCAAATCCCTATTGTACCAATGTCTTTTTTAGACAATAAAAAAAGACTTTCTTACACAATTTTTAGTGGTAGCCCAGGAATTATGCGAGTTAAAATGCACGAATTTATCTCAACCCAAGGGTTTACCGTTGATGACAAAAAAGCTATACGGGATAAAGCTTGGGATGTAATTCACAAAGAATTAGTGGCTTCTGAAAAGGCTAAATAAATTTTTCTTACTTTTCTTTGCTAATTTCACCATTAAAATTTTTCATCATGTTGTGATAAGTCTAAACCAATTATTTCAGACTCTTCAGAAACTCTTAACGGTATAATAAAATTAGTGATTTTATACAATACTATTGAACCAAAGAAAGTGAATCCTGCAACTAAAATTAAGGCCGCCATGTGATGGCCAAAAACTAACCAACCTCCGTGTAACAAACTTGCATTTTCTCCTTCAGCAAAAATGGCGGTTAAAATCATTCCCATTATTCCTCCAACGCCATGACATGCAAAAACATCTAAAGTATCATCGATAGATTTTAATTTTTTCCAATAAAGCATTTTATTTGACACAATTGCGGCAATAAACCCAAAGAATATACTTTGAGGAATACTAATAAATCCCGCAGCAGGAGTTATCGCCACCAATCCAACAACGGCTCCTACACATGCTCCAAGAGCAGAAACTTTTCGTCCGTGAAGGCGATCAAAGAAAATCCAGGTTAACATAGCAGAGGCGGAAGCCACGGTTGTGGTTGCAAAAGCCATCGCTGCTGTAGCATTGGCTGATAAGGCAGAACCGGCGTTAAATCCAAACCAACCAAACCATAACATTCCTGTTCCTAAAAGTACAAACGGAATATTGGTTGGAATATGGTCACTGTTTTTACGTTTGCCAAGTACAAGAACACCGGCTAAAGCTGCAAAACCGGCACTCATATGAACAACAGTTCCGCCCGCAAAGTCTTTCACTCCAAAATAACTTCCCAACAGACCATTCGGATGCCAAACCATATGACACAACGGGGTGTAAATAAACAGTGTAAACAGACAAATAAAAAGCAAATAGGAAATGAATCTAACTCTTTCTGCAAATGAACCGGTTATAATTGCAGGAGTTATAACAGCAAATTTCATTTGAAAAAGAGCAAATAAAATAAAAGGAATTGTAGAAGCCATTTTGGCATGTGGCAAATGACCAACTTGATCAAAAAAGGCAAATTGGAAAGGATTTCCGAACAGACCATAATGTTTTCCGGCAATACTAAATCCGATAGAATCTCCAAATGCTAAGCTAAACCCGACAATGACCCAAAGTAAGGTAACAACTCCCAAACAAATAAAACTTTGTAACATGGTAGAGATTACATTCTTTTTCCCGACCATACCACCGTAAAAAAAGGAAAGACCGGGTGTCATTAGTAATACTAAACAGGATGAGGTTAGCAACCAAGCCACATCAGCAGCGACAATCGTATCTGCTGAATTAAAAGTTGAAGATTCGATTGCTTTTGTTGGCGACCAAAATAATCCACTAATGGCTATAATACTAATTATAACAAATGAAATTACCCATCTTTTTTCTATTTTCATAATACACCCTATAAATTATAGGGTAAAAATATAAAAAATCTATTAAAATTAAAATTATGCCCCACAAATAATCAAGTAAAATATTTTTTTAAATATTTTTCAGTTTTTTTATAAAAATACAGAAACAAAAAAAGTGAGACCTAAGTCTCACTTTATATTTATAAAAAAGAATACTATTTATTCTTTTCGTAATTTCAGAAACACGATTTCATTTGTTTCGGTGTCAGTATAACTTAGGTTGATTTCTTCATAAGTTAATGTGACAATAGTTAGAACATGTTCCACTGAAACTCCTTCACTATCTACATAGGTTAACACAATTTTATTGTTTTCTACTATATATGAACCGGTTGTTTGAAAATTTTGACAACTTGAATTAATGAATTCAAAATCATTTTCTTCAAAGGTTTTATTTTCATTTAAAACCAAGTTATCATCTTCACAATCGGTCGCATTAATATAATCTTCATAAACGATTGTATTATTTGAGTTGATTGTACCAATTTGATTTACATACCATTTTCCAAGCACATAATTTTCTTGTACAAATGTTGTATCATCATCTTCATCGCATGAAATGAACAAGGCGAAGATTGACAAAAATATAAGGGATACTTTTTTCATGTTATAGGGACTAATTATTCTCCGAAAACTTCAATATTATCAACCTGATAGGTAGTGGTAACACCGGTTGCAGAACCTTCATATCTAAAGGCGACGTATACATTACCATTAATTCCGGACATATCAATATTTCCTGAACTATAAAAAGTGGAGGAATATGAAGTATCTTGAACATTTAAATTAACATTAAACTGAGTCCAAGTAGCGGCATTAATGGCAGCTGCTGTTCCGGAACCATCATAATCTGTAGAATACCAAACTGAAAGAGCAATTCCATTTGCGAATCCGGTTTTGTATCCAAAACGTAAAAATTCAGCGGTTGTATTATCAAGATTTATTGCAGAAGTAATTAAGCGAGTATCTACATTATTTTCACCTGTTCCAAAAGCAGACATTTGTGCATATTTGTTTCCGCTGAAAATTCTAGCTTCCCATTTTTCAGCACCTGCATTCATTGAAACATTAGACCAACCCGGTAAAGCAACAAATTGATTATTTCCTGTAGAAGTAATACCTTCAAAAGTTTCAGAGAATAATGGAGCTAATCTTTCTCCTGTTAACTGAATGTCTCTTTCAGTTCTGGCAACAAATTGATAATCTGTACCATATTTAGTCATTACACCTCTTACTTTTCCTCTTCCAGTTGCAACTGGTTTTCCGGCATAATTAGCAAAACTACTGGTTCTGAAGATTACAGAATTTCCATCAGCATCAACTAACAAATGATTTGTAGCACCGCCTAAATCATTATTTGGATCATAATAAGTTGTAGTAATTGCAGCATCAGAAAACTGAACGGCATCAATGTCAATTAAAGTATTGATTACAGCATCATTTTTAGCTTGAGCAACGGTCAAGGTTTTTACTAAATCACTTTCAGGAACGATAGTACAAGAACGGCTTAAGACAGTTTTATATAATGATTCAGAAAGTCTTCCAACAGAAGGAACATTAGAAGAATTCACATAAATTCCACCAATACGCATTCCACCATTACTAACATCAGTATATAAGTCTTTCATTTTAATGAATACTTTTCTACCCGGTTCAAAATTGATAAAAGTAGAGGTAACATCAACAGGAACGCTGAATGCTTTTGAACCATCTAAGGTTTGCATAGAGATTGATTTGTAGAAGTTTCCTCCTTCATCACTTGAAGTAACATAGGCTTCAATGATATCATCAGCCAAATATTGAGAAATATTGGTTGAAGCAGGAATTTGAGCTACTTCTTTCGTTTTTTGCAACGTTGAATCCATACATTCCAATGTAGGAACTGCATAGTCATCATCGTTCACACAGCTAGTGGTAAAACCTGCTGCAAGAGCTATAAATAAGATGGATTTTAAAAAATTAGTTTTCATAGTATTTTTAATTATAAGTTGATGTAAAAGTTAACAAAATAGGTTCTTCCGTAACCATAAAAATATTTTGGAGCGAAAGATGGCGTTCCACTTGAAACGTCTTGATTTAATTCTCTGTAATTAGCATTTCTGGCTTGTTCAAAACCACCTGTTTTGTACGTAACGTCAAAAATGTTATTGATTGAAGCAAAGAAACCAACGGTATTTCTGTTTTTATTGCTTATTCTCCATGATTTACCGCCTACAAGGTTTACTAATGTAAAGCTATCAAATTTTTCTTGTTTTAACAATTCTCTAGCTCTTTCTTCTGTTGCTTCAGGAAAAGCATAACCATTAATGTCTGCTGGATTTCTAAAGAAATTATCTGTTCTCATTAAAGCAGAAACGTCTAAATAATTATCTGCTAAATAGTTCACATTTGCTCCAATCCACCAGAATTTAGGGTCTCTATATTCCATACCTAAGGAATAAGCTTGTTGAGGTGATCCGGGGATTTTATAATCTTTTAATTTTGATTCACCTAAATTTACCAAAGGAGGTAAATTATTTACCGCATTGGCATCTACATTTAAATAGACGTTAGGATTGTTTGCATAAGTATATTGTCCATACGCAGCAGCACCATTTACTTTAATTGTAGAAGTGATTTGATATTCTAATCCAAATTCTCCGCCAAATTGTAATTTATCCATACCTGTAACTAATTCTGCCACAAAAGCATCTCCGCCATCTCCTTCAGTATCTTCTAAAGCACCTTCAGCAAAAAAGAAAGAAGTTTCCGTTGCATTTTGAATTTTAGAATAATATCCTGTGATTTTTGCTTTTAATTTTGGTGTTCTAATAATATAACTTAAATCAGCACTGGAAATTGTTTCACTGTCTAATCCGTCAAATACAAAATTACTTAAACGTGCATTTGGAAAAGTACTTCTCAAAGAAGGTGCTTTGGTCATATAGACACCGTTAAAATTAATAAAATGTCTACCGGTAAGTTTGTAAGTCAATCCACCTTTAAATCCAAAATTATCAAAAGCAATTTTTTCACTATCGCCATATGAATTTGTTGGATAAATTCCGTTTTTATAAAGACCTTCTCTTTGGTATTCAGAACGTGAAAATTCTTGAGCTACATAGAAATCAATTTTTTTGAAAGTAAATTTAAATTGAGTAAAAGCTCTTAATACGTTAGCATATAAGTTATAGTTGTAACCGTATTTATCGCCTTCAACTACTTTTCTGTCCGGATTATTTAAATCCGACTGAGAAGCATCACCATCTTGAAAATTATCGATATCGTCAAAATAAAGACCACCTAGTAAATCTTCTAAATATTGATAGTTATTTGAATTTAATCTTGTGTAAGAAGCTCCACCATTAAGTCCAATATTATCGCTTAATTGAGAGTTTAGTATTGTATTAAATGTCCAAGTTTTGTCATCTGTTCTGTCTTGATACAAAACATACTTACTTCTTGCTTTTTCACGACCGATTTCCTGATTATTTTCATCAACAATAGGAATAGAATTAGCTAAATACATGGAATCCCAATTAATCTGACGTTGATTAAAGAAATTGGCATTTGTAGCTCCAACTAAATCAGGTGTAAAAATACCACCCAATCCACCAGGTTGATAAGCAGCAGGGTCTTGTTGCATTACTTCATCCGGATTATTGTTGTACAATGATGAAAAATAACTTGGTAAATTTCTATAATAAGTTGGATCAGGATTTGTTACATCTTGAAAGTCTAATCTAGAATTCGCGATAGAACCAAATTGATACGTTACGTTTGAATTTAATTTAGTTTTAGGACTAATATTCCAATAATGACTTAACATGAAAATAGGTTCTTCTAAATCTTTATCTCTTGAATTTCTTTTTTCACCGTCTTGGTAACCCCAATAAGAATTATATTTTTCGCCGGCAATACTAGTTACTTCATTCGTATTCGGAGAATTTTTCCCTCTACTGTTTTGAGCGTAAATAGAAGTAAAGTTTAAACTATGACTATTATTGATTTTTTTCTCAATACTGGCAAAAACTGAATTTGCGGAATAATCTGTTCCTTCAAAATAACCTTCTTGTGCAAAGCGTCTTGATGCTGAAATAACAAAAGCCCAACCGTCTTTGTCCATACCAGAAGCATAAGTACCCATCATTCTCCAACTGTAATTGGTATTAGTTCCAGAAAAAGATAATCTGGTTCCTGGTCTGTAGATGGAAGCTCTGGTATAAATTTGTTGGGTCCCTAAAATTCCACCAAAAGTGTGGTCAGAAGCTGCAGAACCCATAGTGAAGTCTTGGTTTCTAGTGGCGTCATTTAAACCTCCCCAATTTCCCCATTGTGGTCTGTTATCATAAATTTTGTTCATAATAACTCCATTTATCATAGTAGTACCATAATCGTTGTCAAGACCTCTAATTCTAAATCTTGCCTGACCCCAATTGAATGCACTTGCTTGTTGAAATACATCACGCGTTGCTTGCAGAAGTCCAGCGGTGTTATCAGAACCACTATTATCATCTCCCAAGTCTGATTCAGTAATAGTGACTAGACTTAACTGTTGTTCAGTAGTAATGTCTTCTTCAAGAGCAATTACTCCTAAATCTAAAGTTTGCCCAGCTACGACTTCAACGGATAATAATTGTTGGAGGTAACCCGTGCTTCTAACTAAGACCAAATGTTCTCCAACAGGTACATTTTCAATACTAAAAACACCTTGTGCATCAGTAAGTTTAATTAATGTTGTGTTTTGGACTGCAACAACAATACTCTGAAGAGGTTTTTGAGTTTTAGAATCAACGATTTTACCTGTAATACTAGATGTTTGTTGTCCAAAAACTACAATCACTTGCATCATGAGTAAAATACTAAAAACTAGTTTTTTCATAAAAAATATAGAATTAATTTACGTTCGTTAAGTTAATTATTTCTTAACAGCCCGCAAATGTACATCTTTTAATAATATTATTTACTTTTGGTGCGAAGTTTGTAATAAACTTGATAGTAATTTAATATACAATTTATGAAAATTAAACAGTTAATCGCTGTTTTTGTTGTGATTTTCGCAATAAACAGTGTCATTGCCCAAGACAAAAAGTATAAAGTGCATACGGTTGCGTTTTATAATCTTGAGAATCTATTTGATACAAAAGACGATCCTAATGTTTTTGACGAAGAATATACCCCGGCACAAGGATGGACGAGTGATAAATACCAACAAAAATTAAAAAATCTTGAAAGAGTTCTTTCAGAAATTGCAGTCAACGAAAAACAAGCTAATTCTCCAACAATCATAGGTGTTTGTGAAATTGAAAACAGAGGTGTTTTAGAAGATTTAATTAAAACACCTAAATTGTTAGCTAAAGATTACGGAATTGTACATTATGATTCTCCCGACGCCAGAGGAATTGATGTTGGGTTTTTATATCAAAAGAAACATTTTACTCCAACAAGCTCAGCAAATATCCCATTAATCATAACTAATTTTGATGGTAGTGGAAAAAGGGTATACACGCGGGATCAACTTTTAGTTACCGGATATTTAGATGGAGAAGAAATGCATTTTATTGTTAACCACTGGCCTTCCCGTTCAGGAGGTGAAAAAAGAAGTAGTCCTTATCGTGAAGCTGCTGGAGCCTTAAATAGAAAGATAATGGATTCTTTATTAAAGATAAATCCCAATGCAAAAATTATTACAATGGGCGATTTGAATGATGGATCTTATAATAAAAGTGTAAAAAAAGAAATTGGTGCCAAACTAAAAAAAACAGAATTAAAAGAACCTGGCGATATTTTCAATCCTTTTGAACAAATGGCAAAAGATGGTAATGCCTCTTTGTTTTATCGTGATTCCGGTGATATTTTTGACCAAATTATGGTTTCACAGCAATTTGTATTGGAAGATTTTTCAACCTACCAATATTGGAAAGCCGGCATTTACAATAAACCGTATATGATTCAGCAAACCGGACAGTATAAGGGATATCCCTTGCGAAACTCTCCTTCTGAACCGGGTTTTAGTGATCACTTCCCGGTTTATATATACTTGGTGAAAGAATATAAATAAATGTAAAGCCGATTCATTTCGGCTTTTTTTATTTTATAACTTTACAATTCTAAAAGTTTATCTAATGGCTACACAAAAACCATTCAATCTAAATAAATGGATTGAAAAAAACCGTCACTTGCTTAAACCACCAGTTGGCAATAAAAATATTTATGTTGATTCCGGAGATTATATTGTGATGATTGTTGGCGGACCGAATGCCCGAAAAGATTATCATTACAACGAAACTGAAGAACTTTTTTACCAACTTGAGGGAAAAGCCAAAGTGATTATTCAAGAAAATGGTGAACGAAAGGAATTCAAACTCAATGCCGGTGACATGTATTTACATCCTGCAAAAACACCTCATTCCCCTGTACGAAGCAAAAACTCCATTGGTTTAGTTATCGAAAGAAAACGTGCCGGAAAAGGTTTTACCGATGGACTACTTTGGTTTTGCGAAAACTGCAACCATAAAATGCATGAAGTTTATTTTGAATTACACGATATTGAAAAAGATTTTCTTCCGCATTTTAAGCATTATTATAACTCCATTGAATTGCGAACTTGCAATAAATGTGGTACAGTAATGGAAACCGATCCTCGATTTGTAGCCAAATAATTAAAACTTCGAATCAGAGGCAAGAATGGAGACAATGATTTGTTGAATTTTTACAAAAACAAATTATAAGTTATTTTTAGCCAACATTTTTCATTTGAAATAGGAGATATGAAAACATTGGACAGAATGAAAGCTGTTTTCAAAATCGAAATATTTCGGTATCTTCGCAAAAAAATATAACAAAAACCTTTAAAAAAGTTATAATGTCAACAATCGCACAACAATTCGGCATGACCGAAGCTTTAGCAATATTAGGTGTAAAAGCCATTAACGAAGGAACTTCAACCGGAAATAACCATTTTGCAAATGGAGAACTATTGGAAAGTTATTCGCCTGTTGATGGTCAATTAATTGGAAAAGTAAAAACAACCACAGCGGCTGATTATGAAAAAGTAATGCAAACAGCAACTGCTGCATTCAAAATCTTCAGAGCAATGCCTGCTCCACAACGTGGTGAAATTGTTCGTCAATTTGGAAACAAATTAAGAGAATTGAAAGAGCCTCTTGGAAAATTAGTTTCCTATGAAATGGGTAAATCACTGCAAGAAGGCTATGGTGAAGTGCAGGAAATGATTGATATATGCGATTTTGCCGTGGGTTTATCGCGTCAATTAAACGGACAAACAATTCCTTCTGAGCGACCAGGTCATGTTATGCGAGAACAATGGCACCCTATTGGCGTGGTGGGAATCATTTCCGCTTTTAATTTTCCGGTAGCGGTTTGGTCTTGGAATACTGCTTTGGCTTGGATTTGTGGCGATGTTTGTGTGTGGAAAGCATCCGAAAAAGCTCCATTATGTTCTATCGCATGTCAAAATATTATTGCCGGAGTATTAAAAGACAATAATTTACCGGAAGGAATTTCTTGCATCATTAACGGCGATTACAAAGTTGGTGAAATGATGACTACGGACACTAGAATTCCTTTAATTTCTGCAACAGGATCTACCAGAATGGGAAGAATCGTTGGAACTACGGTTGCTCAACGTTTTGGAAAATCATTATTAGAATTAGGAGGAAATAACGCTATTATTATCACACCAACTGCCGATTTAAAGGTAGTGGTACCCGGAGCCGTGTTTGGAGCTGTTGGAACTGCCGGACAGCGATGCACGTCAACAAGAAGATTAATTATTCATGAATCAGTTTATGACAAAGTGAGAGATGCAATTGTTGGAGCCTATAAACAATTAACAATTGGTAACCCACTCGATCAAAAAAATCATATCGGACCTTTAATTGATATAGATGCGGTAAATACCTATTTAGCAGCCATCGAAAAAGCGAAAGCGGAAGGTGGAAAAGTATTAGTTGACGGAGGTGTTTTGAATGGACAAGGTTATGAATCCGGTTGTTATGTAAAACCGGCCATTATTGAAGCTGACAATCATTTTGAAATTGTACAGCACGAAACATTTGCCCCAATTTTATACCTTATGAAATACCGTGGTGAAGTTGAAAATGCAATTGAATTACAAAACGGAGTTGCACAAGGATTGTCTTCTGCCATTATGACAAATGAATTGAAAGAAGCTGAAAAATTCTTGTCATTTTCCGGTTCAGATTGTGGAATAGCCAACGTAAACATTGGAACTTCTGGAGCAGAAATTGGCGGTGCTTTTGGCGGTGAAAAAGAAACCGGTGGCGGACGTGAAAGTGGCTCTGATTCTTGGAAAGTGTACATGAGAAGACAAACGAACACAATCAATTATTCTGACCAATTACCTTTGGCTCAGGGAATTAAATTTGATTTATAACTACAAAATGAATATTTAGAAGCCCTGCAAAACTCAAACTTTGCAGGGTTTTTGTTTTTAAATAGATGATTTAATAACTTTAAAATTAAACAGTAAAATAAGTAATAATAATCATCAATAAGTATAGGGTTATTTTATGAATATTTGTACTTTTGTTAAGTATCTGTTAAAGATTATATCTTATAAAAGGTTTGTAATCAAGTTAAATACAGATTTTTATTTTTTCATTTATTTCTTTGAAAAATTTTAATCCTATGAAAAGAAAACTAATTAGTACAACCGCACTTCTGCTACTAGTACAGGTTGCCATTTGTCAAACATCTTCCAACCCCCCGGAAAAAAAGAGACCCAATATTGTTGTCATATTAGCAGATGACATGGGTTATTCAGACATGGGCATGTTTGGAAGCGAAATTAAAACTCCTAACTTAGATGCATTAGCCTCTAATGGAGTTCGTTTTACAAACTTCTACACACACGCCAGTTGCTCCCCCACAAGGTCTATGTTACTGTCGGGGCATGATACGCACATCAATGGTTTGGGGAACATGGATGAGTGGACCGCCCCCAACCAGATGGGTAAAGAAGGGTACGAAGGGCATCTGAGCACCAGCTTGGTAACCTTACCTCAATTGATGAAAGATGCAGGTTACCACACCTATATGGTTGGCAAGTGGCACCTGGGTAAAGCACCAGACAAGATTCCCGCCGCACGTGGCTTTGAACGAGATTTCTCATTGCTGGACGGGATGGGAAGCTATTGGGACATGACCAATATGACAGCACTCAATCATACTTCAGTTTTTACAGAAGATGGAAAATACCTGACCAAACTTCCTAAAAACTATTATGCTACCGAGACTTATACTGATAAAATGATCAGTTTCATTGATGAGGGAAGGAAAGATGGCAAGCCTTTCTTTGCCTATGTCTCTCATCAGGCTCCCCATGATCCTTACCATCTTCCCAAAGATTGGAGAAACCGCCATGTGGGTGAGTATGACAAAGGCTGGGACATGGTCAGACAAGAACGAATGAAAAAACAAAAAGAACTTGGAATTATCCCGACAGAAACCCAGTTGGCAGAGCGGATGTGGTTTGTTCCTGATTACAACATTTTGGCACCTGCAACTAGGGCACTGATTGGGAAGAAAATGGAACTATATGCAGGTTTGGTTGAAAACCTGGATCATCATATCGGAAGATTAATTCAACACCTGAAAGACATCGGAGAGTATGAAAACACCATCTTCATCGTATTTGGTGATAACGGTGCAGAAGGTACCGATTTGGGAGCTATGATAGGTGGCACTCCCGGCACTCGCGATTATCTCTATTTTGCCTCCAAATGGTCCAACAACCATCCCAATGCATGGGGAGAACCAAACTCGTATGTGGGCTATGGTGCAGGTTGGGCACAGGTATCTATGACTCCTTTCAGTCAATACAAAGGCTATATGGCCGAAGGCGGCATTAGAAATGCATTGGTAGTAAGTGGCCCAATGAACAAATTGCCGAATGGTAGCATCAATCACGGCACCGTGTTCGTGGCAGACATTATGCCCACCTTGCTTGAAGTAGCCGGTGCAAACTACCCCGAGAACTTTAACAACAAGGCACAGCCTAAATTAATGGGTAAATCCTGGCTCCCTGTGCTGAATGGGCAAGCTGCATCTCCACGAACGGATAAGGATTACATCGCCTGGGAAGTTTTCGGTAACCGTGCTGTAAGACAAGGCGATTGGAAAATACGCTGGGAGATAAAACCGTTTGGAAAGTCGGATTGGGAATTGTTTAACCTCGCTCAAGACCCTGCGGAACGCAATGACTTAGCTGCCCAAAATCCTGATAAGCTTAGAGAAATGTTGGTACTTTGGGATAAGTATGTGAAGGAAAATAATGTTATTCTACCCAATCGTACTGTTTTTGAAAACATGGAAGATCAATTACCTCAACGATTCCCTGTTCAAGAAGGCTATCCTCCGATTATCAATATCAGACAATTTATGCCACCTAAGGACATGATGGCCGAACCTAAAGAAATAAAGAAAAACTAAAGAAAAACTAATCATGAAAAACCATATAAAGTTTATAAACATGCGTACAGGTAATTTTTCGATAGCTTTGGTTATAGTGATGCTTTGTGTATCGATTTCCACTATGGCCCAGGGAGACGGACCCCGTTTTTACTGGAAAGGTTTAATGGGAACTAATGCAGTACCTTTAATTACTTCATCAATGGGAGGAAATTCAAATCCATTCGACCCATCAAATCAAGTTATCCCTGGATCCAACTTTGAAGCCACAATGACCATGGCAGGATATGCAAAAATGTTGCCTCTTTTTAAGCGATCCGCATTGGTTTCAGTAATTATGCCAATGGGAAGATTGACTAGTGACGTATCAATTAATGGTTTAGACTTTAGCAATACGGCTAGAGGTTTTGGTGACCCTATGTTATTGTTAAGTGTAAATTTAATAGGTGCAAAGCCTCAGATGAATATCCCTGATGCACTTCGTTATCAACCTAAATTTTCTCTAGATGTTCTAGCCTCTTTAGCCGTTCCTATTGGAGAATACGATAGTTCAGTTCCTATAAATATAGGTCAGAATCGTTGGTACGGAAGAGTCGGAATGCCTATAGTTTGGCAAATTGGTCCATGGGTTCCTGGGAAAAGAACTACTTTGGAGTTTTTACCAGCCATTTGGATGTTTACGGATAATACTGATTTTGTTGGTAAAACAATGAAAACAGAACCCATGTTTCAATTAGAAGGACATGTAACCCATGATTTTATGGAACATTTATGGGGATCGTTGGATGTTATTTCTTACAGTGGTGGAAAAGCAACAATTGATGGTGTAGAAGGAAGTCAACTTAATAATGTGGGAGTTGGAGGTACATTGGGATATAAAATTAATGACAACATGCAATTGAATCTTTCCTATTCCTCTACGGTTGACGATCATAAAACTACGGATTTACAAATGGATGGATTTCGTTTCACCCTCATTTATGGATGGCATTCATTGGTAGAAGGAATGAAGCGTTTGAGTGGAAATGATTGATATACTATAATCAACAAATTTGTAACTTTTAACAGAAATGTATTGGCAACAAAGGTTTCAACTTATCTTTCTACTAATACTTTTTGGTACAATTTCAACAAAAAGTTTAGCCCAAGATTCTTCTAAAGAGTTTTGGCCTGAACTTGATGTTTGGTATAAACTAACCCCTTCATGGCGAGCTTCTGTTTTAATCCCTATATCAAGAAATATTGAAACAAATTATCGCGAAGGGAGTTTTGTATGTCAAATGGATTATTCGTGGGGAAAACCCAAACGTATTATTTTTATGCGAATGTTAAACGATGAGGAAGCCGAAAGAATTAAAAATAAAATGATTCGGGGAGGCTATTTAACAGGAGTCAGTTTAGATGATAAAGGACAGACCTATTCGGAAAACACAGTTTTTACAGAATTCCATTATCGTATTCCGGTAAAAGGTTCTTTTTTAATTACGCATAGACTGCGTGCCGATTTACGATGGTTGGGAAGTGAAAATGAATTTTCTCAAAGGTATCGCTATCGATTTATGATTGAAAAAGAATTTAGAGCTAAAAAAATTTCATTCGTTCCCTACTTCAATGCAGAAACTTTTTATGATTCTCGCTTTAATACAATTAATCGGTTTCGAGGAATAGCCGGAACCTCGGTTTCATGGTCCAAACATTTTGCAATTGAAGGGAATTTTACTTATCAATATGATTCAAAATCATCTGTAACAAATATTTATGCAACTAATTTAATCTTGCATATTTATTTCGAAACGAAAGCAGCTTCAAAATAATTATTTAGTCTTTTTTACGTATTGAGTCAAAATATAAATAGTTTGATTTTCAACCCGTCCTTCAATTAAATTAACATCATCCCAAACCAATTTGATGTTGTGAACAGCAGCTCCTCGTTTTGCTGTGAAATTGGCTCCTTTCACATCTAAATCTTTAATCAAAACAACTGAATCGCCATCTTTCAATATGTTTCCGTTTGAATCTTTGTGAATAATTTTTCCTTCATCTTCATCTCCTTCATTGGTGGATTTTGCCCATTCTAAGGCATCTTCTTCCAAATACATCATTTCAAGTAAATCGTGATTTTTTAATCGGGCTAACATTCTCCAAGAAACAATTTGTACCGGAAGATTTTCGTTCCACATGCTTTCATTTAAACCTCTCCAATCTGCTGCGTTTGTGGTTTCCGGATTTTCTATTTGGTCTTTTAAGGTTTTAGTAATTAATATACTGTTTTCTAGACTTTCCTCCGTTTTAGGAGCTACGGTATAAACTACTAAATCGTCTTCAATTCCACTAATTTCACATTTTGAACCGCTTCGGTCATGTAATTTTTTTTCGATGATGCTCATTTGAAAATTTGATTATAGATTGAAAGAAGCACCAACGCTAATTTGAAATTGGTTATTCAATTGTTCATAGCCAACAGGATCACTATTGTATTTAGCAATTGGAAATCCAACTTCAGAAAACACACCAAATCCATCCGAAAAGAAATAGCGAATACCGGCATGTGCTCCAAAATTTCTTAGGCCAATATTTAAACCGGGATAAATATCAATTGCTTCAGGTAATTTCATGACACTTCCAATATTAGCACTAAAACGTGCTTTGATGTCAAATTCATCTTCAAATTTAGAAGCATCTCCATCAACACCTAAAAGATAAACAGTTTGCAAACCGATTGACATATTTTCTCCAATTCCACGATCATAAAATAAAGTAATTCCTGATGCGTGATCTTGAAAGTTAGCACCAACTTGAAATTTTTGATCTCCTTTTCCGCTATAAGCTTGTGCATTGGCTAAAAATGCACTTAAAATAAATCCAAAAGTGAATAATTTTTTCATATGTAGATAATTGTTTTTATAAAAGTCATAAGGAATCGCTTTATTTTTTATGGGTGTTTGCTTACGCAAACGTGTTGTTAATAGCGATTTCATTGTTATAAAATTTTTGCAAATGTAATCATTTCAATTTTAACCCGAAAACACTAATTTCTTCCTTTTTCATTAGGATATAATTGTGGCAAGGGTTCACTTTGCCAATATTCTTTAGTTTTCACGTTTAAAATTGTTAATGGGCCAACAAATGCCGCACCGGTATCAATGTTCCAAATACAGGCCTTGTTGATTGGAATTGTTTCGTTTATTCGTGTTGTTGGTGTATGGCCAATATAGATTTCGTCATATAATTTGAGACGTTTTGGATAAAAAATACTGTCTTTAGAAAGGGTAGGATTTAAACTTAGTGCTGTTTCCCACAACGTTCTATCCCAATAAAATAATTTCGGAAAATATTCAAAATCAATTCCGTTCATGTTGGTAAAACCGGCGTGAATAAAGAGTCTGTTTTGGTCATCAAGATAATAATCTTTTAATCCTTCTAAAAATTCGATATGTCTTTTTCGTTCAACAGCAGAAACCTTTTGATAACAATCGATAGTTGATTGACCGCCGTGTTTAAACCACTCTTGATGATAGGAATTTGTTTTTAGATAATTCAACAATAAATCATCATGATTGCCTCGTATGAAAATACAGTTTTGTTTTTTATCTAATTCAATTAAAAAATCAAGCACTTGGGGTGATTCGCTCCAACCATCGACAAAATCGCCTAAGAAAATTAAAGTGTCTTCTCTTGTGACTTGGCTTCTTTCCAACACTTGATGTAAAGCCCGAAGACCACCGTGAATGTCGCCAATTACGAATGTATTAGTCATTGTTTTTATCATATTTCATTTTTCTCAAAATACGTAACGTTTCTTTAAAATTTACATAAACCGATGCATTTTCAGTTGCTTTTAGTAAAGGTTTGGCATCAATTAATTTTTGTTTAGCGTCTTCAAATCCATTCAAAAAACAAATCATCAGCGTAGAAGGTAAATTCAACAAATCTCTTTTTTCTCTTTCAGATAAGGAAATTCCTTTGTGCAATTTCTGCAGCAAAGATAAGTTTGAATTGTAAATATGAAACATCATTTTTCGATTGTATTGAGGCGGTTCAAATAAAAAGAAAGTTTCAATTTTGTAATAACCGTTGTCAAAAAAGGTCAGGGTTTGCTTTTCTAGCGGATAATAACTCGTTTTGTCATTCAATCCTAACGGAACATATTCAGTAATCGAAAAAGTTTTATCATCATATTCTATCGTCACTTCGTCAAAGGCGGAATAAAAAAGTTTTACTTGCTCATTAATTAATTCAATATCCACTCTGGAAAAAAAGGTTTTATCGCGTACTTTTTTCTTATGACCGGCCCAACAAACGACAAAAAGTTCTTTGAAAACATGGTAGTTGGTAGCCATATCTTTATGTCGGTTATTTAAAAAATCTAAAACGCCTTCCAGGGTGTGTGAAATACTGTTTCTCGAATTATTTTCAATGCCAATTACTGTTTCAGTGTTCAATTTTGAAAAGGGGACTTTATCCTCTGTGGGGATAGAATTACTGCCTCTTCGAATAAAAACGGTACGAGCCGGAGTGGTGTGAATTCCTTTTTTAAAAAAGGAAACTTTGGAATTTGCTTTTATGGTAACCAATCCCACTACTTTATCTTTTGGTAGGTTTGGAAAAGGAACATTTTCATATTGAATTTTAGGAGGATTTTCTAAATAAGCATTCACTAAATTTTGAATACGACTATCATCAAAAAAATCATCTCCTGTAATCTCATTATCCTGATCTTCTACACCCACAACGATATACGAATTGTTGGTTGGGTTAGAATTAGATAATGCACAAATATGTTTTAAAAATTTTGCCTTCCCTTCTTTGGAATGCAAATTTAACTGACGCTTTTTATCATAGAAACTACTCTCATCGTTATGAGCCAAAAGGTTTTTGATAAGGAGGCGTTTGTTGATCATTTTTAAAGTTACGGGTTAGAAAGTTGCGGGTTACGGTTTGCGAGTTATGGGTTAACTCTCAACTTTACTGCCTTTTAACTATTTATCAAACTTACTGCCTTTATGATCAGATTTTACTAAATAAGTCATAAAAGAACCTATTTTTTTACTTTCTGTAATTGTTTTTTCTTTTAAGAATTCAAATTCTTCTTTAGAAATGTGATTTCTATCAAACGCTCTAAATAATTGTGATCTTAATTCACCACAAGAACCTTTTGAATAGCTTAAAAAGTTAATAAATTCTCTTCTGCCGTTTCTTTCAAATCCTTCAGCAATATTATCCATAATTGAACCAGAAGAACGATTCATTTGGTTCTTTAACTCAAAATCTTTTCCTAAGGATGTGTTTTCAAATTTATCCCAAACATCTTTACATATTTCTCTACCTAATTGCCATATATCAAGTTCTTCAAATGAATTAATTGTAGCCATAAATCTGTTTTTTTAATGTATCCCTTAACCCGAAACTCGCAACTTTCTAACTTGAAATTTAAGGCACTTTATTTCCCATACTTTCCGTCCAGATTTCAAACCAATCTTCTTTTTCTAAAATTAATCCGGCTGCTTTTTGTAATTGTTGAATTCGGGCTACATTAACTGTTCCGGCAACAGGAATTACTTTTGAAGGATGTTGCATAATCCAAGCCAACAAAAGCAAATCGGATCCCACTTTATATTTTTCTATTAATCGGACAAATAGTTTTTTTAGTCTTCTGGTTTGGTCAGTGTCTTCTCTAAAAACTATTCCCAACGGATTCCATGCCATCGGACGAATTTGGTGAAATTGCATATGGTCTAAAGTGCCATCCAGCATCGGTTGAAAATCGGTTGCCGAAAACTGAATTTGATTATAAGAAACTTTTGTTTTTTGCTGAATTAAATCTGTTTGTGAAGGTGTAAAATTCGACAATCCAAAATCTAAAATTTTACCGTCTTTTTTTAATTGTTCCACCGCCTCAGCAATTTCATCGGCTACCATCAGTGGACTGGGTCTATGTAATAAAAAAACATCTAAATAATCGGTCTGTAAATTCTTAAGGGAATTTTCTACTGACCAAATAATATATTCCTTCGAATAATCATAGTGTTTGATTCTGTTATTTCTTGTATCACAAACATGTTGAATGCCACATTTTGAAATTAATTGAATTTTAGAACGATCTAATTTACTTTTTTTTAATCCAATTCCAAAAGTGGATTCGGTAGTATATCCACCATAAATATCGGCATGGTCAAATGTTGTAATTTTGTTTTCTAAACAAACATGAATCAAATTAGCCATTTCATCTGAGCTTAAATTTTTGTCCCAAACACCCCAGTTCATGGTTCCTGCAATAACAGGAGATAAGTTAGTTTTCATAGTATTGTATTGATAAATTTAATAATAACGATTTTTTTCAAGTAATTATTCCGGTTTTCATCCTTCCTTTTTCCTTCCTTTCCTTCAGGTCTTAAAATTATAAAAACTAAATCACAAATCACTCTTAAAACCCATGTTTTAAAAGAACTTTTAACGCTATATTAACATCTTGAAAGGAATAAAATTTTCAATTTGCACTGTTAAAAAAATGATAGTAATTTCGTGCCTTTAAAAAATGAATTATGGAAGAAAACACTACGACTCTAGACATAAGAGCGATTAATGAGAAAATTGAAAGAGAAAGTGCGTTTATCGACTTGCTTACCTATGAAATGAACAAAGTCATTGTCGGACAAAAGCACATGATTGAGCGATTGTTGATAGGTCTTTTAGGTCAAGGCCACATTTTGTTAGAAGGTGTGCCGGGATTAGCAAAAACACTCGCTATTAATACGTTAGCACAAGCCGTTCAAGGTTCTTTCAGTAGAATTCAGTTTACCCCTGATTTATTGCCTGCCGATGTAGTAGGAACTATGATTTATAACATCAAGCAAAATGAATTTTCCATTAAAAAAGGACCCATTTTTGCAAATTTTGTGCTTGCCGATGAGATTAATCGTGCCCCGGCAAAAGTGCAATCAGCTTTATTAGAAGCCATGCAGGAAAAACAAGTGACCATCGGGGACACGACTTTTAAATTGGATAAACCTTTTTTGGTATTAGCTACTCAAAACCCAATTGAACAAGAAGGAACCTATCCGTTACCGGAAGCTCAAGTCGATCGTTTCATGTTAAAAACAGTAATTGATTATCCAAAAATGGAAGACGAACGAATGGTTATTCGTCAAAATTTAAAAGGAAGCCATGAAAAAGTAAACGCCGTCATTTCCATTGAACAAATCTTGAGAGCACAAGAAGCAGTTCGTGAAGTTTACATGGATGAAAAAATAGAAAAATATATTTTAGATATCATCTTCGCTACACGTTTCCCTGAAAAATATAAATTAGAAAGTCTAAAACCATTAATCAGTTTCGGTTCATCTCCCCGAGGAAGTATCAATTTGGCTACTGCAGCAAAATGTTATGCATTTATCAAACGTCGAGGTTATGTAATTCCGGAAGACGTTCGTGCAGTGGTTCACGATGTGTTGCGTCATAGAATAGGCATCACTTATGAGGCAGAGGCTGAAAATATTACTTCAGTTGAAATTATCAACAAAATAGTAAACGAGATTGAAGTACCTTAATTTTTTGTTTCAAGTTTAATGTTTCAAGTTTAGAACCTGAAACAAAAAAACCTGAAACCTGAAACAAAGAAATATGGAAACAAAAGACCTACTCAAAAAAGTACGAAAAATAGAAATTAAAACCCGAAGATTGAGTGATCACATCTTCTCGGGTGAATACCACACGTCGTTTAAAGGCCGTGGGATGACTTTTTCAGAAGTGCGTCAGTATCAATTTGGTGACGACGTTCGAGCCATTGATTGGAATGTAACGGCTCGCTACAACGAACCCTATATCAAAGTTTTTGAAGAAGAACGCGAGTTGACCATGATGTTAATGGTAGATATTTCCGGTTCTGAAAGTTTTGGAACAAAAAATCAGTTGAAAAGTGAAATTGTAACGGAAATTGCAGCAACAATGGCTTTTTCTGCTACTCAAAACAACGACAAAATTGGTTTGATTTTGTTTTCAGACGAAATTGAGCTTTATATTCCACCAAAAAAAGGGAAATCACACGTGTTGAGAATCATTCGTGAGTTGATAGAATTTCAACCCAAAAGCCATAAAACCAATATTTCAAATGCATTGAAATTTTTATCCAGTGTGATGAAAAAGAAAGCCATTGTTTTTTTTATTTCTGATTTTATTACCGAGGATAATTATGAACATACACTTAAAATTGCAGGTAAAAAGCATGATATAACCGGAATTCGAGTGTTTGATATTCGTGAAGAAAAAATGCCAAACATTGGAATGGTAGATATGCTCGATGCTGAAACTGGCGAAACAATGTTGGTAAACACCAATTCAAAATCGATTAGGATGGAGTATGAAAAATATTACCACGAAAAAGTAATTTTTTTCAAGGAAACTTTTTCAAAATGTGGTTCAGGAACTGTAAACACAAGAGTAGATGAAAGTTATGTGACTAAATTATTAAGTTACTTTAAATCCAGATAATCATTAGCAAATTTCAAACTAACCTTTGTGAATAGCGGTGAAACAAAACATGAAAATAAAATTATATATATTCTTTATTCTGTTCTCAACCTTAGTTTTTGCTCAACAAAAAAGAGTGACAACTTCGGTAGATAGTACTAAAGTTAAAATAGGAGCTCAAATTAATTTGACTTTAAAAACTACGGTTGATACACTTTCAAAAGTGACTTTTCCAGAAGGTAAATTATTTGGACGTTTAGAAGTACTAGAAAGTTATCCTACGGATACAATCAAGGAAAATTTTAAGTATCAACTAATCAAGAAATATGGTTTAACTCAATTTGATAGCGGAAAATTTGTCATTCCTTCTCTACAGGTTATAATCAATTCAAAACCTTATCCAACTGATAGTGTTTTGGTTGAAATTTCAAATGTGGTAGTTGATACGTTAAAACAACAGATGTATGATATTAAAGATATTACCCAAGTTGATAATGACGGATGGCCTTGGTGGATATATCTATTAATTTTAGTTGTTTTAGCAGGAATTGGCTATTTGATTTATTATTTAATTCAAAAAAACAAAAAACCTAAAGTTGAAGAAATTGTTTATGCTTCGCCGATAGAAAAAGCAACAGCTCACCTAAAAACATTAGAAAAAAAGAGCTTAGTAGAAAGAGGAGAAGTGAAAGCTTATTATTCTGAGTTGACAGATATTGTCCGAACATATATTGAGGAAGCCATCGAAATTCCGGCAATGGAAAGCACAACCGACGAATTGATTGCAGCTTTCAAAATTGCGATTGTAAAAAAGAAATTAGCTTTAAATGATGAAACAATAAAAAACCTCGAAAGGGTTTTAAAACAAGCAGATTTAGTAAAATTTGCCAAATCAAAACCACTTGAATTTGAAATTGTAGAAGACAAGTCAAAAATTGAAAAAACAATTTATAAAATTCACCAATCAATTCCTGAAGTTGTAGAAGAGGAGTTAATAGACAATGATTTTAACAAAGATAAAATTCTAAAAAGAAAACGAAAACGCAAAATCATAACCCTTGTTTTATCATTTATAGTTTTACTTTTTGTAGTGACGGGAATTTTAATTGTAACCAAAGGATTTGAATTTGTAAAAGACACAATTATTGGTCATCCAACCAAAGAGTTATTAGAAGGAGAGTGGGTGTTGAGCGAATACGGTAATCCGCCTATAAAAATTGAAACTCCAAAAGTGTTGAAACGAATGGATGTTTCTAAATACATGAACAAAGAATCGGCTTCCTTGATGAAAGACATGCAAATGTTTGGATATGGAGCTATTTTAGATCATTATTACATTGTTATAATGACTAATAAATTTAAAGAAGAAATTAAGATTGACTTAGCAAAAGCAATGGAAGGGTCGCTCAAAATAATGGAAGCACAAGGAGCACAGAATATTTTATTGAAACAAGAAGAATTCAGTTCTAAAGAAGGTTTTAATGGATTAAGAGGCTACGGTACAATGACAATTATTGATCCGATAACTAAGAAAAGCAGAAAAGCCTATTATGAAATGATTTACTTTTCTCAAGAGGGAGGTTTGCAACAAGTCATGGTTTTACAAGATGAAGGAGATGAATCAGCTAATCAAATCACAGAACGAATTATGAATTCTGTTGAAATTGCCAAAATGAAATAACTATGGAAAACATCACCTTTTTACATCCACAGTTTTTTTGGTTATTCACTTTATTGCCGGTTGCAATAGCATGGTATATTTGGAAGCGAAATAAACAAACGGCAACATTAAAAGTGAGTTCTTTGAAAGGATTTAAAGTAAAAAGTTCGGTTTTGCCTAAACTAAAACCAATTCTTTTTGTGTTAAGAATTTTAGTTTTAAGTTTTTTAATTGTTGCTTTAGCAAGACCAAGAACCGTTGACATCAGTAATAAAACAAAAACCACTCGTGGAATTGATATTGTTATGGCAACCGACGTTTCCGGGAGTATGTTAGCCAAAGATTTAAAACCAAATCGATTGGAATCATTAAAAAAAGTGGCTGCAAATTTTGTAAATGACCGTCCCAATGATCGATTTGGTATAGTGGTTTATGCCGCTGAAAGTTATACAAAATCGCCTGTAACCAGTGATAAATCGGTTGTGATTAATGCCATCAAAAGTATTCAATATGATAATATTATTAAAGATGGAACCGGAATAGGAATGGGTTTGGCCACTGCCGTTAATCGATTAAAAGACAGTAAAGCAAAAAGCAGAGTCATCATATTGTTGACAGATGGGGTGAACAATGCCGGATTTATAGAGCCTGAAACGGCAGCTGATATTGCAAGAGAATATGGAATTAAAGTTTACACAATTGGTTTAGGAACAAATGGCATGGCTGAGTTTCCTTATGCTTATGCACCTAACGGAGGTTTTTTATTCCGAATGATGCCTGTAGAAATTGATGAAGCTTTAATGAAAAGCATCGCAAAAAAAACAGACGGAAAATATTTTAGAGCCACTAGCAATAGCAAGCTCAAAGAAATTTATGAAGAAATCAATAAATTAGAAACAACAGAAATAGAAGAACAAAAGTTTTATAATTTCGACGAAAAGTTTCGTCCTTTTGTTTGGATTGCCGGGTTATTATTATTGGTAGAAATTTTGTTAAGACAAACGATTTTTAGAGGTTTTATATAATATGTACGAACTTGACGAAAAAAAATATTTATACTTTTTAGCCATTATCCCAATAATTGTGCTGCTTTTTCTATTCAATTTATATTGGAAAAGAAAAAAGCAACGTGAATTTGGGGATATTGAATTGGTAAAAAAATTAAGCCCTGATAAATCAATTTTTAAACCGATTTTAAAAATTGTTGTTTTGTTATTCGCTTTTGTTTGCATCGTCATAGGATTAGTAAATCCAAAAATTGGCACTAAATTAGAAACTGTCAAACGAGAGGGAATTGATGTGGTATTTGCCATCGACGTTTCAAAAAGTATGTTGGCAGAAGATGTTGCTCCTAACCGATTAGACAAATCCAAACAAATTGTTTCTCAAATCATTAATCAGTTGGGAAGTGATAGAATCGGAATTGTAGCTTATGCAGGTAGTGCTTTCCCAGTTTTGCCCATAACAACTGATTATGGTGTGGCCAAAATGTATTTGCAAAGCATGAATACCGATATGGTTTCCTCACAAGGAACTTCATTGGAAGATGCAATTAGGCTGTCGGCTAACTATTTTGACAAAGGCAATTCGACAAACAAATTGATTGTTTTAATTTCTGATGGTGAAGATCATTCAGAAGGTTTTGAAGGAGCCATTGAAGAAGCCAAAAAAATAAAGGCAAAAATTATTACCATCGGTGTTGGAACTGAAAAAGGAGGCCCAATTCCACTCAAGAGAAATGGTGTTGTTGAAAGTTTTAAACGAGACCAAAATGATGAGGTAGTTGTTACTAAATTAAACACCGAAGTTCTAAAACAAATTGGAAAAGGAACCAAAGGTGGTTATGTATATGGGAGCAATACCAAAGAAGTGCTAGAATATGTTAAAAAAGCATTGGATAATATTGAAAAAACAGAATTTGAAACGACACAAATTGCTGATTTTCAATCACAGTTTCAATGGTTTTTAGGTTTTGCTTTTTTATTATTATTGATAGATGTTTTTCTATTGGAACGAAAAACAGGATGGATAAACAAGTTGAATTTATTTAATGAAAAGAAAGCATGAAACAAAATTTAACCATTTTACTTTTAATGCTAACCTATTTTCTGCAAGCTCAGGAAGAGAAAAAAGAAAAAGATAAAGTGTTGCCAAAAGCTAACGAAGAATTTGTGGCTAAAAATTTTACCGAAGCAGAAGCACAATACCGTGTTTCAAATTCTAAAGGAGTTTCCGGAGCCACACCAGCCTATAATTTAGGAAATTCTATTTATAAACAAAATCAGCCAAGCGAAGCAAAATATGCTTATGCGAAAGCCATAGAAAAAGCCAAAACTAAACCGGAAAAACACAAAGCTTTTCACAATTTAGGCAATGTGTTTATGAAAGAAAAGCAATATGCAAAAGCCGTTGAAAGCTATAAAAATGCTTTACGGAATAATCCGACCGATGAAGAAACCCGATATAATTATGCCTTGGCAAAACTGTATTTAAAAAACAATCCGGAAGATCCTGAAAAAGACAAAAAAGACGACAAAAAAGACGACAAAAATCAGGATAAAAAAGATGACGGAGATAAAGATAAAAAGGAAGATAAAAAAGACGGCGACAAAGACAAAAATCAGGATAAAAATGACGGGAATAAAGACCAAGATCAAAAAAGTCAGCCAAAGCCACAACCATCCGGAATTTCAAAAGAAAGTGTCCAAAATTTGTTAGATGCAGTCAATAATGAAGAAAAGAAAGTGCAGGAAAAAGTGAATGCTCAAAAAGTAAAATCGAAACCTGTTCAAACGGAAAAAGATTGGTAAAAAAAATGAAAAAGTTTCTATTCATAGTATTATTAAGCTGTCAGGCAATTTTTGCCCAAGTTCAGTTTGAGGCCAAAGTGAGTAAAAACTCGTTGGGTTTAAATGAACGTTTAAGGGTAGATTTCACCATGAATGTAGATGGTGATAATTTTGTACCGCCAACATTTGATGGTTTTAGAGTGATTGCCGGGCCAAGTCAGCAAGTGAGTCAATCATGGGTAAATGGTAAAAGTTCATTCAATAAAACCTATTCCTATTTTTTATTGCCTACACAAAAGGGTACTATTTCAATTAAACAAGCTGCAATCGAGCACAATGGACAAGTTTATAAAACAACACCTATTTCGGTAAAAGTTTCAGATGCTGTTGAACAACCCAGAGATCCGAACGACAATTCAGTTTCCATAAACGATGCCTTGTATTTAGTGGCCGATGTCAGTAAAACAAATCCATATTTAAACGAACCCATTACGGTCGTTTATAAGCTGTATTTCAGTCACAATATAGGAATCACAAATTGGCAGGAATTAGACAAACCAAAATACAATAATTTTTGGAGTCAAAACATTGATATTAAGCAATTAGTAGCAGAAGAAGGAACTTTTAAAGGGGAACGTTTTCGTTACGTGGTACTCAGAAAAACAGTTTTGTATCCTCAAAAAACGGGTAATCTTGAAATTGAACCCTTGTCATTAGATATTGATGTTGAATTGCCTACTAACCGAAGAAATATTTTTGGTCAAGTAATGTTGACCAAAGACCATAAACGTGTTTCCGCAGGAAGTAAAATTATTTCTGTAAAACCGCTTCCCGAAAATGGCAAACCAATTGATTATTCAGGAGCAGTCGGTAAATTTGATTTTAAAGTTATCCCATCCCGAACCAATTTAAAAAATGGTGAAAGTATGGACTTAGAAGTGAGTATTTCCGGAAACGGAAACCTCAAATTGTTTAGTTTACCCAAACCGGTTGTGCCCACAGCTTTAGAAATGTATGATCCGGTACATACCGAAAATGTGAATACTCCTTTGACAGGAATGAGTGGAAAAATTACAGATAAATATACCATAATTCCACAATTTAAAGGAAATTACACCATCAAACCTTTGCGGTTTTCGTACTTTGATTTAAGTACGGGTAAGTATAAAACGATTACTTCAGAGGAAATTATAATCAACGTCACAGATGGGCCATCCCAAAATGGTAATCTGACAGCAAAAACAACAGAATCTGTTGATAAAAAAGCTATTTCGGCCGGGGATCAATTTAAATTCATTCACTTAAAAACGAAATTTTCACCTATAAATAAGCAAGATTTCTTTGGTTCAAACCTCTATTATGTTTTAGTTAGTATTCCCTTTTTATTAATTCCGTTTATTGTTTTATTCAAAAAGAAAAAAGAAGCTATTGATGGAGATGTTGTTGGGAATAAATTAAAATTAAATAACAGGTTAGCGAAGAAATATTTGTCAGAGGCTAAAAAACAATTAGGGAATAAAGAACCATTTTATGTAGCATTGGAAAAATCATTGCACAATTTCTTGAAAGCTAAACTAAAAATTGAAACTTCGGAAATGAGTAAAGATATTATCAAAGAAATTTTAGCAAATAAAAAAGCACAAACGGAAACCATTGAACATTTTATTCAACTGACTGAAAATTGTGAATTGGCAAGGTATGCACCATCATCAACAGTTGCTATGCAACACGATTATGACAAAGCGGTTTTAGTAATATCAGAACTGGAAAAACAAATTAGTTAACCACAAAGAACACTAAGAAAGCACAAAGTACACAAAATTTATACTATGAGTGAAGATGAAATTGCAAAAATAGTTTTTGAATCGGCTTTAAAAGTTCATAAAGCTTTAGGTCCAGGATTGTTGGAAAGTGCTTATGAAGAATGTCTGTTTTATGAATTAAAAAAGCATTCATTACAAGTTGAAAAACAGAAGGCTTTGCCGTTAATTTATGAAGAAGTAAAAATGGAAGTCGGTTATAGAATCGATATTATAATTGAGAACAAGTTTATTGTTGAAGTGAAATCGGTTGAAGCATTAAATGAAGTTCACTTAGCTCAAATTTTAACGTATTTGAAGTTGACTGAATTTAAGTTAGGAATGCTGATTAATTTTAATGTAAAACAATTAAAAAATGGAGTTCGAAGAGTAATCAATGGTCTTTTATAGTGACCTTTGTGCCTTCTTTGTGAACTTCGTGGTTAAATAAAATGAAAAATAGCATCTATATTTTACTCTTACTCACCCAAACTTTTTGGGCTCAAAGTGTTTTTGACAAAGGAAACGATCAGTATCGAAAAGGAAATTATCAAGAAGCAATTACGGCTTATGAGAGCATTTTAAAAGGGAAAAAAGAATCGTGTGATTTATATTTTAATTTGGCGAACAGCTATTACAAACTCAATAAAATTGCTCCGGCGATATATTATTATGAAAAAGCACTTTTGATAAGTCCCAATGATAAAGACATCAGAAACAATTTAAAATTTGCCAAAAACAGAACTATCGACGATATAAAAGAAACGCAAAAAGTTGGTTTTGAAAAATTACTCAGAAATTTTACAGGCTTATTTCACTACAATACTTGGGGTATAATTTCTATAGGATTTTCTGTCTTATTTTTACTTTTTTTCATGGGGTATTATTTTTCTCAAACAGCCATTTTTAAACGTGTTTTCTTTTTAGGAATGTTCTTCATTCCGTTCTTGATTTTTGCTGCTATTGGGGCTGCCATATTCGATAAAAATATTTATCAAAGCGAGCGTCCTGCTATTGTTTTTGAAGAAATACTTTCCGTTAAAAATGAACCTCGGGAAAATGCAACCGAGGCTTTCGTGTTACATGAAGGAACAAAAGTTTACGTTCTTGAAACGGTAGAAAATTGGAAAAAAATTCAACTTTCTGACGAAACAGAAGGATGGGTTCAAAAAGAGGCAATCAAAGAGTTGAAGTAGTTTCTTGGTCATTGTAGCTCTCCGAAGTCATTGTTAATAGCACACTAAGAGACTACCGTTTCTGATAGTTTTTTTTAGTTCGGTTTGAATGATATACTTATTTCTTCACAATCCATAATTCAATTCTTCCATTTTTGGATTGATTTTCTTCACCTTATACTTCTTTACAATCCACTTTTGGTTCTCATTCCCCCAACCCTTTTCCTGAATTTTTTGGCTATTACAAAATCTAAATTCATTACAACTTTTTATGGTAAGTAATAGTTAAACCGCACAACCAAAACTTTAACACAACTTAACCAATAGATAACTAACAATTTTTCTTACTTTTATAGAATAGGTTTACTTTTACTAAAATTTTTGTACTATGAAAAAACTAATTCTAC
>NZ_PNJW01000031.1 GCF_013822155.1 Flavobacterium sp.
ACAATGTAAAGCAAAGCTATTAATTCATCTACTATCATTCTTAAATCGGACATAACGTGTATAATTTCGATATATGGTGTAATCTTAACTTTTTTGCTAGTTAAACCATTTCTATTTTTGAAATTATAATTATAAATTTTTACTTTTTCACATATTGAAATCAAAGTATCATTGAGATAATCTAATCTGTCAAATATAAATAAAACCTTATTACTCAAATTTCCCCAATATTCAGAAGCTGAAAATTCAGGAATATCATCTGCATAAATTTCTTTAGTACTATCTCTGTATATTTCAAATTGTATCATATTACAATATTTTTTTAAATTTGAGCTCATACAAAATTACTCAAAAGTAAATTCTGAAGATTTAAAAGTTGAATTAATCCTAAAATTGAAGCCGAAAATTGAAAAAAACATCGCTCAACAGACCTTCCAATTTAAAGCACCATAAAGTTTTCAATAACTTTGAGTTCTATTTTACCTTTGAAAAAATGAAAAACATACTAATCTTTGCCTTAATTTTTAATCTTTTATCTTGCAAAGCACAAGAATTTGAAAAAGTAATTATTTTGAAAAGTGAGGGTTTGTTTTTGTCAATGCAAAGATTGTGGGTTTGAGTGTGAGGCTTTCACTAAAGGTTATTTTAAATTTTAGAAAGCAGAAGTTTGCTTAATGATAAGGATAACTAATAATTACAATACCTGAGCCTCCCGATCCACCATTTTTTGAATAGTCTCCTGTTCCGCCTCCGCCACCGCCTGTATTTGGAGTGCCTGAAACTCCATTCGTTGGAGGTACATTAATACCGCTATTTCCTCCTCCACCTAAACCACCTAATGCTCCATTCCATGCACCACCGCCGCAACAAGTAAAAATTCCACCACCTCCACCACCACTATAATATGTAGCTACACCCGAGATTGCATAGGACAAACCAATTCCCCCAACACCTGAGGCACTTCCAGTACCATTTGCTCCAACAGCACCGGCACCTCCACCTCCACCGGGATAATAGGGTGTCATATTTATTCCATTATTGTTTCCTCCTTTATTGCCTTGACCGGCAGTTCCATTTCCACCTAAATATACCGTTGTATTTCCGCAAGAAGCACCACCGCCACCCGAACCACCAGCTAGTCCATTTGAGCATAAGAAAGCACCTCCACCACCGCCTATTGCAGTTAACGTTGAAAACACAGAATTCCCTCCATTCATACCCGCAGAATAAGTTGGACTACCAATTCCACCATTACCACCAGATCCGACAGTTACTCCATAGGATGTAACAGCTACCGGAAATGAAGCATTATAAATTAATCCACCTGCACCGCCACCGCCGGTTCCGCCACCGCCACCGCCTGCTACTACTAATATTTTAATATTTTCTGCACATCCTGGAGTAAAAGTGCCTGAAGTAAGAAAGGTATGAATTGTATTTCCTCCAACGTGAGTTATAATTCCACCAGTTCCATCAACACATGAACTACAAGCTGTAGTTGTGACATTTATTGTATTTGAATTGGCACTAGTACCACACGAATTATTAGCTCTGATTCTGTAGTAATAGGTAGTATTACAAGTCAATCCTAAAACATTAAAGGTATTTACATTACCTACATTCAAATTATTATATCCTGGAACATAAGATGAGAAATTTGAAACCGTAGAAACATCTAAATAATATGAATTTGCTCCTGCACTGGAATTCCAATTTGCTGTGAAACCCGTTGCTAAAATACCGGACGCATTTGTGGCTGCAAAAGCTCCCGGTAATTGACATCCGCAACCTAAACTAACCCATTGGCCTGTTGCAGCAAACATTTCTAAACAATCAGTCGTACTGTTGTAGATTAATAGTGAAATTACCGGTGATAGTATGGCATTTCGTTGTGCTGTAGTTAACCTAGGAATAACTAAACCGGAATTTGACGAAGTAATGTCTAATTGAGCCGATGGATTTGGGTTTGTTGTTCCAATACCCACTTGAGCAACAGAAAATTGAATACAAATGATGGCTAGTAATAAAAGGGTGTATTTAGTTTTCATACGGGAACTGTCGCTGATGGAAACATTTGACTGTTTCATTTCGAGTTCGAAATTAACATTTTAGGTTTATTCAATCTGCTGGTAATGAATTCTTAAGCGAATCTTAAGCGAATCTTAAGATTCCATTCGGCTGTGTAATGATGTTAAAGAGGTTGGGGTTGAAGGACATTGATTTCGAATTTTTGATGGGATTATCGGGGTAAAAAAGGCTCGTTGAGCGGTTTATTTTGTTTGAAATACGGGCACATTAAAGACTGTGGTTTGGGGGTATGCCTAAATTATTCCTAAGACGTATTGTCCTTCCCTCAATTTTAGTAATTTTGACAAAAAAAATTTACTCTTGAGAATCTTTTTATTTGTTCTTTTTATCTCCTTTCCGTTTTTGCAGGCAAACGCCCAAAAGAACAAGGAAATCTTTGTGGAATACTCTGAATTTTTTGATGTAGATGAAAACCTCTATCCGGATGCTATTTTGCTGACCGGGAATGTGAGAGTGAGCCATGAAGGAGCCATTTTATATTGCAACAAGGCCTATTTATTTAAAAAAGAAAACTACCTCAAAGCATTTGGCGACGTTCGCATGGTTCAAGGCGATACGATAACGATGACAAGCACTTATGCTGAATATAATGGTGAGAACAAACAAGCCTATGCGTCCGGTAACGTTGTTATGACTTCGCCCAGTTCTACTTTAAAATCGGAAATTTTAAATTTTGACAGAAATACACAACAAGCCTATTATAAAACCGGCGGCACCATCAATGACAAAGAAAATGTGTTAACCAGCCAAGCGGGAACGTATGTTGTACAAAAAAAAATGTATCAATTTAGAAATGCGGTAACCATTACAAATCCAAAATCAGTAATCAAAACCAATCATTTAGATTACTATGAAAATGTAGGTCATGCCTATCTTTTTGGAGCATCGACCATCACCAGTAAAGAGAATTTTATTTATACTGAGAAAGGTTTTTATGATACTAAAAAGAATTTAGCTCATTTTGTCAAAAACTCCTATATCAAATATAATAATCGATTAATTGAAGGCGATAGTTTGTATTATGATCGTAATCGTGAATTTGCCTCTGCTACCAGAAATGTAAAAGTAACCGACTCCATCAATAACAGTATTGTGAAAGGCCATTATGGTGAGGTTTATAAAGCAAAAGATTCCTTGATGATGACCAAAAGAGCGGTTGCTATGACTTTAGTAGAAAAAGACACGCTCTACATTCATGGAAAAAAATTAGTCGTAACCGGAAAACCGGAGGAACGAGTGATTCGAGGTTATACGAATGTTCGCTTTTATAAAACAGACATGAGTGGGAAATGTGATTCACTCCATTCCTCTGAAAAAACCGGTTTGACAAAACTCATTGGCAATCCGGTGATGTGGAATTATGACAATCAAATGACCGGCGATATCATGCATTTGATTTCTAATAAAGAAACAGAAAAATTAGATTCGTTAAAAGTGCTCAACAATACTTTTATTGCCTCAAAAGATACCATTGGCTCCGGCTACAATCAGGTAAAGGGACAAAATTTATATGGTAAATTTCGTGACAATAAACTCTATGAGGTAGATGTTGTTAAAAACACCGAAGTTATTTATTATATGCGGAATGATGAACAGGAACTCATTGGTATTAACAAAAGTGCAAGCAGTAGCATTAACATGACTTTAGACGGTAATCAAATTGATACCATCACCTTTTTTACACAAGTGGATGGTGAAATATATCCTGAAAAAGATTTGCCTGAAAATGCCCGAAAACTACGTGGCTTTATTTGGCGTGGCGAGGAGCGAATAAAATCAAAAGAAGACATTTTTCCGCCGGAAGAAAATGAATATGATGAAAAAATGAAACAGGAAACTAAAGTTGAAGCAGAAAAAGAAAATGTTCCAATGGATGTTCGCCAAGAATCATTAGAAGTAGAAGAAAAGAAAAAAGACAGTTAGCAATGTTGCGGGTTGCGAGTTGCGAGTTGAAAGTTTACTAGTAACCTGCAACTCGCAACTCGCAACCCGCAACTCGCAACCCTAAAAATGAAAGAAGATTTTCTAAAATACCAAGCTCAAACCTCTCCCTACCCTCTTGCCATGGAAGTTTCCTATGCAAAAGGTTCTTATATTTTTGACACAAAAGGAAAAAAATATTTAGATTTTGTAGCCGGCGTTTCAGCCTGTAGTTTAGGGCATCAACATCCGAGAGTAAATCAAGCCATTAAAGACCAATTGGACAAATATTCACATGTTATGGTGTATGGCGAATATGCTCAACATCCTGCCGTTGAATTTTGCAAACTGTTGGCAGAAAATATGCCTGAACCGCTGAATAAAACCTATTTAGTAAACTCAGGAACCGAAGCCACGGAAGGAGCCTTGAAATTGGCCAGAAGAGTCACGGGACGCAGTCATTTGGTTTCTTGTCACAATGCTTATCACGGCAACACGATGGGGTCTATGAGTGTGATGGGATTTGAAGAACGAAAACAAGTATTTAGACCATTACTTCCCGATGTGGACTTCATCACGTTTAATAACGAAGAAGACATTCAAAAAATAACAACCAAAACAGCAGGTGTTATTTTGGAGAGCATTCAGGGAGGAGCCGGATTTATTCAACCGGAAAACGGCTTTTTACGAAAAATAAAAGAACGCTGTGATGAAGTTGGAGCACTTTTAATCATAGACGAAATACAACCCGGTTTCGGAAGAACCGGAAAATTATTCGGATTTGAAAACTATGAAGTAGTTCCCGATATCGTGATTATGGGTAAAGGAATGGGCGGCGGAATGCCCGTTGGTGCCTTTACAGCAAAAGCAGAATACATGGATTTACTGAGTAATAATCCGAAATTAGGACATATTACGACCTTTGGCGGACATCCTGTCATTGCGGCAGCTTGTTTAGCTACCTTGCGGGAGGTCACGGAAACCAACCTTATTCCGCAAACCTTAGTGAAAGAAAAACTGTTTCGTGAACTTTTGGTACACCCTTTGATACAAGAAGTAAGAGGAAAAGGACTCATGTTAGCGGCAATGGTTGAAACACCCGAAATTACAAATGAAGTAATTTTCAAATGCCAAGACAAGGGATTAATTCTATTCTGGTTACTTTTTGAAGGTAGGGCGATTAGAATCACTCCTCCCCTCACGATATCAGAAGAAGAAATTCGAGAAGGTTGTGCGATTATGTTAGAAGCTTTGGATGAATTGGCAATGGGTTAAATGAAAAAGGTCTTTAAATCATAGAAACCTTTATCAATTTCTAATCACCATTTACCTCAAAAAAAGTTGTTAATTAAATTGTTTACAACAATTCGCGGATAAAATTGAAAAAAGCTATTCCTTTCCTATTTTTATTGTAGGATAATTTTAAAAAATCGAGTATGCATTTAAGTCACGAAGAAGACGATTATAACATATCCTTATCGAAATTTGAATCGATGCTCAAAACTAATAAAGTTTTGTTTTTTGATTCAGAAGAGTTTGAAGAAATTATTCTTCATTACCTCGATATGGGAAAAGCATCTCTGGCTAAAAAAGCCCTGAAATTAGCTCTTGAACAACATCCGAAATCTACCGGTTTAAAATTGGTACAAATCGAAATGTTGATTTATGACGACAAGCTCGAAATTGCCGAAAAAATGCTTAACGAGTTGTATGCCATTGAACCACACAATGAAGAAATATTCATTCAAAAAGCGAATATTTATTCCAAACGTGACCAACACGAAAAAGCCATTGAAGAATTAGAAAAAGCACTAAAATTTACCGATGATTTTGCTGATGTCTATAATTTAATGGGAATGGAATATCTCTTTATGGATAATTTAGAGTTAGCAAAATACAATTTTATAAAATGTTTAGAAGTTGACATCGAGGACCAATCTGCCTTATATAATGTAGTTTATTGTTTTGAATTTTTAGACCAACAAAAGGAAGCTATTGATTATTTAGAAAATTATATTGAGAAAAATCCCTTCAGTGAAATTGCCTGGCATCAACAAGGTCGATTAAGTTACAGCATCAAAAACTATGAAAATGCTTTGCGTTGTTTTGATTATGCTACCTTGATTGATGACGAATTTATTGGAGCCTTCATGGAAAAGGGTAAATCACTCGAAAAACTCAAACGGTTTGAAGAAGCCATTGAAGCTTTTCAACGAACCATTGAATTAGAAGATCCAACCTCCTATGCTTTATTACGCATCGGGAAATGTTATGAAAAATTAGGCAACAAAGCTGAAGCCATCAAATATTACAACAAAACTGTTCATGAAGATCCTTTGTTAGACAAAGGTTGGATAGCAATTACCGATTTTTACATCCGTTTAAAAAATTATCAAAAAGCCTTATTTTATGTCAACAAAGCATTGGCCATTGATAATGAAAATCAGTTGTATTGGAAACGGTATGCAACCATTAACCGCCAAATGAATTTTTATGAAGAAGCTGAATTTGGTTACCGAAAAGCAGTAGAATTTGGTGATTATCAATTAGACACCTGGTTATTTTGGGTAGATATTTTGCAGTTTTTAGGTGAATTTGACAGTGCTATCCAAACCTTAGTGCAAGCAGCAGAATATTTCCCTGAGCAATATGAAGTAGAATACCGTTTGGCCGGAATGTATTATATGTTACAGCAAAACGAAAAAGGTAAAATTCATTTGAATAACGGTTTACGGATAAATGCTAAAAACAGAACCGTTTTACAAGAATTATTTCCGGTAGTTTGGGATAGAAAAATTGTTCAAAATGTAATTACCAAACATTTAAAATCTTAGCATAATTTCCAACATACTTTTAAAAATTTTCCCTAATTTGCGTTCCGTTTCCAAAAGCGGAACGCTTTTTTTATGAGAAAATTTTTTCCTGATTACTTTCTAATTACTCTTAAAGGATTAGCCATGGGTGCTGCCGATGTAGTGCCGGGTGTTTCCGGTGGAACAATTGCTTTTATCTCAGGTATCTATCAAGAACTGATTGATACAATTAACAAAGTAGATTTTACCTTTTTCTCCTCTTGGAAAAAAAACGGATTTAAAATTGCTTGGCAACAAATCAATGGAAGTTTTTTGTTGGCCTTACTTTCCGGAATTTTCATTAGTATTTTGACTTTTTCAAAAATCATCACGCATTTATTAGCCACACAACCCATCATGGTGTGGTCATTTTTCTTTGGATTGGTGATTGCCAGCATCTTTTTTGTGGGGAAACAAATTGATAAATTTTCAATAGGCTCAATTTCCTTTTTTATACTTGGAACTGTGCTTTCTTATTATATCACGATTGCAGAACCGGTGGCCTCACCTGATAGTTATCCGTATTTATTCTTATCGGGATTTATTGCAATTATTGCGATGATATTACCGGGAATCTCGGGAGCTTTTATTTTGGTATTAATGGGCTCCTATAGTGTTGTTATTGGAACCATTAATATTTTTAGAGAAGCCTTACTAACGTTTAATATAGAACTTTTAGTTCAGTCGATTCTAAAATTAGGAACCTTTGCTATCGGTGCAATTCTTGGACTGAAATTGTTTTCAAAAGTATTACATTGGATGTTTGATCATCATAGAAATACCACGATGGCATTGCTAACCGGATTTATGCTAGGCTCTTTAAACAAAGTCTGGCCATGGAAAAAAGTATTATCTACCCGAATCGACTCTCATGGAAACGAAGTGGCTTTTATGGAAAAAAGCATACTACCTCAAAATTTTGAAGGTGACAACCTATTATTGGTTGCCATACTTTTGATGATTGCCGGATTTTTAACTATTTTTATCGTAGAAAAAGTAGGAGCAAAATTTTCGAAATAAGAAAAGATTTTGGCTGAAGAATGAACAAAAACAAATTAAATGGATTTTCTTGATTTACTGATAAAATTTTTATCGCAGCCGGATCAGATTCTTTCAAAGCTAATTGAAAAATATGATAGTTGGATTTATGCTATTTTATTTTTCCTGGTCTTTGCCGAAACAGGATTAATTGTGATGTCATTTTTAATGCCTTTTTTACCCGGTGATGCACTGATTTTTGCCATTGGAATGATTGCAGCACGCGGAGAATTAGATATTGTTATCGTTGTTCCGCTTTTAATTTTTGCAGCCTTATTAGGCGATAATTTAAATTATTATGTAGGGAAGCGGTTTGGGACTTTTATCTTAAATAGTGAAAAAACATTTATTATCAGAAAAAGCCATATTCTTAGAGCCCAGCAATTTTTTGATAAACACGGGAAAAACTCAATAATTATGGCTCGTTTTATTCCGGTAGTTCGAACAATAGTGCCATTTTTGAGCGGAGCGACCAATGTTCCTTATAAAACCTTTTTAAAATTCAGTTTTTTTGGAGCTTTTCTTTGGGTTGCTGCCATTAGTTTATTGGGTTATTTTTTAGGACAAATTGATTATGTAAAAGAGCATTTAGAAAAGTTTATCATCCTCATCATAATTGTAGCAAACATTCCATTAATCAAACAGTTTTTACCCCGAAAGAAAGTGAAAAATGAATAAATTATTTGGTCTTATCGGAAAAAATATCGGTTATTCCTTTTCAAAAAAATACTTTACGGAAAAGTTTGAAAAAGAACAACTGAGCGACTGTTCCTACGAAAATTTTGATTTATCAGCGATTTCACAATTTCCAAAATTATTGAGAGAAAATCCAACGTTAAGTGGATTAAACATCACTATTCCATATAAAGAAAAAATAATACCCTATTTAGACAAACTTTCAAAAAATGCTCATAAAATCGGGGCTGTTAATTGTATTAAATTTACAAAAAACGGGAAATTAAAAGGATACAATACCGACTATTACGGATTTAAAAAATCAATCCTACCGTTGTTACAACCTCATCATCAAAAAGCACTAATCTTAGGCACCGGTGGAGCTTCAAAAGCCGTAGCATTTGCTTTAGAAGAATTAGGGATTTTATACACCTTTGTTTCCAGAAGTAAAAAAGAAAATGCTCTAGATTACAAATACATCAATGCCACCACCTTTGATAATTATCAGCTCATTATAAATTGTACTCCACTGGGAACTCATCCCAACATAGAAGAATGTCCGCCAATTCCATATGACTACTTCACACCGGAACATATTGCTTATGATTTAATTTACAATCCTGAAGAAACCCTTTTTTTAAAACACGCTAAATCAAAAGGTGCAGTTACAAAAAATGGCTATGAAATGCTCGTTTTGCAAGCTGAAAAAGGTTGGAAAATTTGGAATAAAAAGAGTATTTCTACCTTTAGAAGTACTGATACTGCCATTTAAAATAGTAAAACTTCATTTTAAATACCGCAATTAAAGTTATAAATGGTTTGATTTCTTTGAATTTTGCCTAGTGTTTAGTATCTTTCGCCTCTATAATATGAACCTTACACATTTTTACAATGTTAGAAGAAAAGAATGATAACCTGTCGCCAATTGAAAATGAGACAGACGGAAACCAAGAAAACGTTTCACAAAACGATATTCAAGAAGTAATTGAAATTACTTATGACGCTCAACCGATTGTAGATGAGTCAGTTGAAACCGTTAAAGAAATGAATTCTGAAACTACAGTTAATGAGGTTACGGAAGCAATGGAAGCAACAGAATCATCAGAACTTGATGAGGTTGTTCTTGATGCGAATGAAGTCGTAGAAGAAGAAGCGGTTACTACAATTTCAGCTCAAGAACTTGCAGACGATTCTCCAATGTCAGAAAATGGACATCAAATAGCTTTGAATGCTATCGATGAATCGAATGCAGAAGAAAGTGAAGATGAAACGCTAAAGGAACGTCACAACATACCTATGTTAGAATATGCTTCCTTATCGATGGACGCATTGGTTGATGAATTGGAAAAACTGACAGCGGTTGAAAAAGTGATGTCTGTAAAAGAACATGTAGAAGAAATTAAAAAAGAATTTCTAGCAAAATACCATCATTTTATTGAAGAAAAGAAAGATGAATTTAAAGCTGAAAATCCTGATTCAACAGAAGACTTTGAGTATCATTTGCCTTTAAAATCAAAATTTGATACCTTATACAAGCAATTAAAAGGAAAGCAGAATGCTCACTTTAAAAGCTTGCAAAACAATTTAAATGCCAATCTTGATCGCCGACTAGCCATTGTAGAGGAAATAAAAAACCTAATCAATCCGCAAGAAAACATTAAGGATACTTTGAAAATTTTTAATGAATTACGAGAAGAATGGCGTACAATTGGACCAATTCCAAGAGACAAATACAATCATGTTTGGAATAATTATCATTTTCATGTTGAAAATTTCTATGATTATTTACACTTAGACCGTGAGGCAAGAGACTTAGATTTCAAACATAATTTGGAGTTAAAACAAAAAATTATTGCCCGAGTTGAAGAATTGGTAAATGAAGTTGATATTACCAAAGCTTTTAGAGAGCTTCAAGATTTACACCGCATTTGGAAAGAAGAAATAGGTCCGGTTGATCGTGAACACCGCGAAGAAATTTGGAATCAGTTTAGTGCCTTAACAAAACAAATGCACGATAAACGAGAAGGTTTATTTGCAAATCAACGTGAAAAAGAAACTGCTAATTTAGAAAAGAAAAAAGAAATCATCGCTGAAATTGAAAAGCTAGCTACGGAAGAAGTTACAGCACATTCGCAATGGCAAGGGTTGATTGAAAAAGTGGAAGCTTTACGCAATGCCTTCTTTTCTGCCGGTAAAGTTCCATCAGAAATAAATGAAGCTACTTGGGCTGAATTCAAAACAGCCGTTCGTAACTTTAATTCACACAAAAATGCCTTTTATAAAGACATTAAAAAAGAACAAAATGACAACTTAAGCAAAAAAATGGCTTTAGTTGAAAAGGCAAAATCACTTAGTGTCAGTGAAGACTTTGCAGCCACAACACCATTAATGAAACAAATTCAGGAAGAGTGGAAACAAATTGGTCATGTGCCCAGAAAATATTCTGATAAGGTTTGGAAAGAATTTAAAGATGCCTGCAATCAATTTTTTGACCGAATGAAAGCTACACGTAATGAAGCTAATTCAGAAGAAATTGAAGCATTTGACAAGAAAAAAGCCTATTTAGATGCCTTGAAAGATTTCCAATTAACAGGAGAACATAAAGCAGATTTAGAGGCTATCAAAGCTCACATAGAGCAATGGAAATCATTTGGAAAAGTTCCTTTTTCGAGAAGACATGTGGAAGGAAAATTCAATAAAATATTAGATGCCTTATTTGAAAAATTAAGCTTGAGCAAAAAAGATGGCGACATGATGCGTTTCTCGAATAAGCTTGAGCAATTGTCAGGTTCCGATGATCACCGAAAACTCGAAAGTGAAAAAATATTTATCATCAGAAAAATTGAAGAAGTACAATCGGAAATTTTCCAATTAGAAAACAATATTCAATTTTTTACTCATGCTAAAAAAGATAATCCTTTGGTAAAAGAAGTTTTCAAAAATATTGAAAAACACAAAGATGAATTGAAAACCTGGAAAGATAAATTGAAACAATTGAGAAATTTAAAACAAGAATAAATTTCATTTAAATTGAATATAAAACCATGCTCAAACAGCATGGTTTTTTTTATGAATAAAATAACAATTTAATGCAAACTAAACAATACTTTTGTTACGTGAAATGGTTAAAAAATAGTGCCCTATTAGCAAGTTTGTTAATGTTATTTCTTTTCGGGTTGCAATCTCAAGCTACTCCTAAAGAAAAAAGCATTGATACTGAACAACGCTTGCAGTCGGTAGAAACAATTAAATCGGTTGGAACTTTTCAATCAGTTGCAGAAAGTCAAATTCAATTTGTTGTTAAAGAAAACACAACAACGTATTCGAAACATTTTCAATTTTTATTTGAAAAACAAGTTACATTTTTACCTACTAAATTTCGAACTTTTCTTTCAAGACAAGACCACAATCGATGTGAAAAAGTCTCGAAAAACCTCTTTCCCTTTCATTTTTTCTGGTAATTGAACTTCTTTGTTCGAACAAAGTCAACTTGCTTTAAGAATTTCTTAAAAGCAACTATTCAATTATAACAAAAAATTAAAAAAAAAATGGAAACTTCCACCACACTTATTGGGTTATTTTTAATCCTACTTACTGCATTGCCTATTTTCTTATTACTTCGTACGCAACATAAAAATAAATCTAAAATAGAAACAATTTTAAAACAATTTAATCAAGGAAACTCAAAAGAATTTAGCTTAAGAGAATCATTAAACAATAAAGTAATCGCATTTAATGAAATGAAGAAAAAGCTTGTTTTAATTGATTTGAATGTCAAACCAGAAATTGTTACTTATGTTGATTTAAATGAAATAAGTAACAGTAAAATTATTCGAGAAATTGAGCACTTTGATGGTTCTAAAAGCAAGAAAGAATTTATTACCAAAGTTGAGATAATGCTACACAACAACAAAAATCAAAAAGATGAAACTTTGAAATTCTATGATTATGAATATGAAAAACCTATTCAATTAAATTATTTTAGAGACAATCAACTGGCTGAAAAATGGTTAGAGATTATAAATAAAACCATTTAATTAAAAAAAAGAGACTCTTAAGGAGTCTCTTTTTTTTGTATGACAATTATCATTTTTATTTTAAGTCTTCCCTTATACCTTTGAATAGTATTTTAGCTTTGATTGAAAAAAGTTAAGTTGGAAATACATTCAAATAAATCTTAACTTTTGCAGTAAAATAAATACAATAATGTCACTTATTCAAAAATATAACGTTCCGGGGCCAAGATATACTAGTTATCCAACTGTGCCTTATTGGGATGAACCCCATTTTTCATTATCAAAATGGAAAGAAACATTACAACAATCATTTTTAGAGAGCAATGCCGCAGAAGGCATCAGTTTATATATTCATTTACCCTTTTGTGAAAGTTTATGCACTTTTTGCGGATGCAACAAACGAATCACAAAACGACATGATGTAGAGCATCCCTATATTGAAGCTCTTTTAAAAGAATGGGAATTATATTGTGAATTATTACCAAAGAAACCAATTATAAAAGAAATCCATTTAGGAGGAGGTACCCCAACTTTTTTCTCACCTGAAAATCTGGAACGATTGATTAATGGTTTGTTTGAAAACGCTGTTAGACATGAAGAGCATGAATTTAGTTTTGAAGGACATCCCAACAATACCACACGAGTACATTTACAAAAATTATATGATTTAGGGTTTCGCAGAGTGAGCTTTGGAGTACAAGATTATTCAGAAACCGTGCAAAAAGCCATCCATAGAATACAACCATTTCACAATGTGGCGAAAGTTACTTTTTGGGCAAGAGAAATTGGATATACCTCCATTGGACACGATTTAATTTTTGGCTTACCCTTTCAAAAAGTTGAAGATGTGCTTGACACTATTGATAAATCAAATTCCTTACAGCCGGATCGATTGGCTTTTTACAGCTATGCTCACGTGCCTTGGATAAAAGGAAATGGTCAACGTGGCTTTAATGATGAAGATTTACCGAAAGATGATGAAAAAAGATTGCTTTATGAAGTAGGTAAAAAACACCTTTCTGAAAAAGGCTATCATGAAATTGGAATGGACCATTTTGCTTTAGCCACAGACAGTTTATATCATTCTTTTAAAGATGGAAATTTACATCGCAACTTCATGGGTTATACCTCATCTAAAACACAAGTAATGATAGGGTTAGGAGTTTCTTCAATAAGTGATAGTTGGTACAGTTTTGCTCAGAACGTTAAAACATTAGAAGAATATTATGATCTTTTAGCTCAAAATGAATTACCAATTTTCAGAGGTCACATATTAACATCTGAAGATTTAATTATCCGTAAACACATTTTAAATTTAATGTGCCAATTCCACACGACTTGGGCTGAATATGGAACCTATTTTTCTGAAATACCGGAAGTTTTGGGACGATTAGAAGAAATGAAAAACGATGGTTTGGTTCAAATCACCGAAAATGCCATTACAGTAACCGAAAAAGGAAAAGCGTTTGTTCGCAATATTTGTATGGCATTTGATTTACGAATGACACGCAATATTCCCGATACACAATTGTTTTCGATGACGGTTTAATCACTATTTTTTTAGTTTGATTATAGAATAAATATAAAAACGCCCAAATTTTCATTTGGGCGTTTTGTTTAAAGAAATATATTCAACTAAAAACTATACTTCCACAGCTTCTTTTGCAAAATCAGCTACTAATTTATTTTGAATTTCATAAGGAACACTTTCATAATGATCAAATTCCATAGCAATTCTGGCACGACCTTGCGATAACGAACGTAAATCACCGGTAAACTCATGCATTTCAGCAATTGGTATTTGAGCTTTGATTATGGTAAAATGACCTTCTGAATCCATTCCTTCCACCATAGAACGATGAGATTGAATGGTACTCATTATCGAACCTGTAATTTCTTCAGGAGCTGTAACGGTGACTTTATAAATGGGTTCTAATAATTGTGGATTGGCATTAACAAAATTTTCTTTAAAGGCCATCATTCCGGCAATTTTAAAGGACAAATCATTACTGTCTACTGGATGCATTTTTCCATCATACACAATTACACGAACATCCTGAACATGTGAACCCGTTAATGGACCTTCTTGCATTTTTTCCATAATTCCTTTTAGTATTGAAGGATGGAAACGGGCATCAATAGCTCCTCCCACAATACAATTATAGTAAACTAATTTTCCTCCCCAAGCCAATTCAATTTCTTCTTTTCCACGAATAGAAACTCCGGTTGGTTCAGGCATTCCATCATACCAAGGTTCAATTTTCATGGATATTTCACCAAATTGTCCTGCACCACCTGATTGTTTTTTATGTCTGTAAACGGTATCAGCTCCACCTTGAATGGTTTCACGGTAGGCTACTTTTGGTTTTTGAAAACGAACCGATAATTTATGGGCATTTTCTAATTTCCATTTGATAACCGCAAGATGTAGTTCCCCTTGACAATGAATTAACGTTTGTCTTAATTCAGCAGAAACTTCAACTCTTATGGATGGATCTTCTTCCACTAATTGATGTAAAGCAGATGATAATTTTTCCTCTTCGCCTTTTTTGGTTCCTTCCACAGCAATTGTGTAGGTAGGATTAGGGAACTGAATGGGAGTAATTTCAATCGGAAATCCTTTTTCATGTAAGGTATTATTGGTATGTGTATTTTTCAACTTTTGAGTTGCTCCAATATCACCGGCAACTAATTCATCTACCGGGATTCGTTTATTCCCTTCCATTTCGAATAGTTGAGTAATCCGCTCAATTTGCCCGGTATTTTCATTAGTTAGATCATCTCCTACTTTAATTTTACCGGAGAGAACTTTGAAGAAACTCAAATCGCCAACGTGTGGTTCAGAAACTGTTTTGTAAACAAAAATAGCTTTGTTTCCTTTTTCAGAGCAATTAATTTCTTCACCGGCAATTGTTTTTTGCTTTGGCATTTCAAAGGCAGATGGACAAACATTATCAATGAATCCCATCAATCTGCCGGCTCCCATATTCAATTTTGCAGAAACACAAAATACAGGAAACAATTCGTGTTTAATTAAGGAATGATGCAAACCTGATTTCATTTCATCTTCACTTAACTCTCCTTTTTCAAAATATTGTTCCATCAGATTTTCATCATTTCCGGCAATAGTTTCAATAAGTTCTTGATGCAATTGGTTTGCTTTTTCTTTTTCAGCATCCGGAATAGCTAATTTTTCGGGTTTTCCACCAGCTTTGGAATATTTATACATCACCATGTTCAACACATCAATCACGGCATCAAAGTTTAATCCTTGATTAATAGGGTATTGAACAACCACTACTTGGTTTCCAAAATGTTCTTTCGCTTCAGCAATAGTTTTATCGAAATCTGATTTATCATTATCTAAATGATTCACGGCTAATAGCATAGGCAATTTGTAATCATTGGTGTATTGCCAAATAATGTCCGTTCCAACTTCAACTCCCATTCTTGAATTGAGCAGCATCAAACCACAGTCAGCTACTCGCATCGCACTAATTATCTCACCGGATAAATCATCATAACCGGGTGTGTCTAAAATATTAATTTTGAATCCTCTCCATTTAGAATTCATTAATTTTGAAAAAAGTGTTTTACCCTTTTCATGCTCCATATCGGAGTAATCTCCCACTGTGTTTTGATCTTCAATTGAACCTCTTCGGTTGATAATTCCTGCTTCAAAAAGCATTGACTCAGCCAAAGTGGTCTTACCGCTTCCGGTATGTCCCAACAGTACTACATTTTTTACATGATTGCTATCGAAATTTGCCATAATATAGTTTTTTAGAATTATTTCAATATCAAATTTCGAAATATATTATGAGAATAAATATGATAATAATCAGTTAAAGGGAGTTTATGTTAAACTAATTTTTGATTATCAGTAATTACTCATAATTGATAAAAATCATTTTTATTGAAATAAAAAGCTATAAATTTATTTAGTTTTACAGTAAATTTTCAGAGTTAAGAATCTTATAGACTTCACTTTAAAGAAAAAAGAGATAAGCAGGGAGTTTAATCTGCAACTACTTTTTCATACCTTATAACATCACAAGGACCTTCATTAAGACAAGAAAGTCTTAGCTCATTTTCTGTTAACAAAGTTATTTTAGAACTACCATTATTATTAATCCCATTTGGGTTTGGATTATAATTAAAATTAAGTATATTGCTATTAACCACAGAAAATGTTCCTGTGTATTGATAGTTTTGTAGTAAATGAATAAAAGTATTATCACTATTATAGGTAATAATATCTCCATTTTCGTAAGCCATATAAAGTGGCATGTCATTTTCATCAAAGACATCATGAATATAAATTCCTTTGAACTGCCACGAACCTATTAATTCTTCAGGCACGGATGTTTCTTCTGTTGTTTCATTTTTTGAACAACCTATTAATATTGTTATCAATAAAAGTATTAAAATATTTTTTTTCATGATTTCATGTTATTATTCTGCTATTTATCCATAATTACTTATAATTGATAAAAAATCATTTTATTTTATAAAAAAGGCTATAAATTTATTCAGTTTTATAGCAAATTTTGAGAGTGAAGAATCTTGTAGACTTCACTTTAATTAAAAAAATCTGCTAAAGCAGATTTTAAATTATATAAATTATAAACAAACATCAATTATGACAATCCGGATTGGCTTGAACGACCAAACTTGTTGTGTTTGGTGAAATATACGGAATATCAAGTCCCATGCCTCTGACAATAAATAAACTTCCAATGAGTATTACAACAATGGGTATTAATTTTCGAATACGGTTTCGAACCGGAACTGTGATGAAATTAGAAAGTAATACCACAGCACTCATCATAGGAATAGTACCAATTCCGTATAAAACCATATAAGCAACACCTAAAAGCTCACTTTGCATAGCAATAGCTCCGAAAAGAGCCGCATAAACCAATCCGCATGGAAGAAACCCATTTAATAATCCGATGGTAAATAAGGCATCGGGAGATTTTCGTTTGAATTGGGCACCTAAATGACTTTTAACTTTAGAAATTAATTTATAAATTGGTTTTGAAAAATTATACTGAGCTAATTTCTTCTCCGGAACAATAACAAATATAATCATCATGATTCCCACGAAAATGGATAATTTTTGTTGAAATCCGGCTAAGAAAAGTCCTTTCCCAAGAATACCGAAGAACAAACCCAACATACCATAAGCTGTTAATCGACCTAAATGATAGAGTAAAATTTGAAGAACTTTTTTTGTTTGATTACTTCTATCAATAGGAAGCATCATGGCAATCGGACCACACATCCCAATGCAATGAAAACTACTTATTAATCCAAAAAGTAATGCGGTGTAAAGCATGAAGTTAAGGGTTATAGGTTGCGGGTTGCGGGTTACGGGTTATAGATTACTTACCTTTTTACCCTTTACCTTTTCCCCATTACCATTTAAAAATATATTGTTTTTTTGTTTAGAAAATCTTTTCCATCATAAGACCAATCCAAAGAAATGTCCCAGCGACCGCCAACCAAATTACTTTTAGGTATGAGCAAATGTGGACCGGATAAAGAAATTGGAACTTCAAAATCCAGCTTTTGGTTAGACGGTCTATACAGGGACACTTTTCCGGTAACTTTTGTTAAATCTAAATCGGATGGAAAAGTTATATTTATTCCTTCTTCTGAGGTGCTTATACTAATTTTTTCAGTCATATCAATTGCATTTTGCTCTTTTGTCATTTGGTTTTCAAATTTGAGCTCTTGCTTATAATATTCTTCTACTACTAATTCATTGTCATATTGACTATCTGATTGTACTTTGAAAACAAAATACAAGATGAAGGTTATGAATAATGCAAATGCAATGACGATTCCGGTTCCCCAATTTATTTTCATTTTTTTATTTTTTTTTATTTTACATCAAACTTAAATCAGAAAACAGTTATCTAAAACAAAGATTATTAATTAAAACTTCTTGGTCCCATAAAGTTTGTGGTGGCCGTTTCAATAATTTCATCTCCATTATGAACTTCAATATCAATTTTAATTTTATCGCCTTCTAGATAAGCAGGATTAATTTCAATAAAAATAGTTCCTTTAGCTTGACCTTCTTTTGGAACAATTATTTCATGATTTCCAACTAAAATTATTTTTCCGGTAGGATGAACTAATTTGAAAGTAACGTGATTAAATTCTCTTGATGTTTTATTGATGATTTTATAAGTATAAACATTACTGATATTCTCTCCTTTATGTTCAAATAATTGCCCCGGTAAGCGTAAAATTGTGGCTTCAACATCATTTCGCAAAAATAGCATTCCTATCAATAATCCGATTAGAATAGCTAATACAGCCGTATAACCTTTCATGCGAGTTGTGAATTGAAATTTCTCTTTTTTTACAATTTCATCTTCACTGGCATAACGAATTAAGCCTTTTGGCAAACCTACACTTTCCATGATGGTATCACATTCGTCTATACAGGCAGTACAATTAACACATTCCAATTGAGTTCCGTTTCTAATATCTATTCCGGTTGGACAAACATGGACACATAGTTTACAATCAATGCAATCTCCTTTTCCGGTAGCTGCTCTGTCTTCTTGCTTGTTAAATTTGGCACGTCCTAACTCCTTTTCACCACGAACATGGTCATAAGCCACATTTATGGATTTATTATCTAATAACACTCCTTGCATTCTTCCATATGGACAGGCAATAATACAAACTTGTTCTCTGAACCAAGCAAATACAAAATAGAAAACAGCCGTAAAAATCAACAAGGCTATTAATGTACTTGTATGTAAAGCAGGCCCTTCTTTAATCATAAGTAACAACTTATCGCTACTAACTAAGTAGGCTAAAAACACATTGGCAATCAAAAAAGAAAAGATGAAAAACACAATCCATTTAGTCACTCTTTTACGAATCTTCTCTGCATTCCACTCTTGTTTTTGTAACCGTATTTGAGCTCCCCTATCTCCGTCTATCCAATACTCGATGCGACGAAAAACCATTTCCATAAAAATAGTTTGTGGGCAAAACCATCCGCAAAAAATTCGTCCGAAAGCAACTGTAAATAAAGCCAAACCAACTACTCCAATAATCATGGAAACCACAAATAAATGAAAATCTTGTGGCCAAAAAGGGAAACTGAAAATATTAAATCGTCTTTCTAAAACATTAAACATCAAGAACTGATGTCCGTTTATTTTAATAAAAGGTGCTGATAACAAAAAGGCTAACAAGAAATAACTCAAGAGCTTTCTTTTATCATAAAAAGGACCTTTGGGTTTCTTTGGGAATACCCAAGCACGTTTTCCTTCTTTATTAATAGTTCCAATACTATCTCTGAAACTTTCTTCTGGCAATGTTGACATTGAAATGGTATTTAATTTGCAAATCCCGACTAAATCGGGATTTGCAGTTTTTTTTATTTAATCGCTACAACTTTGGCAGCGGTATTTATTGTATCAGTGGGAGTTGTAGACTCTCCTTCTACTTTTGGAGCATTTTCATCTACCCAGATTTCACCTTCAGGAGCTTTTCCATCCGGTGGATTAGTTCCTTGTAATGAAATTACATAACTTGCTATTTTTTGAATATCAGAGGGTTTAATTGTTGCTTTCCAAGGCACCATTCCTTTTCCTTCGCGTCCACCTTCCATAATAGTATTGAAAACATTTTTGATTCCACCACCTAAAATCCAATGGTCATCTGTCAAGTTAGGCCCAATTGAGCCACCTCCATCTGGTTTATGACAAGCAATACAAGTAGAAGTTTCGAACAACTTTTTACCTTCTGCCAAAGAACCGGCATCTGTAAGTAATGTTACTTTTTCTTTATCTAATAAATCCGGAGCAGTTAATTTATATTTTTCAACTTCAGCTCTTGCCACAGCCATTTCAGTTTCAAATTCTTCAGCTTGAGTATAATCTCCCATTATATGAAAACGAACAAGATAAACTAAAGCAAAAACGATAGTAATATAGAATAAATAAACCCACCAAGGTGGCAATACATTATCTAATTCTCTGATACCGTCATAATCATGATCAAGCATAACATCTTGTTCTTGTTCAATCTCTTTTGATCGAGTTAATTTTTGAACTATTCCCTGATAGAATTTGCCTTCGGTAAATGGCAATGATTGAGCTTCTTCTAATTGTTTTTTCTGATCATCTGTTAATAGATGATAGGTTACTTTATCCACTGCACTAACAACAATTTCAATGGCTACTAATAAGAATAAAAATACTCCTAAAAATAAAGCAACCATTGGAAACTTGATAAAGGCAGGTTTATCGCCTGAATCAATAAAATATTCCATTGCCCCCATTACGATGGCGAATATCAATGGAACTCTAACATATGATGGAATTAATTTTTTCATTTTTTAATTGTAAGAGGTTATTAATTAATCTTCATTTAAAGGCATTTCACTCAATTCGTTGATTTTAGATTTACTATAGGTAAAAACCCATACTAAAAGCACTATAAAAAAGATAAAGAAAATGCTTAGCGAAATAATCGGATATATCTCTATCCCAGAGATGCTATCCATATGTCCTTTAACAAACTTTAGCATACTTTACTTATTTATTCTGAACTGTTTCTTTCACTTTAATATCTTTACCAAGACGTTGTAAATAAGAAATTAATGCAACAATCTCTCTATCTTTCATTGGTACAAATTCTTCCCCTCTAACGCTTGCATTCTTTTTACTTTCCTCATATGATTTTACAAAATCAGGATCACCATACAAACTTTTTTCAATACCGGCTGCTTGTGCATCCATATTGCTTCTGGCATTCTTAATGTCTTCATCAGTATAAGGAACGCCTAGTGTTACCATCGCTTCCATTTTTTTCTCAATTAAGGAATGATCCATAGCTTTGTTGTCATACAGCCATTTATAACCCGGCATAATTGAACCTGGAGAGGTACTTTGCGGATCCCACATATGATTAAAATGCCAGTTGTCATTGTATTTTCCACCTTCACGATGTAAATCCGGACCTGTACGTTTTGAACCCCATAAGAATGGATGATCATATACATATTCTCCTGCTTTGGAATATTCGCCATATCGTTCAACTTCTGATCGGAATGGTCGAATCATTTGTGAGTGACAGCCTACACAACCTTCTCGAATATATAAATCTCTACCCTGTAATTCTAAAGGAGAATAAGGTTTAACAGCTGCAATAGTTGGAATATTTGATTTTATTACAATGGTTGGAATAATTTGCACTATACCACCGATTAAAATCGCTACAATTGATAATAACATAAATTGGATTGGTCTTCTTTCCAACCAAGAATGCCATTTTTCACCTTTTTGTCTTTTTGCACTTATAATTGCTAAGGCTGGTGCTTCTGCTAATTCATCTTCAACTTTTGAACCAGCTGAAACAGTTTTAATAACATTAAATACTAATACAATTAAACCTGTAAAATACAATGTGCCTCCAATAGCTCTCATCCAATACATTGGCATAATTTGAGTTACTGTTTCAAGGAAGTTACCATATACTAATGTTCCATCCGGATTAAACTGTTTCCACATAGAAGCTTGTGTAAAACCGGCTACATAAAGTGGTAACGAATATAAAACAATTCCTAATGTACCAATCCAAAAATGGAAATTAGCTAATTTTTCGGAATATAATTTTGTCTTAGTCATTCGTGGTATTAACCAATAAATCATACCAAATGTCATAAAACCATTCCAAGCTAAAGCACCTACGTGCACGTGTGCAATAATCCAATCAGTAAAGTGAGCTATAGCATTCACATTTTTTAAAGAAAGCATTGGTCCTTCAAAAGTCGCCATACCGTAACCGGTAATACCAACAACAAAGAATTTCAACACCGCGTCTGTTCGAACTTTATCCCATACGCCACGAAGTGTTAAAAGACCATTAATCATACCTCCCCAAGAAGGTGCAATTAACATTACGGAGAAAACAACTCCTAAATTTTGAGCCCAATCCGGTAAAGCAGTATATAATAAATGGTGAGGCCCTGCCCAAATGTAAATGAAAATTAAAGACCAAAAGTGAATGATGGATAATCGATAAGAATAAACCGGACGATTTGCCACTTTAGGTACAAAATAATACATTAAGCCTAAGAATGGTGTAGTTAAGAAAAATGCCACTGCATTATGACCATACCACCACTGCACTAACGCATCTTGAACCCCAGCATAAACAGAATAACTTTTTAAGGCAGAAACCGGCAACTCTAAACTGTTAAAAATATGTAGAACAGCAACTGTAACAAAAGTAGCGATGTAAAACCAAATCGCCACATAAATATGACGTTCTCTACGTTTTACAATTGTCATAATCATATTAAGTCCAAAAACTACCCAAATCAAAGCAATAGCTATATCAATAGGCCATTCTAATTCAGCATATTCTTTTCCGGATGTAATACCTAACGGAAGAGAAAGTGCTGCTGCCACAATAATTAATTGCCATCCCCAAAAGTTGATGTTACTCAATAAATCACTGTACATTCTGGTTTTTAATAATCGCTGCAATGAGTAATAAACGCCGGCAAAAATAGCGTTCCCCACGAAAGCAAAAATTACTGCATTAGTGTGTAAAGGTCTCAATCTACCAAAACTTAAGAAGGATATTCCATCTGTTAGGTTGGGAAATAAAAACAGAATGGCTAAAATTAGCCCTACTAACATTCCTACCACTCCAAAAAGGATACTGGCATAAAGGAATTTCTTTACAATTTTGTTGTCGTAATAAAATTGTTGCATCTCCATAATTAAACTTGTTTTTCTTCGGTTGTTTGTATTTGATTTTTGTTTGGATTTTTAATTAATTCATCGTCAAAAAGCATTCTGACAGATGGAGTATAATCGTCATCATATTGACCGCCTTTTACTGCCCGAATAAAGGCATATAAAAAAAAGATGGCCACAATAATACTTATTGATATTAAAATGTAAATAACGCTCATACCTTAAATTTATGTTAACAAAATTATAATTCCTGCTTTTTATAAAATATGATATTTGTCATACGCTAAAATCTTTTTACAACGGGTATGAAAATATGGATTATCAGTTAAAATTCCTAGCATAAAAATTACTCATAATAGTAACAAAACTTACAATAGTTACTGTACTTAAAGGCATAATTATCGCTGCTACTAATGGGGAAAGATTTCCTGAAATGGCAAAACTCAATCCTACTAAATTGTAAAGCAACGATAATCCAAAACTCATATAAATTGTTTTCATGGCATTTTTGGAATACTGCATAAAAAAGTCAATCTTTTCAAATTGTGAAGCATCTAAAATTCCATCACAAGCCGGAGAAAAAACATTTACATTTTCAGAGATAGAAATCCCCACATTACTTTGTGCTAAAGCACCAGCATCATTTAAACCGTCTCCAACCATCATGACATTATGACCCTCTTTTTGAAGATTTTTTATAAAGTTAAGCTTTTGTTCCGGTTTTTGATTAAAAACAATTGTCGAATTTTTAGGCAACATTTTTTCCAATATTTTACGTTCCCCATCATTATCACCAGATAATACTACTAAATCATATTTTTTAGCTAAGTTTTCAAACAAAAACTCTAATCCTTCTCTATACTGATTATTGAAAATATAACTTCCTTTATATTCACCATTTATTTCAACATGAACTTTGGTTTTCTTATGCGTGTTTTCACTCATGTGTGCTAAAAATTGGGATGAACCTAATTTTATAGTCGTATTTCCAAATTTAGCAAAAATTCCTTTTCCAATAATCTCTTGAAATTCATTTTGTTCCATTCTCTCTTGAGCTGGAATAAAATCATATAATCTCCTGCTTAAGGGATGATTGGAACCTCTCAATGTATTTTTCAATAATTTTAATTCGTCTGAAGTAAATTCAGCACCTTCATAAGTAATAGAAGTCTTTTTGTTGGTTGTTATGGTTCCTGTTTTATCAAATACAATCGTGTCAACTTTGGCTAATTGTTCAATCACCGTAGCATTTTTAAGATATAACTTTCTTTTACCCATTATACGCAGTACATTTCCTAAGGTGAAAGGAGCTGTTAGAGCTAAAGCACACGGACAAGCAACAATTAAAATTGCAGTAAACACATTGAAAGCAGTTGTCACATCAATAAAAACCCAATACAAAAAAGAAAGAATCGCTAATATCAATAACGCGGGAGTAAAATAGCGACTGATTTTGTCGGTGACCGTTTTGTGTTTGATTTCAACTTTCTTTTGGAATACATCGTTGCTCCACAACTGCGTTAGGTAACTTTGAGAAACAGAAAAAAGGACTTCCATTTCAATGACTTTTCCCATTTGCTTTCCACCGGCAAAAATTTTATCACCGGATTTCTTTTCAATGGCGACGGCTTCACCGGTAACAAAACTGTAGTCGATAGAAGCTTTTTCTGATATTAAAATACCATCAACGGGTATTAATTCCTGATTCCGAATTAAAAGCCGGTCCCCTTTTTCAATATCATAAACCTGAACTGAAGTTTCAGTTCCATCCGATAAAATCTTTGTAATTGCAATAGGAAAATAAGATTTATAATCTCGTTCAAAGGATAAAAAATCATAGGTTTTCTTTTGAAATAATTTCCCTAAAAGCATAAAGAAAATCAATCCGGTCATACTGTCAAAAAATCCTTGCCCGTAGCCAAAAACAATATCTACAGTACTTCTAACAAACATCACAACAATTCCTAATGCAATCGGAATATCAATATTTAATAAACCTGATTTTATGCTTTTCCATGCTGAAACATAATAACCGGAAGCTGAATATAAAAAGGAAGGAAGTGACAAAGCAAAAATCAACCAACGGAAAAATCCCCTGTATTGGTTAATCCAAAATTCTTCCACTTCAAAATATTCCGGAAAGGAGAGCAACATGATATTTCCGAAACAGAAAAAAGCTATTCCAATTTTATAAATTAAACTGCGGTCAACAACTTTTTTCCCTTCTTCATAATTATCAAGACTGATATAGGGCTCATATCCTATGGAACAGAGTAATTCAACGATTTTTTTGAGTGTTGTTTTCTCCGGATTGTATGTAATTCTAACTTTCTTTTCCGGAAAATTTACTTGAGATGTACTTATTCCTGATTGAAGTTTTTGTAGATTTTCCAAAATCCAAATACACGAACTACAATGTATATGAGGAATATAGAGTGAAACGATATGTGTTGTATCCTCTTGGAATTCGAGAAGTTTTGCAACAATTTCTTCATTGTCTAAAAAATCATATTTACCTTGAATGTCTAGTGGTGTGGCACCCGGAGCTGCCTGAAAATCATAATAACACGTTAAATCATTTTGACTGAAAATTTCATAAACCGTCTTACAACCGTTACAACAGAAACTTTTCTCATCAAAAATAATCTCTTCTTTTTTTATTATTTCATTACCACAATGGAAACAATTTCCAATGTCCATATTTTGCTCAATTTACCTATTGCAAATATGAAAAAAGGTTGAAATTAAAAACATGATAATTGTCATATTTAATTATCTTTGTAAAACCAAATAATTAATACACGATGAGCAAGTGTGAACATTGTATCGTCAGAGAATTCAGTTCGCTGAAAGCTTTGAATAAAGATGAATTACTTAAAATTGCAAGTTGCAAAACTTCTTATACAATCAAAAAAGGGGAGCCTATTTTTGAAGAAGGTGAATCTGTGAATGGTATTTATTGTGTAAAGGATGGTGTTTGTAAACTTTCTAAACTTAGTGCAAACGGAAAAGACCAAATTGTAAAACTCGTTAAATCCGGCGAATTATTAGGACAGCGTTCGATGATTAGTGATGAACCAGCTAACTTAAGTGCAGTTGCCTTAGAAGACATGGAAGTTTGTTTTATTCCGAGAAATGAAGTTTTACAGTTTTTTAATAACAACAACCAATTTTCGATGAACATCATGAAGTCCATTTGTGGTGATTTAAAAGAATCTGATGACCACATGGTTTCCATGGCTCAAAAAACGGTTAAAGAACGTTTAGCAGAAACTTTACTTTATTTAGAAGATACGTTTGGAAAAAATGAGGACGGGTCGCTTCATATTCAACTTTCCAGAGAGGAATTAGCGGGTATGATTGGTACTGCGACAGAAAGTTGTATTCGATTGTTGTCGGAATTTAATAAAGGAGGCGTAATTGATTTGAATGGAAAAAGAATCAGTATAACTGATCGAAATAAATTGAAAAGATTGTCGGAATAAATAAGCCCATTCGCGTAAACGAATGGGCTTTTTAAATATTTAGAACATTTTACTTTCTAACTAACTTAATGGTTTGAATTGCGTAATTTGTTTTCACTTTCGCAAAATAGATTCCAGAAGTTAAAGCAGTTGCATCAATAGTTGCCAAATTACTTGAAATCAATTTATCAACAATTACTTTTCCAGTTACATCAACAATTTGTATTTTTTCAATTGAATCATTTTCAATTGAAAAATTCCACACATTTTGAGACGGATTTGGATAAACTTTTGCTTTAGAGGTTGTAAAATCGACCACACTTAGTGTTGCAAAATTATATTCTCCGGTTAATCGATTGAAAGATACATTATATGTTCCGGCAACGGTTGGAATATCTATTCCGTCGGCAACACCTGTGCCAACAGGAAATGTATCACTTCCCCAATTTGTTGCCCAAGAATTATTTGCTCTGAACTTTACAACTCCATCCACAAGGGTAAGATTATTTAACGTAAAATTAATTCCTCCATCGGTTGAATTCATTTGGATATCAGTATCCCAACCTAAAGCTCCGGTACCTAAAATTGAAACAGGAACTTGATCAAAATTGTAAACTAATGTGTTTTTATTAAAATTTACATTGTAAAATCCGATTGTCAATGGAATATCACTCCCGTTTAAAGTAGCGGTTCCTCCCGGAAATGTATCGCCTCCCCAATTAACTTCCCAACTATTGTCCTTTCTGAATTTAACATTATTGGCACCAAAGTAATAATTTGGCATAGAATATTCGATTCCATTAGTAGTTATCATTGCAACACTTTCAGTCCATTCGTTAAATAATCCAATAAATCCAATGTTGTCAAAACCGGCAGAAACTGCAGTAAAACTATATGCTCCGGTTGTTCTGTTAAAAGCAATATCATAGGTTCCGGCCGGCACAGGGATATTTGGACCACCTGATGTTCCCGTACCGGTTGGAAAAGAATTACTTCCCCAATTCACAGCCCAGGCTCCATCTTGTCTGAATTTAACCCCGCCTGTTAATCCAAAAGTATAACCAGACACACTATAATTTTCATTATCCGATGTAGTCATAACCACATCTGAACCCCATCCATTAAAATCACCAACAATACCTATACTTTGAGCTTGATTGCTAAATGAAATTAAAAGAAATAAAAAAGTAAAAAGTAATTTTTTCATCATATTTTGTTTTTTAAAGTTTATTTAAAAACAAATATACAATTGATAAAATAATTAACAATAAAGCAGCAATAGAATTGTATTTATGTTAAAAAAACACAATTAAAAGGCAATAAATTTATTAATTTATCAAAACAATCAAGAAAATAATTGATTTTATAAAAAATAATACGAAAACGTTTTCGCTATTGAATTTCAGTGTTTTATAACTTTTTTGCTTCCTCCCAAAAAACATCCATTTCGGCTAAAGTCATATCCGCTAAGGGTTTCCCTAATTCACCGGCTTTACTTTCTAAGTACATAAAACGTTTGATGAATTTTTTATTAGTTCGCTCTAAAGCGTCTTCAGGATTCACTTTTAGAAAACGGGCATAATTAATCATTGAAAATAAAACATCGCCAAATTCGGCCTCTATTTTATCTTGATTACCGGAAATTACTTCTTCCTGTAATTCTGATAATTCTTCTTGTACTTTATCCCATACCTGATGAGGTTCTTCCCAATCGAAACCAACACCTTTCACTTTATCTTGAATTCTGCTGGCTTTTACTAAAGCCGGTAAACTTTTTGGGACACCTTCTAAAACTGATTTTTTCCCTTCTTTTAATTTAAGTTTTTCCCAATTTTGTTTCACTTCTTCTTCATTGGCAACCACAACATCACCGTAAATGTGTGGATGTCGGTCGATTAATTTATCACAAATGCTGTTGGCAACGTCAGCAATATCAAAAGCATTTGTTTCACTACCAATTTTTGCATAAAAAACGATATGCAACAATAAATCACCCAACTCTTTTTTGATTTCAGTTAAATCATTATCTAAAATAGCATCTCCTAATTCGTAGGTTTCTTCGATGGTGAGGTGTCTTAAACTCTCAAGTGTTTGCTTTTTATCCCATGGACATTTTTCACGCAAATCATCCATAATATCCAGCAAGCGACCAAAGGCTTCGAGTTGTTGTGTTCTTGAGTTCATTTTTTTCTATTTGTGTAAAAATAAAAAATCCTACTCGAAAGCAGGATTTTTATGTAGATTTTATTTTTAAATTATTCAGCCGTTTCTTCTTTCACTTCTTTTGATAAAGCTTCCACGGTTACTAATCCTTTTGGTTGTAACATATTATACCAATTGATAATTTTTTTAATATCCGAAGCATAAACTCTTTCTTCATCGTATTCCGGCAAAACTTCTCTAAAGTAGGAACTTAAAACACTGTTATCTTCTTTATGAGATATCGATGGTCCATCGTTTTCCTTTGTAGCAATTGCTTTAAAAACTTCAGCTAATTTTATTTCTTCATCATACGTGTAAACTGCAATTTCAGAAAGCAAACTCACATTACTTCGCATTCCGACTGTTATTTTTTTTCCGTCTAAGAAACTTTCAGCAACAAATCCAGTTCGGGTTTGTATTTTCAATTCAAATAAACCCGGCTTTCCGGAAATGGCTAATATTTTTTGTAAACTCATTGGTTATAAATAAATTAAACTTTGTTTTTTATCTTCCTTTTTTATTGAAAAATTTCATTTTATAGTCGGCTCTAATTTTACCTTCCATGATATTTTGCAATCTTTTTTTAATTAACGTCTTTTTCAAAGAAGAGATTTTATCTGTAAATAAAATTCCTTCAATATGATCATATTCATGTTGAATTACCCGAGCAATCAATCCTTCAAATACTTCTGTTTTACGAACAAAATCTTCTTCGCAATATTCAATTGTAATTTTTTCTTTTCTAAAAACATCTTCACGAACATCCGGAATACTCAAACAACCTTCGTTAAATGCCCATTCATTTCCTTCCTCTTTGATGATTTTAGCATTAATAAAGGTTTTTTTGAAGGATTTTAATTGGTTTTTTTCGTCGGTTTTCAAATCATCATTTTCACTGAAAGGTTCAGTATCGATGATAAACATCCTTATTGATAATCCAATTTGAGGTGCCGCTAATCCAACTCCATAAGCATTGTACATCGTGGCATACATGTTTTCAATTAAAATATCCAAATTTGGATAATCCGGTGAAATTTCAACGCCGACTTTTCTTAAAACCGGATCACCATATCCAATAATCGGTAATATCATTTTGTAGATTTAAAATTTTTAGATTTCTTTTTTTTGAAATCATTTTGCAAAAGTAAACAAAAAATCAAATCTGTAAAGCGTTTGCCAATTTTTAGGACTTCTGATTTAAACATTTTTTAAAAAAAATCAATTATAGCTTTAATAAATTATCCTATATTTGTTCCTATAGAATTTTAATATAAAACAAACAAATAGCTTATGAAAAATTATGTTTATTTAATTATTTTCATGTTTAGTATTAACACTTTTGGGCAAGTTACTGAAGAAGACCAAACAATTATTGAAAAAGCACTCTATTCAAAACAAGAAAAAGAGGATATGCTTGCTAAATACAAAACGGATACAGATATCATTGGTTTAACTCCGGAAGTAAAAGAAATTTATCTGAATCTCATTAATTCAAATTTTCAAAAAATGATAGTTTTGAATAAATATAAAAATTTTACTCAAAAAGAATTAAAACAACGCTTAAAAGTAATCCTTGAAGACCAACGGGTTGAACTTAAAAAAATATTAACCTACGAACAGATAAAAAGACACCAACAAATTTATAAACCAATTATTGAAAGTATCAAATTTCGAATTGATTCCTATAAATAAATTTTAAATCATCTTTCTGGTTAAATAATCCTGAAGTAGTATGGTTGCAGCTATTTCATCAACTAAACCTTTATTTTTACGTTGTTTTTTTGATAAACCGCTGTCAATCATCGTTTGAAAGGCCATTTTTGAAGTAAATCGTTCATCAACCCGAATGACTTTCATATTTGGAAATTGTGTTTTAAAATCTGATACAAATTTTTCAATAATTGGTGTGCTTTCCGATGGTAAACCATTCATTTGTTTAGGTTCTCCAATTAGAACTTCAATTACCTTTTCTTTTGAAAAATAATCTTTTAAAAAATTTATAACAGAATCTGAAGGAACAGTCGTTAATCCCGAAGCAATAATTTGCAATTCATCTGTAACGGCAATCCCGGTGCGTTTTAATCCGTAGTCTATAGCTATAATTCTAGGCATTCTCTTTTTTATTCAAAGGTACAATACAAAAAACAAAATCCTCAATTGAGGATTTTGTTTTATTTTTTTATGGCTTCAAATCTTGCCAATGGAGCCATTCGGGCTTTATTCAACGTCATTTGATTACCATTGTGACTATAATTATCCACTGTTTCCAGCATTTTAGCAAATTCTTGTTCGGTTTCCATATCCGGGCAAGCCATCATGGTGGAAGCTCCTCTACTGAATTTGATACGCAACGACTCTTCATTTAATTCATATTCGCCCATCAAATTATTACAACCTGCAAAAGCAGTATATCGATTGTCTCCTTTTAATTGCAAAATGAATTCTTTTGTGTTTTTATCCTTATTTTCAATTTTTTTTCCATTCAATTCTACTAGTTTCCATTTGGTTTTTTTCATTGGACTATTTTTTGTATCGTCTGACGGTGTAAAAAATGTTGTTAACTTTTGTAAAATGTATTTATCTGCCAAATCTCCCGTTATTTCTTGACCTTTCATGTCTAATTGCATGACATAATTTTCGCCTACAAAATAGTTGGATGGAGCGTTTTTAATACCTGACAAAATGACCTTATTTCCCTCTTTATTCCATGCATAGGTTCCTTTACTCTCAATTGGTAATGCATTCTCTTTTCCAAGATATTTGGTCGTCAATACATACTTTTTGTCTGCTGTAAGTTGCAAAGTTGTTTCAATACCTTCGCAATCTGCACAAGGTAAAACACCAAAATAAGTTCCATCATAATCCAACGAATTACTTGCGTTGTGGTCATTGGTAAACGCAGTAGCACTCTTCTCTATCACCGTTTTATCAGTAGTTGTGTTTTTTAACTTTTTAGAACAACCAACGGTTATTAGTACCAGAACAAAATAAATGATTGTTGTTGTTTTCATAATCTTGAAATAATCTTTTAACAAATTTAGTATTTTTGTTTTCAAAAATCAATCATTTGCAAAAATCAAACCACTTTTTCTTATCAAAAGATTTTATCTTTGCTCAAAATAAAATAACATGACCGAATTAAAAAACACTATAGAAAAAGCTTGGGACAACAGAGCTTTACTCCAAGAAGAAGCGACAATTACAACTATTAGAAAAGTCATTGATTTATTGGATAATGGAAAACTACGCGTAGCCGAACCAACCACCGAAGGTTGGCAAGTGAATGAATGGGTTAAAAAAGCGGTTGTCATGTATTTCCCAATCCAAAAGATGGAAACTTGGGAAGCCGGTATTTTTGAATACCACGATAAAATGTTATTAAAACATAATTATGCTGAAAAAGGAATTCGTGTAGTTCCTCCGGCAGTAGCTCGTTATGGAGCTTACATATCTAAAGGTGTAATTTTAATGCCTAGTTATGTAAATATTGGAGCGTATGTCGATGAAGGCACCATGGTGGATACGTGGGCAACGGTGGGCAGTTGTGCTCAAATTGGAAAAGATGTCCATTTAAGTGGTGGCGTTGGAATTGGTGGAGTTTTAGAACCGCTACAAGCTGCACCGGTTATCATAGAAGATGGAGCGTTTATTGGTTCAAGATGCATAGTGGTTGAAGGAATTCGGGTAGAAAAAGAGGCGGTTTTGGGAGCTAATGTTGTTTTAACCGGTTCTACTAAAATTATTGATGTGACCGGAAGTGAGCCTATTGAATATAAAGGATATGTCCCTGCACGTTCGGTGGTGATTCCCGGAAGTTATACCAAAAAATTTGCCGCAGGAGATTATCAAGTTCCCTGTGCTTTGATTATCGGACAACGTAAACCATCAACCGATTTAAAAACGAGTTTGAATGATGCGTTGAGAGAATATAATGTGGCTGTTTAAATTGTTTTTTAACCAAATCATTATATTATTTTGTACAAAGATTTAATCAAATTATTACTGAAACGATTATTGATTGTTGCTTTCTTATACCAAGTTTGCAGAATTTTATTTTATGCTTTTAATCGGAATGCTTTTGATAAATTGGATCTTTCCACTTTTTTGGGAGGAATTCAATTTGACTTATCTGCTATTGGCTATATCAATTTGATCTTTATTTTAGGTCACTTAATTCCGGGTAATTTTAAATACAAACCCATTTATCAAAAAGGCCTAAAAATTACTTTTTATAGTGTAAACTTACTTTTTATAGCTACCAATTTTGTCGATTTTGAATACTATAAATTCACAGGAAGAAGAAGTTCTTTTGGATTAATTACCGCAACCGGAATGGAAAATGAAATAGGCGTTTTATTACTTTCGTTCCTAAAAGAATTTTGGTATTTACCATTACTTCTGATTGCTATTGGAATCTTATTTTGGAAATCAATTGGTAATTTTAAATCCAGAAATTCAAATTCAAAATCAAAAAGACATCATTTAAAAGAATTTGTTATTTTGATTATTGCATTAGGTTTAGGGTTATTAATGGGTAGAGGCGGATTTAGAAAAAAACCGCTCAAAGTAGTAGATGCTATAAGTTATAGCGGAACCGGAAATTCTGCTTTGATTTTAAACACCCCTTTTACCATACTAAAAACGATTGGAAAGAAAGAAACGTTGGAAAGCCCTAAATTTTATGACCAAACCACATTAGACCGCATTTTTAATCCGGTTGTAAAAACAAATCCTTCGGGAGAAAGCACTAAAAAAAATGTAGTGATTATTATTTTAGAAAGTTTTGGAAATGAAAATATTAGGATTGGTTATACGCCCTTTTTTGATTCATTAGCAACACATTCTTATTATTTCAAAAACGGATTTGCAAATGGTAAATTATCAATCGATGCAGTTCCTTCAACTTTATCGAGTATCCCTAGCCTGATGAATCATTCGCTCATCACTTCTAATTATTCTTTAAATGAAATATATGGTTTACCTAAAATTTTAAAAGACAATGGTTATGCAACATCTTTCTTTCACGGAGCATTTAATGGGAGTCAAAATTTTGACCAATACTGTAAAGTAGCAGGTTTTGATAACTATTTTGGGAAAAATGAATATGAAGGACCGGAATCATTTGATGGAACTTGGGGCGTATTTGATGAAGAGTTTCTACAGTTCTTCTGTCAAAAATTAACAAGTTTCAAACAACCTTTTTTCTCCTCAGTTTTTACTATTTCTTCCCACAATCCGTATACTATTCCTAAAAAATATAATGGGAAATTCCCGAAAGGAAAAACTAAAATTTTAGAAAGTATTGCCTATTCCGATTATGCTTTAAAACAATTTTTTGAAACAGCAAAAAAACAAGAATGGTATAATAACACTATATTTGTTTTAACCGCAGATCATACTTCTTCCGATCCAATATTAGCTAAGCATAAAACAAATGTGGGCAAATTCAGCATACCTATATTATTTTTTGACCCCTCAAATCCGGAATTAAAGGGAGAAATTGAAAAAAATATCCAACAAATTGACATTA
>NZ_PNJW01000032.1 GCF_013822155.1 Flavobacterium sp.
TTGCGGAACTTTCTTTAGAAATGATGATAAAAATGTACGGGTTTTATCTGCTAATTTTTTATTTCTTAAAAACACTATAGAAGAATTAAAAGTAAGTCCGGTCAACTTAATGAGGGTAAAATATAGTACTGAAACGGTCGATTATCTGATTAAACCTGAAATGCAATCTGAACTTTTAAATGAATTCTTCAGACCCGAAAATTATTTTATTGATTATTTACATTGTGTAGAATAATTCAATTACAATTCCATTTAAAATTTGAAATAGGATCCATCTCATCACTGATTAAATGGTAATGCCACCATTCTGATTGAAATGCTTTGAACGAACAGCTTTCCATAATTTCTTTTAATAATTTTCTGTTTTGAAGTACTTTTTCGGGTAAATCAGTATAATTATGAGAAGCTTCTTTTCCGAAATAATCAAAAGTAGTTCCCATATCTAACTCTAAACCATTTTTATCAACTAACGTAATATCCACCGCTCCGCCTCTATTATGAATGGAACCTTTGTTAGGATCAGCAACGTAAATTGGATTGGGAACAATTTTCCACATTTTCTTTTGAATGGCTAACGGGCGATAACAATCATAAAGTTTAATTCGGAAACCCAAAACCATAAACTTTTGATTCACTTCAATCAATTTTTTCACAGTTTTATAACGCAAATAACATTCTGCACAATCATATACTTTTTCTTTTAAAAAATTTGATGTTGTTGCATACCGCATGTCATAAAGAAAATTGGTAGAATAATCTTTAAGATTTACAAAAGTTGTATCCTGAATAGTATGTTGCTCATTTTGCTTTGGAATTTTTTCTTGACTATATCCCAGACCAGAAAATAAAATAAAAATTAAAAAGAAAAGTATCTTATTCATCATCAAAATTTTGACTAAATATAATCAAAAAGAAGTTAGTCTAAAAATTCAGCCCAATATTGATGAATCAATTCATGATGTTGCTGATAAAATAACTGTGCTTTTTCTCGGGAACGAAAAGCTAAAAATTGGGGAAGTATTGAAATACCAATATAGGGTGAAAATTGTCCATCTTTCATTTGTGGGAAAATAGCATAATTAGCTAAATGATGATTCCATCCACTGTGAAATGATTTTAGCAGCTGACTGAGTTGAGCTTTTGCTAAGATGGATTTTGCTTGATTTTCGGTAACAAAAACATTTCTGTTTTCATCATTTATTGGACGATTCTCGTAAGCTTCAACCTTTGAAAAACTATCAATATAGTAGCCACTTACCTCGTTTAAATCTTGCCAACTCGCAACGAGTTTCGGATTTTCTTCGAGGTATTTTCTTAAAGCTCCTAGTTCATCTAGATTTTTTTTCTGTTGAAGTTCTAGAGCATTTAAACGGTTAATTATATTCAATTTTTCTTCAGGCGACATAGTACAACCTTAATTTTGCATAAAAAATTGCGAGTAGTATTTGGGGCTACTGACAAGTTACTTATAAAAAGTTCCGAAAGATAATATATTATGGCTTAAAATTATATTATTACGTTTTAAAAGTAAAAAAAATCGTTTAAGAGTAAAAAATTTATTTGATTAAATTAATTTCAAAAAAAGATTTTTATAATTCAAATATAAAAGGCAAATACAATTTTGTTTAACTATTTGAATTTATATTAAACAAACAAATGTGAATTTTTGAATCAAAAAAGATAATAAAAACAAATATAAATACAAATATTAAACTGTATTTCAACATTATAGCAACTAACAAAATGTAAAAATTTGCAAATTAAAAGTTAAATTATTTAAATCAATTTTTGTTTATTATTAACTTTACATTCTTAAACAAAAAAATATAAAACAATGAAAAAAATTACAAACCTAATCTTTTTGTGTTCACTACTGATTGTTTCAGTTGTGTCTGCACAAAATGCTAGACTTCAGGTAATTCACAATTCACCTGATTTAGCAGCCGCTTTGGTTGATGTTTATGTCAATGACGATTTACTTCTAAATAATTTTGCTTTCAGAACCGCAACACCTTTTATAGATGTTCCGGCTGGAGTAGAATTAAGTATTGACGTTGCTCCATCAACCAGTACATCTTCTGCAGAAAGCCTTTACAATTTAACGGCTACATTAACAGCAGATGAAACTTATATTGTTGTTGCCAATGGAATTGTATCTTCTAGTGGTTATTCTCCAAATCAACCATTTGGTTTGAATGTTTTAGTTGGTGGAAGAGAGGGAACAAGTGTAGCAAACAATACTGACGTCATTGTCATGCATGGTTCAACTGACGCACCTACTGTTGATGTAGTTGAACTAGCTGCTCCCGCTGGAACTATTATTAATGATATTTCTTATGGAAGTTTTTCTAATTATTTAGAATTACCTACCGATAATTATGTATTAGCAATTCGAGGCCAATCCGGCACTACTAGTGTTGCAACTTATTCAGCTCCTCTTGCTGATTTGTTTTTAGAAACAGACGCTATCACCGTATTAGCCAGTGGTTTCTTAGATCCTTCTGCAAACAGTAATGGTCCTGCATTTGGATTATGGGTTGCGTTGGCTTCAGGAGGTAATTTAATTCCGCTTCCTCTTTTTCATAATCCAACAGCAAGATTACAAGTAATTCACAATTCTCCGGATATGATTGCATCTACCGTAGATGTTTATGTAAACGATGAATTACTCCTAAATGATTTTGCTTTTAGAACAGCTACTCCCTTTATTGATGTTCCGGCTGTAATTGCTCTTAGCATAGACATAGCTCCGTCAAACAGTACATCTTCTGCAGAAAGTTTATACAACTTAACAACAAACTTAGAACCAAGTGAAACCTACATTGTTGTTGCCAACGGAATTGTTTCTACATCTGGTTACACTCCAAATCAACCATTTGGTTTAAATGTTTTAGTTGGAGGCCGAGAAGGCACTTCTGTTGCTGACAATACAGATGTTATCGTATTTCATGGTTCAACTGACGCACCGACAGTAGATGTTGTAGAAACCTCTATACCTGCAGGAACTATTATTAATGATATTTCTTATGGAAGTTTTTCTAATTATTTAGAATTACCTACAAATAATTATATTATTGATGTAAGAGACCAATCAGGAACTACAACTGTAGCAACTTATTCTGCTCCTCTTGCTGACCTGTTTTTAGAAACAGACGCTATCACCGTAATAGCCAGTGGCTTCTTAAATCCAGCAGTAAACAGTAATGGTCCTGCTTTTGGATTATGGGTAGCCTTAGCTTCAGGAGGTGAATTAATTCCTCTACCTTTAGTGGAAACACCAACAGCTCGTTTACAAGTTATTCACAATTCACCTGATTTAGCAGCAGCTTTGGTTGATGTTTATGTTAATGACGATTTACTTCTAAATGATTTTGCGTTCAGAACTGCTACACCTTTTATAGATGTTCCGGCTGGTGTAGAATTAAGTATTGACATTGCTCCGTCAACTAGTACATCTTCTGCAGAAAGCCTTTACAATTTAACGGCTACATTAACAGCAGACGAAACTTACATTGTCGTAGCCAATGGAATTGTATCTCCTTCAGGATATTCACCGGCTCAACCTTTTGCTTTGAATGTTTTTGCTCAAGGACGTGAAGTTGCTTCAAATTCTGCAAATACAGACGTGTTAGTAAATCACGGTTCTCCGGATGCTCCAACTGTTGACGTGGTTGAAACTTCTGTTCCGGCGGGTACAATTGTAAATGATATCTCATTTACTGATTTTGACGGTTATTTAGAACTTCCAAATTTAGATTTTACGCTAGATGTTCGTGATGCAACAGGAACTGTAACTGTTGCTTCTTATCAAGCTCCTTTGCAAACTTTAGGATTAGATGGTGCAGCTATCACCGTATTAGCCAGTGGTTTCTTAGATCCTGCTGTAAACAGTAATGGTCCTGCATTTGGATTATGGGTTGCGTTGGCTTCAGGAGGTAATTTAATTCCATTGCCACAAATTCCATTAAGTGTTACAGATTTTAATAGCTCAAAAATTTCTATTTATCCAAATCCAACATCAAGTCAATTGAATCTTGATATTCCATTTGACTATGAAAATTTTAAAGCTGTAATTTATGATTTAAGTGGAAGAGAAGTTAAAACATTTTTAAATCCAAACACAATTTATATAAGTGATTTAAATAATGGTTTATACATACTAAATGTAACTTTAGATGATGTAAATTTTAATCAAAAATTCTTGAAAAATTAACAAATTTAATTAGTGTTTTTAAGAGGTCATCAGCAATGATGGCCTTTTTTTTTGAAGAATTAACACATGAAATTAAAATCGAATTTAAAGTAGATTAGCTAATAAATGAATTAATAAAAACAAAAAACCACCTGAAATTCAGATGGTTTTTGTGACCCAGTCAGGATTCGAACCTGAGACCTACTGCTTAGAAGGCAGTTGCTCTATCCAGCTGAGCTACTGGGCCATTCGTCGGGGTGGCAGGATTCGAACCTGCGGCCTCCTGCTCCCAAAGCAGGCGCGATAACCGGGCTACGCTACACCCCGAAAAAAGCGGAGAGACAGGGACTCGAACCCTGGCGACAGTTACCCGTCGACAGATTAGCAATCTGCTCCGTTACCACTCCGGCACCTCTCCTAATTCTGCAAAGAACTTAACTTTTTTGCGGTTGCAAATGTAACTTTTCATTCTATACTTTACAACTATTTAAACTCTTTTTTTGATATTTTTTTATTTAAGTTCTAAAATCAGTTAAAAGTCAACCACATAGGACTAAGTGTTGTTAAATATAAAAAAATAAAGTGCTTTTAAATAAAAAAATAGATTCAATATTTTTTTGAATCTAAAAATTTTAAAATTTACATTTTTGTTTATAAAATAGCTTTAAAATGGTTAAATTCGCAACGTAAACAAACAAACTTAAATCTGGTTATGAATAATACAAAAATAGTTATCGTTTCGGCAGTGAGAACTCCAATAGGAAGTTTTATGGGAGGACTATCGACTGTCCCGGCACCTCAATTAGGAGCAATTGCCATTCAAGGTGCTTTAGCTAAAATAAAATTAGACCCAAAATTGATTGATGAGGTGTTTATGGGTAATGTGGTGCAAGCCGGAGTTGGTCAGGCACCAGCCAGACAAGCTGCTATTTTAGCAGGATTACCAAATACTGTTGCTTGTACTACAGTAAATAAAGTTTGTGCTTCCGGAATGAAAGCTCTTATGCTTGGAGCACAAGCAATAAAGAGTGGTGATGCAGAAATAGTTGTCGTTGGAGGAATGGAAAATATGAGTTTGATACCACATTATGTTCATTTAAGAAACGGCTATAAATTTGGCCCGGCATCAATGATTGATGGAATGCAGAAAGATGGCTTAGTCGATGCATATGATAACAATGCCATGGGCGTTTGTGCCGATTTATGTGCTTCTGAATATAACATTTCAAGAGAAGCTCAAGATAATTTTGCAATTCAATCCTATGAACGTTCTGCCAAAGCTTGGGCAGAAGGAAAATTTGACAATGAAATTGTTCCGGTTGCTGTTCCACAACGAAGAGGGGAACCAATTATTATTTCAAAAGATGAAGAGTTTACCAATGTAAAACTGGATAAAATTCCCAGTTTAAATGCTGTTTTTACAAAAGACGGAACTGTAACAGCTGCCAATGCTTCTACAATAAATGATGGTGCTGCTGCAATGATTATTATGAGTGAGGAAAAAGCAAATTCTCTAGGATTAAAACTCTTAGCTTATGTTAGAGGTTATGCAGATGCTGCTCAAGAGCCAAAATGGTTTACAACTGCTCCGGCAAAAGCATTACCAAAAGCATTAGATAAAGCCGGTATTTCAATTTCTGAGGTTGATTTTTTTGAATTTAATGAAGCTTTTGCAGTTGTTGGTTTAGCCAACGCACAATTACTTGGATTAAACGAATCAAAAATTAATGTAAATGGAGGTGCAGTTTCCTTAGGGCATCCGTTAGGTTGTTCGGGTGCAAGAATAATTGTTACTTTACTAAATATTTTACAACAAAACAATTCAAAAATAGGTGCTGCGGCTATTTGTAACGGTGGCGGTGGTGCTTCAGCAGTTGTAATTGAAAGAGCATCTTAACACTTGAAATAGCCCCAAATTCATGTACGGAATCTGTAATCTTGCTATCATACCTCTACGAATTGAACCTAACGATCGAAGCGAACAAGTGTCGCAAGTTTTGTTTGGTGAGCATTTTGAGATACTAGAGCAACTTAAGCAATGGTTTAAGATACGTTTAGAGTTTGATGGATATCAAGGATGGATTGATTCAAAACAATGCCAAATTATATCTGAAATGGATTTTAATGAAATTTCAGGCAGTTTACAAATACTCAACAATGATTTAGTCGAATATATTACCAGTGATACAAATTTATTGATGCCAGTACCACTAGGGGCTTCACTAACTTTTTTAAATCATGAAGGAATAAACAAATACAATCACGAATTTGAAGGAATGAAGGCAACGGGTGTAAAACCTAAATCCGAATTATTAAAAACCGCTTTCATGTATTTGAATTCTCCTTATTTATGGGGAGGCAAGACACCTTTTGGTATTGACTGTTCAGGTTTTACACAAATGGTATATAAACTTAACGGCTATAAATTATTAAGAGACGCTTCACAACAAGCCACACAAGGAGAAGCTTTAAGTTTTATTGAAGAAAGTGAACCTGGTGACCTAGCCTTTTTTGATAATGAAGAAGGAAAAATAATTCACGTTGGCATCATTATGCATGACAATTATATCATTCATGCGAGTGGTAAAGTTCGAATTGACCGTTTAGATCATTTAGGAATTTATAATGCTGAAACTAATCGACATACTCATAAATTAAGAGTTATTAAGAAAATTATCTAAAAAAATACCCCAAAATAGTATTGACTTTTTGGGGGTATTTATTATTAGATTTCTTTCGTTATTGTGCTTTAATCGATTCTATTTTAGCTTTAGTTTCTTTATATTTATCATCCATTCCTAAAGTTGGATAAATTTGGGTCATCAAAGTTAAAATATCTAAGTTATTAGGTTTATAAGTTAATGCAGTTTCAAGATAAGGTAGAGCCTCTTCCAGCAATTTATTCTTTTTATCCATCAACTCGTTGTATTTTTTATTTTCAGCAGATGAATTGCCTAAACTATTCATTTCCTCAAATATCCTGGACTGCTCATCAATTTTAAAATTTGCTAAATTGATATATGCATTAACATAATCTGGTTTCATTTCAATTGTTTTTTTGAAATATTTTGTTGCTTCCACTTCATTGTTCATTTTTGTATAAGCAACACCTAAATTATATACCAAATCTGCATCTTTTGGATTTTTATCAGAAGCTTCTTTTATAATTCTAACATAATTTTCAACATCGCCTTTTCTGCTATAAAAATCAGCTTCAATCAAAACAAAGTCCATATCATTAGGATAAAGTTTTCTGGCTGCTTGTATTTCAAGCAAAGCTTTGTCAACTTGACCTTTTTCAGCCAAAAGAATAGAGTAATTTCTGTATACTTCACCTCTTACAGATGGAACTTTTTCTTCTCTTGGTTTTTCATGAGTCCCGGCTTTAATATATAAATCTCTTTCAGCTTTGGTTCCAAAGGAAGTTTCTGCTTTTGTAGCTTTATCAGTTGCAAAATATTCTGTGGCCTTTCCGGTATAATTTAAATCTTTCAATTGTTTTAAATACTCGATTGCCGTATCATAATCTTTTGTTCTGATAGCTCCGTTTGCTGCATAATACAAATAAACCGTGTCTTTTGGACTAATTCTATAAGCTTGGTATAATTTCTCTGTACCTTCTTTGTATTTGTCAGCTTTGTTATCAGCAATGGCAGAATTTACCAAATTATCGCGAACAGTTGCTAAAGATGCTTCTGCTTGAGAAGTATACTTAGATTTTCCCATTGATTTTTCTAATGCAATAAGATCTTGATAAGATTTTGCTGCTAAAATCAAATTATTTCCTGATTCGACATTGTGGTTTGAAAGTTCTAATAAAGCATTCCCTTTCAGAAAATAAAAATGTGCTTTTTCTGCATCCGGTGCTGATGCTATGACAGCTTCTGCAGCGGCTAATGCATTTTTAACTGCTGTTGTTTCATAATTTTTTGTTGCTTTTTCCAACGCTTTTAATTGATCTTTTTGAGCCATTGTACTCAAACTTAACATCAAAGCAAAGGCTGGAATGATGTATCTACTTTTCATGGTAAATCAAATTTAATTAATATTTATTCTTGGTTTTATTCGTTTTCTTCTGTTGTTTCATCACTGTCATCGTCAAAATCAGTTGTTTCTGTTGTTGAATCACTGTTTAAAACGGCAGCTGTTACATCTTCAAATTCAACTTCTTCCACAGCTTCTTCTTTCATAACTTTGGTTACTGCAGCAATAGAATCATTTCCTTTGATGTTGATTAATCGAACACCTTGTGTGGCTCTTCCCATTACTCTTAAATCAGAAACTTCCATTCTGATAGTCAATCCAGATTTGTTGATAATCATTAAATCATCAGCATCCGTAACACTATTAATAGAAACTAATCGTCCTGTTTTATCAGTAATATTAAGCGTTTTCACTCCTTTACCACCGCGGTTCGTAATTCTATAATCTTCTAATGAAGAACGTTTTCCGTAACCATTTTCAGAAACAACCAATATTTCACTGCTCATATCATTTACAGAAACCATGCCAATTACTTCATCTTTATCGTCTGCTAAAGTAATTCCACGAACACCGGATGCATTTCTTCCCATCGGACGAGTTTTGCTTTCTTCAAATCGAACTAACTTTCCGGATTTTACAGCCACTAAAATCTGGCTTTTTCCGTTGGTTAATTTTGCTTCTAACAATTCATCATCTTCCTTAATAGTAATAGCCGCAATACCATTTTGTCTTGGTCTAGAATATTGCTCCAACAACGTCTTTTTAACTTGACCTTGTTTAGTTGCCATAATCACATAATGACTATTTATATATTCTTCATTCTTCAAGTCTTGGGTACAAATGAACGCTTTAACTTTATCATCATTTTCGATGTTGATTAAGTTTTGAATAGCTCTTCCTTTAGAAGTTTTACTTCCTTCCGGAATTTCATAAACCCGCATCCAGAAACATTTTCCTTTTTGAGTAAAGAATAACATATATTGGTGGTTTGTGGCTACAAATAAATGCTCTAAGAAATCTTGATCTCTTGTACCGGCACTTTTTTGACCAACTCCTCCTCTATTTTGTATTTTGTATTCAGATAAGTTTGTACGTTTAATATAACCGGCATGAGAAATTGTAATTACTACATTTTCATCGGCTATTAAATCTTCAATACTAACATCTCCACCTGAATATTCAATAACCGAACGTCTTTCGTCACCATATTTATCACGAATTTCAACTAACTCATCTTTGATAACTTGCATTCTCAAATCTTTATTAGCTAATAATTCTCTTAAGTGAGTAATCAATTTCATGATTTCTTCGTACTCGGCACGCAATTTATCTTGCTCAAGACCGGTAAGTTGACGCAAACGCATTTCAACAATTGCTCGTGCTTGAATTTCAGAAAGTGAAAAACGCTCAATTAACTTTGTTCTGGCTTCGTCTCCGTCTTTTGAACTACGAATCAAAGCAATTACTTCATCTATATTATCAGATGCAATAATTAAACCCTCAAGTATATGAGCTCTTTCTTCTGCTTTACGCAAATCAAATTTTGCTCTTCGAACAACAACATCATGACGGTGTTCCACAAAATAGTGAATCAATTCTTTCAAATTCAACATTTGAGGACGACCGTTTACCAATGCAATATTGTTTACACTAAACGAAGATTGTAATTGTGTATATTTATATAGTGTATTTAAAACGACATTTGGAACCGCATCTCGTTTTAATTCATAAACGATTCGCATACCATTTCTATCCGATTCATCTCGAATGTTTGAAATACCTTCAATTTTCTTATCGTTAACTAAATCGGCTGTTTTTTTAATCATATCCGCCTTATTGACCTGATATGGAATTTCAGTTACGATGATAGCTTCTCTACCGTTACTTTCTTCGAAACCTGTTTTAGCACGCATAACGATACGTCCACGACCAGTTTTGAATGCCTCACGAACACCATCATAGCCATAGATAATCCCGCCTGTTGGAAAATCCGGAGCTTTGATGTAATCCATTAATTCATCAATTTCAATTTCCGTATTGTCGATATAAGCTAACGTTCCATTGACAACCTCGGTTAAATTATGTGGAGGCATATTGGTTGCCATACCTACTGCTATACCGGAAGCTCCATTAATCAAAAGATTTGGAACTTTTGTAGGCATAACTTTAGGTTCATATAACGTATCGTCAAAGTTTAATTGAAAATCAACAGTTTCTTTTTCGATATCAGCCATAATTTCTTCCGAAATTTTTTGCATTCTGGCTTCAGTATATCGCATTGCTGCAGGGCTGTCACCATCTACTGAACCAAAATTACCTTGACCATCAACTAACAAATAACGCAAACTCCATTCCTGAGCCATACGAACCATAGCATCATAAACCGATGTATCGCCGTGTGGGTGATATTTACCTAAAACTTCTCCAACTATTCTAGCGGATTTTTTGTGAGCTCTATTCGAAAAAACTCCTAAATCATACATTCCGTAAAGAACTCTACGGTGTACTGGTTTCAAACCATCTCTAACATCCGGCAAAGCACGTGACACAATAACCGACATCGAATAATCGATATAAGCTGATTTCATTTCGTCTTCGATGTTAATAGGAATTAACTTTTCTCCTTCAGACATAAGTATTTATATATTAAAATTATAGTTATTTCAAAACGTGCTAATATACGAATTTCCATGCTTTTTTAAAGCAAATCAGTAAAGTAATTTCAATGATTTATTAACAAAATGAAGGTGTTTTTTAGTTAATAATTATACGCTACTTTAACTTTTATTATTAACTTTTTTTTGTCAATTAGCTGACATTAGATAGGCATCGGAATGATTTTTGCTTTTGCCAATCATATTTACTAAATTTACCTATTAAAATATACGCAATGGACGATAATTTTTCTCCAAGAGTCAAAGATGTCATTACTTACAGTAAAGAAGAAGCCTTACGATTAGGTCATGACTTTATTGGAACAGAGCATTTAATGTTAGGGATTTTGAGAGATGGCAACGGTAAAGCAATTACAATTTTAAATAATTTAGATATTGATTTAGATTATTTGCGAAAGAAAGTTGAAATATTGAGTCCGCCAAATCCAAATGCTGAAGCCGGAAACGAAAAGAAAAACTTACATCTCACCCGTCAGGCAGAACGGGCTTTAAAAACAACTTTTTTAGAAGCAAAAGTTTATCAAAGTTCATCTATCAGTACGGCACATCTTTTGCTTTGTATTTTAAGGAACGAGAATGATCCTACAACTAAATTATTAAACAAGCTGAAAATCGACTACGACTCAGCTAAAGAACAATATCTGAATATGATACCAAATAACAACGAAGACGAGTATACTGACAGCTTCCCAAAAAACGAATCGTTTAATGATGATTCCGGACAAGATGACAGTTTAAAAGAAGGTAGTTTTAATAACCCGGCAAGTAAAACCAACAAAAAATCTAAAACCCCTGTGTTAGATAATTTTGGACGTGATTTAACAGAAATGGCCGAAGAAGGAAAACTAGATCCTGTAGTTGGACGTGAAAAAGAAATCGAACGTGTTTCACAAATTTTAAGCAGAAGAAAGAAAAATAATCCGCTTTTAATTGGTGAACCGGGTGTAGGTAAATCGGCCATTGCTGAAGGTTTAGCCTTGCGAATTATTCAAAAGAAAGTTTCTCGTATTTTATTTAACAAAAGAGTTGTTACGCTTGATTTAGCAAGCTTAGTTGCCGGAACAAAATACCGCGGTCAGTTTGAAGAACGGATGAAAGCCGTCATGAATGAATTAGAAAAAAACGACGATATCATTCTGTTTATAGATGAAATTCATACAATTGTTGGTGCTGGTGGAGCAACAGGTTCGTTAGACGCCTCAAACATGTTCAAACCAGCTTTGGCAAGAGGTGAAATACAATGTATAGGTGCTACAACTTTAGATGAATACCGTCAGTATATTGAAAAAGATGGTGCTTTAGAACGTCGTTTTCAAAAAGTGATTGTTGAACCAACTTCAATTGAGGAAACCATTACCATTTTAAATAATATCAAAGGTAAATATGAAGATCATCATAGTGTGACTTATACGCCGGAAGCCATTGATGCCTGTGTAAAATTAACCAGTCGTTACATGTCTGATCGATTTTTACCGGACAAAGCAATTGATGCATTAGATGAAGCCGGTTCTCGTGTACACATAACTAATATTGAAGTTCCAAAACAAATTTTAGAATTGGAAAAACAACTAGAGGATGTTCGGGAATTAAAAAATACTGTCGTTAAAAAGCAAAAATATGAGGAAGCTGCAAAACTTCGCGATGACGAAAAACGAATCGAAAAAGAACTAGCCATTGCTCAAGAACAATGGGAAGTTGACTCAAAAAACAACAGAATAACGGTTACGGAAGATAATGTTGCCGATGTTGTTTCCATGATGACCGGAATTCCTGTTAACCGAATTGCTCAAACAGAAAGCAATAAACTGGCCCATTTACCTGAATTAATTCAAAATAAAGTCATTGGTCAGAATGAAGCTGTCATGAAAGTAGCTCGGTCAATCCAACGTAATCGTGCAGGACTAAAAGACCCTAACCGACCTATTGGTTCGTTTATTTTCTTAGGTCAAACCGGTGTTGGAAAAACACAATTAGCAAAAGTTTTGGCTAAAGAACTTTTTGATTCAGAAGATGCATTGGTTAGAATTGACATGAGTGAATACATGGAAAAATTTGCAATTTCCAGATTAGTTGGGGCACCTCCGGGATATGTTGGCTATGAAGAAGGCGGTCAATTAACTGAAAAAGTTCGTCGTAAACCCTATTGTGTAGTTTTATTAGACGAAATTGAAAAAGCTCATCCGGATGTATTTAATATGATGCTTCAGGTTTTGGATGATGGTTACATGACTGATAGTTTAGGACGAAAAATAGATTTTAGAAATACGATTATCATCATGACATCCAATGTTGGAGCACGTCAATTGAAAGATTTTGGACAAGGAGTTGGATTTGGAACTGCTGCAAAAGTTTCCCAAGCGGATGAGCATTCTAAAAGTGTCGTTGAAAATGCCTTGAAGAAAACATTTGCTCCCGAATTTTTGAATCGTATTGATGATGTCATTGTTTTCAATGCTTTAGAAAAAGAAGATATTAATTTAATTATCGAAATTGAATTAAAAAAATTATACTCTCGTATAAAAGATTTAGGTTATTCCTTGACTTTAACAGATAAAGCCAAAGCATTTATTGCTGAAAAAGGTTTTGACAAGCAATTTGGAGCTCGCCCTTTAAAAAGAGCCATTCAAAAATATGTTGAAGATTCTTTAGCAGAGGAAATTATCACTTCAAAAATTGGAGATGGAGATGAAATTTTTATGGATATTGAGGATGATGCACAAGAATTAAATGTGAAAGTTAAAAAAGCAGAAAAACCAACGAGTTAAAAGTAATTTTATTTTAAGCCACGAATTCATGAATTATAACTATTTTTAATTCTGAATTCGTGGCTTTTTTTATATCATCATCAATCAAAATCATGTTAGATAACAAATTAATTTTAGGTAGCGAAGAATGGTGTTCCTTTCCTGAATTAGGTATACCAACCATTAAAGCTCGAGTGGATTCCGGTGCAAAAACTTCTGCACTTCATGCCATCAACATCAGCCCGTTTATTAAAGACGGAGAGCATTGGGTAAAATTTGACATTAATCCTATTCAAAACAATGTCAAAACCATTATTCATTGTCAAGCACTGTTAATCGATAAACGTATAGTAAAAAGTTCGAGTGGATTTCGTGAACAGCGTTTTGTAATTCAATCCCAATTACAATTAGGCGAATCCAGTTGGACCATCGAAATGACTTTAACAAATCGAGATTCCATGGGTTTCCGAATGTTATTGGGTCGTGAAGCCATGAGTGGACGAGCAATGGTCGACCCGGAACGAAAATATTTATTAGGGGATAATTCTACCGATAAATTAAAAGATTTATATCCGGATGTTTTAAAAGAAAAAAGCGGACTCCGAATCGGATTATTAGCCAGTAATCCTGAATTATACAGTAACAAACGAATCATGGAAGCCGGTGAACGCCGTGGTCATGAAATGCAATTTTTAAACATCAAAGAATGTTATATGAAATTAGATGCCGACACACCCGAAATTCATTATAGAGGCGGAAAAATTTTAAATGAATTGGATGCTGTAATTCCGAGAATACGTCCCAATATTACGTTTTATGGTTGTGCATTAACCCGCCAATTTGAAGCATTGAAAATTTTTTGTTTGAATTCTTCGGCTGCAATTACGCAATCACGAGATAAATTATATTCGTTGCAATTGTTATTAAATAATGGAATTGATATTCCTACAACGGGTTTTGCCAATTCTCCTTTAGATACCGATGATTTGATAAAAATGGTTGGTGGAACTCCTTTGATTGTTAAACTTTTAGAAGGAACACAAGGAAAAGGAGTTGTTTTAGCCGAGACCAAAAAAGCAGCAGAAAGTGTAATTAATGCTTTTAAAAGCCTGAATGCGAATATTTTAGTGCAAGAATTTATCAAAGAAGCCAACGGGAAAGATTTGCGATTGTTTGTGATTGACGGAAAAGTAGTTGCCACCATTCAACGGGAAGCATTGGCTGGTGAATTCAGAGCTAATATTCATTTGGGTGGAACGGCCTCTGTTATTAAACCAACTAAAGAAGAAAAAATTATTGCGGTAAAAGCTGCTAAAGCCATGGGATTAAAAGTAGCCGGAGTCGATATTATTCGCTCGAGTAAAGGACCGCTTTTATTAGAAGTAAATTCCTCTCCCGGTTTAGAAGGGATTGAAGGTGCGACGAACAAGGATATTGCCGGCGAAATGATTAAAGCGATTGAGAAGAATTTTAAGTTAAAATAAAATAAATCCCAAAAGTTAAAAAGCTTTTGGGATATATTTTATTCCATCTCAATCTCAAAACTTTTCAAAAAAGTAATCGAGTTTTCAATATCATAATGCAAAATTCGATCTTCTTTTACAAAAGGAACCTCTGAACGATACGATTTCAAAAACAACTCAATAAAATTACTCGATTTCAATGGTCTTCTAAAATCAATAGCTTGTGAAGCATTCATTAATTCGATAGCTAAAATACGTTCCAAATTTTCCGCTATTTTTAAACATTTGGTCGCTGCATTCGCTCCCATACTTACATGATCTTCTTGACCATTACTGGAAACGATGCTATCAATACTGGCAGGAGTGGCTAATTGTTTGTTCTGACTAACAATGCTAGCTGCAGTATATTGCGGAATCATAAAACCGGAATTTAATCCCGGATTGTCTACTAAAAAAGCCGGTAAACCTCGAAGACCTGAAATTAATTGATATGTTCTTCTTTCGGAAATACTTCCCAATTCTGCCAAAGCTATACCTAAAAAATCTAAGGCTAACGCCAACGGTTGTCCATGAAAATTTCCGCCGGAAACAATTAAATCTTCACCAATAAATATGTTTGGGTTATCTGTAACTGAATTGATTTCGGTTTTAAATACGCGTCGTGCATAATCCATTGCATCTTTGGAAGCTCCATGAACTTGTGGCATGCAACGAAATGAATAGGGGTCTTGAACGTGTGTTTTATATTGTTTAATTATCTCACTACCTTCCAAAAATTCAGTGATTCGTTGAGCCGTTTCAATTTGACCTTTGTGCGGTCGAACCAAGTGAATTAATTCGTTAAAAGGATCAATTCTTCCATCAAAACCTTCCAACGAAATAGTTCCGATTAAGTCAGCTAAATAGGATAATTTATAAGATTTCAATAAAACATAAACACCATAAGCACTCATAAACTGGGTGCCATTCAACAATGCCAAACCTTCTTTAGATTGTAAAACAATTGGAATCCATCCAAAATGTGCTAAAACTTTTTTAGAATGCACTTTTTCACCTTCAAAATAAACTTCTCCTTCCCCTAATAAAGGTAAACTCAAATGAGCTAATGGAGCCAAATCTCCGGAAGCTCCTAATGAACCTTGCGTATAAATTACCGGTAAAATATCGTGATTATAAAACTCAATCAAACGTTCCACCGTTTCTAATTGTACTCCTGAATGTCCGTAACTCAACGATTGAATTTTGAGTAACAACATCAACTTAACAATCGCATTTGGTACTTCTTCACCCGTACCACAAGCGTGTGATTTCACAAGGTTTTCTTGAAGTTGTGAAAGATTTTCGTTTGATATTTTCACATTACATAACGATCCAAAACCTGTATTTATTCCATAAATCGGATCCGTTTGCGATTGCATTTTTACATCTAAATAATCACGGCATTTTTGAATATTAACTTTGGCTTCTTCTGATAAAGCGAGAAGTTTATGTTCAAGTAAAATTTCGTTTATGGACTCTATTGTAAGTAAATCGGAACTTATATAATGGTGATTCATCTATTGATTGATTGAGGTTTCAAAATTCCGCAAACGTTTGCATAAAAGCAAAACAATTATTGATTATTTAATAACAATTAAAATTGAATTCCTATTTTTGAAGAAATAACACCTAAACTATGAAACAAATTGTTTTAATTCTAAGCTTTATTATTTTAATTTCTTGCCAAGAAAATGAACCATTTACTCTTTTAACCGGAAAAATTAAGGGAACTGATGCAAAAGAAATTGAACTGGAAGGTGTTAACTTTTCTAAGAAAATTTCAATTGAAAATAATGGAACTTTTACCGACACACTAGACCTTCCGTATGACGGTATGTATTATCTACTATTGAGCGATGAAAAATCATATTATATTTATTTAGAAAAAGGGTTCAACTTAGAATTTGAAACAAATGCGGATGATTTTATAAATGCTATGAAATATAGTGGCAACGGCCAAGATGAAAACAATTATTTGATTCAAAAAAATAAAGTGATTGAATCAAAACTAGGTATTCAATCCAATTTTGATAGCATTATCAAAATATACAGTGTCGATGAAAAAACATTCATTAAAAAAATAGAAAATCTCAAAAAAAGTATTCTTGAAAAGCTGGAATCTTCTACTATTAAAAATCAAAAATTTGTGACCAATGAAAAAAAAGAAATTGACATTTTATGTTTAAAATATTACGAACAATATTCCCCTTATCATGGTTATGCTATCGAAAATAGAGAGTTTAAAGCAAGCGATGATTTTCCAAAAGCAGGTGATGATTTTGATATGAATGATGAAGAAATTTTTAAACATTCCTATGCCTATAGAGGTTTAATCAGCGGGATATTTCAACGCATCATGTACGCAACGCAAACAGAAGACAAAACACCTTTCGATAAAGGAATGGAAAAATTAAAAACAATTAAAAGCGAAATCATTCGAAGCGAACTAACTAAAAATATGCTTTACGAATTAAATTTATCTGCTCAAGATATAAATAAAATTTATAAAGGTATCATGGCTAATTCTATTGATTCTACCTTTAATGAAGAACTTACACAAAAATACAAAATATTAAAAAAAATAGTCAAAGGCTCACCTTCTCCTTCTTTTAATTATGAAAATATAAATGGCGGCAAAACTTCTTTGGAAAGTTTGAAAGGGAAATTTGTTTACATTGATGTTTGGGCCACTTGGTGCGGACCTTGTATTGCAGAAATTCCGGCTTTAAAAGAAGTTGAAAAAGAATACCACGGAAAAAACATCGAGTTTGTCAGCATTTCCATTGACGATAAAAAAGATATAGAAAAATGGAAAAAAATGGTTGCCGATAAAGAGTTAAAAGGTGTTCAATTGTTTGCCGATAACGATTGGAAATCTGATTTTGTGAAAAATTATGCCATCGACGGAATCCCGAGATTTATCCTAATCGATACAGAAGGTAAAATTATAAATGCTGATGCTCCAAGACCTTCTGATGTTAAATTGAAAGAATTATTGAAGGAAAATGGATTTTAGTTTTTAAACCTTTCGGACTTTTTTGGAACTATTTAATTTTTCAACTCTAAAAAAGCTTTTCCTAAATATTTAATAATATCCGAAGCAATAAATCCTTCATAACCCATCTCTTTAACAGCTAAATCAGCAGTTTTCCCATGAAGATAAACGCCTAATAAAGCGGCATCAACTGATTGATATCCTTGAGCTCGTAAACTTGTAATCATTCCCGCTAATACATCTCCACTACCACCAGTTGCAAGTGCTTGATTTCCTGTCGGGTTTATATAAACATTCTTTTCATCAATAATTAAGGTATAAGCTCCTTTAATTAAAATAACCAAATGATATTTCTGAGCAAAATTGATAGTTTTCTCAATTTTTTCAAAATCATCTTGCCAAGAACCAATTAACCGTTCTAGTTCTTTTGGATGGGGTGTTAAAATTGAATTTTTAGGCACTAAATCAATCCATTCTAGATTATCAGATAAAATATTTAATGCATCTGCATCTATTACTAAAGGCAATTTATTAGAAAGCAAAAAAGAATGAAATGCAATCTGAGTATCTAAATCTTGACCTATACCCATTCCGATACCTATAGCTTTAGGTGCAAAATCAAAATTTATTGAGGTGATTTTATGATAATTTGTGTCGGTTATTACCATAACTTCAGGTGAGGAGGTTTGTAAAATTTCATAACCACATTTGGGAATTAAAACAGTTGCCAAACCACAACCGGATCGCAATGCTGCTTGTGAAGCTAATACCATTGTTCCCATTTTTCCAAAACAACCGCCTATTAATAAGGCATGTCCTTGAGTTCCTTTATGAGAAAACTTTCCAACTGGATTATATCTTTTCTTAATTTCTACTAAATCAGAATAAAAGAAATGTGTGGCAATATCATCCATCACATGATAATCCCATTCTATGTCTAAAATTACTATTTCAGAAACAAAATGCTCATTATCAGGTAAGAAAAAAGCAAGTTTTGGAAACTGAAATGTTAAAACAACATCTGAATGTATGGCTAGAATTGTCTTCTTTTCTAAAAATAATCCGGAAGGAACATCAATTGAAATAGTAAAAGATTGATGGTAATTTATTTTTTGAATAATTTTCTGTATCCACAAATCCATTTCGTGCGTCAATCCTATACCAAAAATAGCATCAATAATAATATGATTTTCTGAAATATCAGGAAAAACAGCAGTTTCATTTATTACATCGTAAGTTAAATTACATTCTTTTAATCTCTCTAAATTTGAATCAAAATCAACTGAAAACTTGTCGCTGAAAGGAACTATATAAACATGAACATCAAAATAATTTTGTTTCAACATTCTTGCAATAACAAGACCATCACCACCATTATTACCTACGCCACAAAAAATATGAAACACTGTTTTTTTTTCATGAAAATGATTTACAATCCATAAAAAAGCTTGTAAAGCAGCACGTTCCATCAAATCTAACGAGTTTATTTGTTGCTTATTGATTGTCAATTTATCAATCAGCTTGATGTTTTTGGCGTCAAAAATTTTCATCTGTCAGTAGAATTAGTGATTTTTTGAAGTATTCGTAAAAGTTTGTATTTTTATATTTATGTATGTAAATTTATTACATTTGTTTCAGATGAAATCACAAAAGAACATAAATTATTTATTCCCATTATTCAATTCGTTGAACGGGTTTTCATTTGGTACATCAACTACAACTACAACCCCATTCGGGGTATAATTTTTACATATCATCCACATATATGCTTATTCGATAGAATAAAATAAAAATATATATTTTCAAGTAATAAATAATCAAATGAACGTATTAAAATTCGGCGGAACTTCGGTTGCCAATGCTCAAAATATAAAGTTAGTTCTCGAAATTGTTGAACAAAAATCTAAACAAGATAAACTAATCGTCGCTGTTTCTGCCTTTAGTGGTGTCACCGATTTACTTTTATCAGCAGCACAAAAAGCGTCTACCAATGATGATTCTTACCGCGATGTAGTTTTACAAATTGAGAAAAAACATCTGGAAGCCATAAAAGAATTAGTTCCTATAAACGAGCAGACAGCTTTATTACATTATTGCAAAAAGAACATTTCCTATTTAGAAACTTTATTGGATGGATGTTATTTGTTAGGAGAACTGACCTTACGAACTTCTGATATGATTGTAAGCTTTGGCGAATTACTATCCTCTTACATCATCGCTGAAGCACTAAAACAAAAAGTGGGCAACAGTAGTTTTAAAGACAGTCGCGAACTCATCAAAACCAATAGTAATTTTGGCAAAGCGGAAGTAAATTTTGAAATTACTAATGCAACCATTACTGATTATTTTAAATCCAATTCATCACAAGTAACCGTAATTCCGGGGTTCATCGCTTCGTCTACCGATGGAAATACCACTACTTTGGGTCGCGGTGGTTCCGATTATACTGCAGCAATTATGGCTGCAGCCTTAAATGTAAAAGAATTGGAAATTTGGACAGATGTCAACGGTATGTTTACTGCCAATCCGAAACTAGTCAAACAAGCTCAACCGATTAAAAAAATCACGTATGAAGAAGCAATGGAATTGTCGCATTTTGGAGCAAAAGTGCTCTATCCTCCAACTATTCAGCCGGTTTTGAGTAAAAATATTCCTATTTGGATAAAAAATACGTTTGAACCGGATGCATTCGGAACCTATATTTCATCAGAATCTAACGCTAATGGAAACCCAATTAAGGGAATTTCACATATTGATAAAATCGCGTTGATTACGTTAGAAGGCTCAGGAATGGTTGGCGTTGCCGGAGTTTCCAAACGTTTGTTTGAAGTATTGTCGAATCACGCAATTAGTGTAATTTTCATCACACAAGCATCTTCTGAACATTCCATTTGTATTGGTATTTTGAATGCAGACGCAGCAGTTGCTAAAACTGCTATTGACAAGGTATTTGAACTCGAAATTGCTCAACATAAAATCAATCCATGCATCGTTGAAACAGATTTGTGCATCGTCGCTTTAGTTGGTGAACAAATGAAAAATCACCAAGGTATCAGCGGAAAAATGTTTAGTACGTTAGGTAAAAACAACGTCAACATTCGGGCGATTGCTCAAGGTGCTTCCGAACGAAATATTTCGGTGGTAATCAATGAAAATGATGTCAAAAAAGCATTGAATACATTGCATGAGCGTTTTTTTGAAGAACAAACCAAGCAATTAAATTTATTTGTAATGGGCGTTGGAAATGTTGGTGAAAAATTCATCGAACAAATTCACCAACAAAAGAAATTCTTAAAAGAAAATTTAAAAATAAATCTGCGTGTAATTGCTCTTTCCAATTCCAGAAAAATGGTTTTCGATGAAGAAGGAATTTCGCTAAAAGATTGGAAAACAGCTTTGGATACTGGTGAAAAAGCTTCGAAAGCTGATTTTATTGAAAAGACAAAAACACTCAATCTTCGTAACAGTATTTTTGTGGATATCACGGCAAATGAAGAAGTTTCAAAAACCTACGAACATTATTTACGCAAAAATATTGCGGTAGTTACTTGCAACAAAATAGCTTGTTCATCTAACTATGAAAACTATCAGAATTTAAAACGCTTATCGCGAAAATACAATGCTCCCTTTTTGTTTGAGACCAATGTTGGTGCAGGTTTACCAATTATTGACACGTTGAAACACTTAATTGCATCCGGAGATAGAATTCATAAAATTCAAGCCGTTTTATCCGGAAGTTTGAACTTCATTTTTAATAATTTCAGCGAAACCTATAATTTTCACGATGTGGTAAAAGAAGCCGGCGTGCAAGGTTTCACTGAACCCGATCCAAAAATTGATTTAAGCGGTGTGGATGTGGCTCGTAAAATTCTGATTCTTATTCGCGAAAGCGGCTATCAAATGGAAATGGAAGACATCGAAAATATCTCTTTCTTACCAAAAGAATGTATGGAAACCACCAATAATGAAGACTTTTTCAAATCCTTAACCAAACATTCTAGTCATTTTGAAAAATTATTGAAAGAAGCCAAAGAAAAAGAATGTCGTTTGAAATTTGTCGCTAAATTCGATAACGGAAAAGCCGGTGTTGGTTTACAATTCATTCCAAAAGAAAGTCCGTTTTATAATTTAGAAGGAAAAGACAATATTGTTGAATTTTTCACTGATAGATATATCGATCAACCGTTAATCATCAAAGGAGCAGGTGCCGGTGCCGCAGTAACTGCATCAGGTATTTTTGCGGATGTGATTCGGATTGGAAATGTATAATAAAGGTGTTGAGGCACTAAGGTTCTAAGGTGCTAAGCAACCTCAGAACCTCAGAACCTTAGAACCTTAGAACCTTTTAAAAAATGAACCAAATAAAAATATTCTGCCCTGCCACCGTAGCCAACTTATCCTGCGGATTTGACGTATTGGGTTTGTGTTTAGAAAACATTGGCGATGAAATGATTATCAGAAAAGTCAAAGAAAAAGGAATCCGAATTACCAAAATAACCGGAGCCGATTTGCCTTTGGAAACCAATAAAAATGTAGCCGGTGTTGCCGGATTAGCATTATTAAATCACTTAGATTTAGAATTTGGGTTTGAAATTGAAATCCACAAAAAAATTAAAGCCGGAAGTGGAATCGGAAGCAGTGCTGCCAGTGCTGCCGGAGTGGTGGTAGGTATCAATGAATTATTAGGAAATCCATTGCATCGAAAAGAGTTGATTCCGTTTGCCATGGAAGGCGAATTTTTAGCCAGTGGAAGTTATCATGCAGATAATGTTTCACCAGCCATATTAGGCGGATTTACCTTGGTTCGCGGTTACAATCCATTGGAAGTGATTAAAATTAATAGTCCGAATGATTTGTTTGTCACCATCATACATCCGCATATCGAAGTAAAAACTTCCGAAGCCAGAAACATTTTACCCAAAGAAATTCCGTTAAAAACAGCCATCACACAATGGGGAAATTTAGGTGGATTCATTAGCGGATTATACACCGAAGATTACGGATTAATTGGCCGATGTTTGCAAGATGTTGTGGCAGAACCGTATCGGAAAAACTTAATTCCAGAATTTGATCAGGTGAAGAAATCTGCTTTAGAAAACGGTGCGTTAGGTTGCGGAATTTCAGGTTCCGGACCTTCTATTTATGCTTTGAGCAAAGGTTTAAAAACAGCTAAAAATGTAGCTGACGGAATTAAAAAAATCTATTCAAAAACTGGAATTGGATTCGATATATATGTTTCAAAGGTTTTTGAGGAAGGGGTGAAAGTGATGTAAAATTACTTTTTCATATTATAAAAGAGGAATCTTATACAGCAATTCCTCTTTCGTAATGACAAGATTACAAAGACTACTCCTCTTCCCTATTCTGAAACTTCGTTCGTTTGCTTCCTTCGTAAATATCATATTTCAACAACCTTGCTTCTAATTTTCCGTTGAATAATTTGATTTTTCTGGAAGGTTTTAATCCCACAAATTTCAACGCTTCCAAATTGGCAGTGATAAACCAAGCGTGTGTATTGGGATAACTTTGTTTGAAAGTATCACCAATTTCACGGTAAAAACGTTCCATATCAATATCCAAACGTTCACCATAAGGTGGATTAAAAACCATGTGTAGTGGACCGTCCGTTTGTTTTTCGGTTTCAAAAAAGTCTTTTTGTTCAATGGTCACATAATCGTCTAAATTGGCATTCTGAATATTGTCTTGGGCTTTTCGAACGGCACTCGGAGCTTTGTCGTACCCTTTGATGGTATAATGAAACTCTCTGGTTTTCTTCATCAAACTATCGATAATTTGGTCAAATAATTCATTATCCCAATCGTTCCATTTTTCAAAAGCGAATTCTTTTCGATTGATATTTGCCGGAATATTACAAGCAATCATAGCTGCTTCAGCTAAAATGGTTCCACTTCCACACATCGGGTCAAGAAAATGAGAAGTACCATCCCAACCCGAAAGTATCAACATTCCTGCTGCTAAAACTTCATTAATTGGAGCAATATTAGTTGCTGAACGGTAACCACGTTGGTGCAACGATTCACCGGAAGTATCCAACGAAACCGTACATTGGTCACGATCTAAGTGAATATGAATTCGCAAGTCCGGAAAGTCTTTATCAATACTCGGACGAACACCAGTTTTTGCTCTGAATTGGTCAACTATAGCATCTTTCGTTTTTAGAGCAACGAATTGCGAGTTATTAAATGCTTCCGAATATAAGGTGACATCTACTACAAACGTTTGCTTTTCGGTCATAAACTGACTCCAATCAATACTTGAAACACCATCATATAAACTCTTCTCATTAAATACTTTAAACCATTTAATAGGTTTTAAAATTTTAAGTGCTGTTCGCAACGATAAATTAGCTTTGTACATAAAACCTTTATCCCCGGAAAAAGTGACAACTCGAGTTCCCCTTTGCACATCTTGTCCTCCTAATTGCTGAACTTCTTTCGCTAAAATCTCTTCAAAACCAAAAAAAGTTTTGGCAACCATCTTAAAATTCTTTTCCATGTCTGTTTAAATCTGTAAAACTTGGCAAAAATACACTAAATTTGCACGTTCTTAAAGCAACTGTTCAATTAATGTCCGAATCTAAAAACCCTGAAACCCGCAACTCACAACCTGCAACAGAAAACTGGTATGCTTCGTGGTTTGACACACCTTATTATCACATTCTATACAAAGATCGAGATTATGAGGAAGCACAGGCTTTTATGGATAATCTCACCCATTATTTGAACTTACCCGAAGATGCCAAAATTTTAGATTTGGCTTGTGGAAAAGGACGTCATTCCATCTATTTAAATGAATTAGGATATGATGTAACAGGAGCTGATTTGTCTGAGAATAGCATCATTGAAGCTTCAAAATCATCCAATGAAAAATTGCATTTTGTAAAACATGACATGCGAATTTCATTCGATGAAAAATTCGATGCGATTTTCAATCTATTCACCAGTTTCGGTTATTTTGAAGATGATGCTGATAATTTAACGACGCTAAAAGCTATTCGCGAAAGCTTATCTGAATACGGTTTTGCAGTGATTGATTTTATGAATGTAGATTTTGTGTTAGAAAATTTAATTCCCGAAGAAACAAAAACGGTGGATGGAATTGATTTTCACATCAAACGTTACGAGAAAGAAAATCATATTTACAAAGAAATTTCTTTTACTGATAAAGGTGAAAATTTTCATTTCACCGAGAAAGTACAAGCTTTACGATTAGCCGATTTTGAAAAAATGATGGAAGAAGCTGAGATTTATTTATTAGATGTTTTTGGAGATTACAAGCTACGAAAATTCTACAAAGCTCAGTCTGAACGTTTAATTTTGATATTCAAATAATGCATTATATTATTACATTTACTGCTGTTATTCTTGGTTTTTTAATTGCTTTATTTTTAAAACCTCAGAAGAAAAGAAACATCAAATTACTGTTGGCTTTCAGTGGTGCTTTTTTACTTTCGCTTACCGTTTTACATTTATTACCTGAATTATTCGAGGAATCACATCATGTGCATGAAGGCGAAGATGTCCATTCAACTATTCCGGTAGGTGTTTTTATAATGATTGGGATTTTGTTCCAAATCATCTTGGAATTTTTCTCCAAAGGTGCTGAACACGGACACGTTCATGTGCATACTGATGAAAACAATGAACTAAATCAAATTCCTTGGTTATTGTTCATTAGTTTATGTATTCACGCTTTATTAGAAGGCTTTCCTATTCATGATAACACAAATTTGGCCTATGGAATTGCGGTTCACCACTTCCCTATCGCTATTATTTTAACGTTATTTTTTGTGAATGCGAAGATGAATAAATTCATAGTTTTTGCCTTTATGTTTTCATTTGCTTTGATGACACCACTTGGCACCTTATTAGCCGAACAATTACATTTTGCTCAACATTATTCCAAAGAAATTTCGGCAATTGTAGTTGGAATATTATTCCACATATCTTCAACAATTATTTTTGAAAGTAATGAAGGACACAAATTCAATCTGGCAAAAGTCACTATGATTGTGTTGGGATTTTTATTGGCGTATGTGATGGAAATGGGACATTCGCATTAAGATTGACTGTTATTGGTTGTCAGTTCTCTGATTTGGGATGACATTATATTTCATCTTTATCATCAAAAAAACTCAGTTTCTCAGCAACTCAGCAACTCAGCAACTTTTTTTTGCGTCTTTGCGACTTTGCGAGAAACGAAAATCTCTTATCTTTGAGTGAAATTTTGCACTATGTCTTTTACCAAAACCACCGAACAATCCTCCAAATACGAGCATTTAGAAAAAATGTCAGTTTCTGAACTTTTACAGAACATCAATACCGAAGATAAAACCGTTCCTTTAGCGGTTGAAAAAGCATTACCACAAATTGAGAAAACAATTGAAAAAGTAGTGAGTCAATTACAAAAAGACGGTCGATTGTTTTACATTGGAGCGGGAACATCCGGGAGATTGGGTGTAGTGGACGCTTCTGAATGTCCGCCAACCTTTGGAGTACCGTTTGATTTAGTTGTTGGTATTATTGCCGGTGGCGACAAAGCCATTCGAAAAGCTGTAGAGTTTGCCGAAGATGACACCGAACAAGCATGGAAAGACTTATCCGAATTCAATATCAATCAAAATGATTTTGTAATTGGTATTGCTGCTTCGGGAACCACTCCGTATGTGATTGGTGGATTGAAAAAATGCAATCAACACAACATTCCAACAAGTTGTATTACTTGTAACGAGGGAAGTCCGCTGTCAAAAGTTTCGCAATTTCCGATTGAAGTGGTCGTTGGACCCGAATTCGTAACCGGAAGCTCTCGCATGAAAGCCGGAACTGCTCAAAAATTGGTTTTGAATATGATATCAACTGCCACAATGATTCAACTGGGAAAAGTAAAAGGCAACAAAATGGTTGATATGCAATTGAGCAATAACAAATTGGTTGATCGTGGTATTCGAATGGTTATGAGTGAAATTCCCGTGAATTATGATGAAGCCGGAGTTTTATTGGAAAAGCATGGCAGTGTTCGAAAAGCGGTGGAGAGTTATCAGTCACAGTGAGCAGTCGCAGATATCAGATGCAGTTCAAGTAAATAATCTTAGAATATAAAAAAGATGGATAATAAAGAACTTTTATTTAAAGGATTAAAATATGCCGTTGGAGCAATTCCATTGATGTTTTTAGGACCTGTAATTATTCATAATGCGTTTATGAATAAACATACAAACTGGCATTATTTGGTTTTAGGTATCGGAATTTTTATTTGTATTACAGCTGTTTCTTTTATGTTTAAAGGAATTAAAATTATTATGAAAAGTTTATTTGATGAAAATAAAAATTGAAATGAAAAAAATATTCCCACTATTAAGTTTATTATTCATCTCCTGTTACCAACAAGAAAGAAATTGCACCGATTTTAAAACCGGTCAATTTGAATTTGAACAAGAAATTAAAGGAAAAAAAGAAATATCCATTTTTGAACGAAATGATTCTCTACAGATAGAAACCTTTCGTGGAAAAACGGATACCTCTTCTGTTCGTTGGATAAATGACTGTGAATTTGTGTTACAAAAGCTTCATCCTAAAGGCATGATAGAAAAAAAAGCTATTCACATGAAAATTTTAACTACTAACAAAAAAACCTATACCTTTGAATATTCTTTTGTCGGCGATAGTAATAAACAAAAAGGAATTGTAACAAAAGTAAATTAATTACGTAAAAGAATCGTTAACCAAATTAAAACTGACTTATGGAAGTATTCGCAAATCCCGATGCATGGGTTGCTCTATTAACGCTTACCTTTTTAGAAATTGTTCTAGGAATTGACAATATCATTTTTATATCCATTGTTACAGGGAAACTACCCGAAGAAAAACGCAAAAAAGCAACACGATTAGGATTGTTTTTAGCAATGTTCATGCGAATTGCATTATTATTTGGAATCACGCTTTTAATAGCAATGAAAGCTCCTTGGTTTAGTTTGGATATTGGTTGGTTCAGCGGTAGTTTTACTGGTCAGGCAATGGTACTGTTTTTAGGTGGATTGTTTCTTATTTATAAAAGCACCAAAGAAATTCACGAAAAAGTAGACCATAAAGGGGATGAAGAAAAAGACATGAAAACTTCTGCAGCCAAATCGTTCGGTAGTGTGATTGTTCAAATTCTATTAATTGACTTGATTTTCTCTGTTGATAGTATTTTAACCGCAGTTGGTATGACTAACGGTATTGAAGGAGCTCTCTACATCATGGTTACTGCCGTAGTAATTTCAGTAGGTGTCATGATGCTTTTTGCTGTTCCGGTTGGAAATTTTGTTAACGCAAATCCATCCATTCAAATACTTGGTTTAGCATTCTTAATTTTAATTGGATTTATGTTAATTACAGAAAGTATGCACTTGTCAAATGCTACTTTGGTTGGACAACATGTAGGTGCTGTACCCAAAGGATATCTTTATTTTGCTATTGCTTTTTCATTAGCAGTTGAGTTTATTAACATGAAAATTAGAAAGAAGAAATGACATTCTTACTATTAAATAAATAAATTAAAAAAAATGCCTTTCAAATTGAAAGGCATTTTTTGTTTATTCTAAACTCAATGTAATTTGTCCGTCGTCGTCCAGTTCAGTTTGAATATCGTCAGTAACATTATCTTCACCGGAAACTTCCATTTCCTCCGGAACTTCTTCTTCCGGTTCTTCATACGGCAGTGGTTCCAACAAGTTAACTTGTTTTATTTTATCTGTAGTCAATTGATTTCCGAGTGCTTTTATTCCTTTAATTGCAATAAACTGCTCAAAATCAACCGTCTGATTCTCTTTTTGAATACCTTTTACTTTTGCAAAAATTACTTCAGCAACTGGTCGCCAATCCGTAGAAACAATTTCTAATTGTGATTTCTCATGTTCTGAGATGAAGATTTCTTCTTTATTTTCGTTTTCAACCAAGAAACGTTTGACATAATATCGGTCTTTTTCTCCGTCGTAATAAATTGCCGAAATAGGTTTATTAGGATGCCATTTTTCCAACACTATCATTTCTTCATCAAAATGGGTAGTCAATTCCGGAATAATGGTTTTTAATTTTCCGGCTTGATTGATAACCAAAATACGATCATTGGGTCGGAATTCACCAAGCAACTCGCCTCTTCCATCCACGTTTAATCGCTGAACCGTATCATCAAACCAAATTTTACGTGGTCGCAAAGTAGAAATTCCTTTTTCTTTTAATTCGATTTTCTTAATCGGATATTTAGTAACCGTATTTCCTCGGGAAGCTCTTCCTTTGATGGCTATTTCCGCAAAATCTAAGTCCCATTTCAATTTTTTTACACTTCCAACCTGACGCAATAAAATGGTTACTACTTCCGCTTCACCATTTGGATTGGCAGAAAAATACAAGGTTTGTGAACCCGGTTTTTCCTGTGTTAAATCGTAAAATTTATCTCTAGTAACACCGGAAACATTGAATCGTTTGATAAAAGTAGAACCATTTTTTCCATCGCGATAAATCATATTATAAATGGTTCGCTTATCGTTTTTATCAAAAATGGCAATGTGAATAATGTCTTTCCCTATGAATTTTTTATCATCCACTTTGGTCACCATCATTTTTCCATCACGTAAAAAGACAATTACATCATCAATATCCGAACAATCGGCTACATATTCGTCTTTTTTGAGTCCGGTTCCAAGGAAACCTTCTTCTTTATTGACATATAATTTGGTGTTTCGCAAAACCACTTTTGTAGCTTCAATCGTGTCAAAACTTCTCAATTCGGTTTGACGTTCTTTTCCTTTGCCGTATTTGTCTTTTAACTTTTGGAAATAATCAATCGCAAAATCGATGATGTTATTCAAATGATGTTTCACTTGTTCCATTTCTGCTTCCAACTTCGCAATGGCATCGTCCGCTTTATCCGAATCAAATCGAGTAATACGAATCATCGGAATTTGTGTCAACTTTTGTAAATCATCATCATTAATCTCTCGAACAAATGATTTTAAAAAGGGTTTGAATCGATCGTACATATAAACATACAACGATTCTCTATCGGAATACAATTTGAAATCAATGTACATTTCTTCGCGAATGAATATTTTTTCCAAGGTAGAAAAATGCCATTTGTTTTCCAGTTCATCCAACTGAATTTCCAATTCTCGTTTCAGCAAATCCACCGTTCGATTCGTCGAAATTTTCAACATATCCGAAACACCGATAAACAACGGTTTATGATTCTCAATTACACAACCCAACGGAGCAACTGAAGTTTCACAAGCGGTGAACGCATACAATGCATCAATCGTTTTATCCGGAGAAACGCCAGGCGGAAGATGAATTAGAATTTCAACTTCAGCAGCCGTATTATCTTCAATTTTTTTGACTTTAATTTTACCTTTTTCGTTGGCTTTCAGAATACTGTCAATCAACGTTCCTGTGTTGGTTGAAAACGGAATTTGAGTAATCACCAACGTTTGTTTATCCAATTGAGAAATCTTCGCACGCACACGAACTCGTCCGCCACGTAAACCATCATTATAGTTGGAAACATCTGCAATTCCTGCGGTTGGAAAATCTGGAAAAATTGTAAATGGTTTGTTCTTTAAAATCTTTATTGAAGCATCAATCAATTCAATAAAATTATGTGGTAACACTTTAGTGGATAAACCAACGGCAATTCCCTCGGCTCCTTGTGCTAACAAAAGTGGAAATTTTACCGGAAGATTAATAGGTTCGGCACGACGACCATCATACGACATTCCCCATTCGGTAATTTTAGGAGAATATAAAATATCGTGACCCAATTTCGAAATTCGAGCTTCGATGTAACGGGAAGCGGCGGCACTGTCACCAGTTAGTATATTTCCCCAGTTTCCTTGCATATCAATCAGCAAATCTTTCTGACCGATTTGTACCATCGCATCACCAATACTGGCATCTCCGTGTGGATGATATTGCATCGTATGACCAACGATATTCGCTACTTTGTTGTAACGACCGTCGTCGAGTTCTTTCATCGAGTGCATAATTCGGCGTTGAACCGGTTTAAAACCATCTTCAATCGCAGGAACGGCACGCTCCAAAATTACATAGGAAGCATAATCGAGAAACCAATCCTTGTACATTCCCGTCACTTTGGTGATGGTGTCTTCGGGGTTTTCGTCGTTTTCGTAAAAATGTTTGTTACTAAAAACTTTTACGTCGTCAAAACCTTGTTCTTGGCTTGACTCATTGAGTTCTTCATTTTCATCTTCTGGGATGATGTTTTCTTCGTCTTCGTTTATCATTTTATGATGAACATATTTTAATAAATTTTTATTTTAAAATCAATTTTTCTCCACAACATCTAATTCCACTTTCAAATTATTGATAATAAACTCTTGTCTATCCGGCGTATTTTTACCCATGTAAAACTCCAATAATGTTTCGATGGAAGTAGCTTTATCTAACATCACCGGATCTAATCGAATGCTTTCACCAATAAAATTCTTAAATTCATCCGGTGAAATTTCTCCCAATCCTTTGAATCGAGTAATTTCCGGTTTGGGTTTTAATTTTTCTATGGCATCCACTCGTTCCTGTTCACTATAACAATATATAGTTTCTTTTTTATTTCGCACACGGAATAATGGTGTTTGCAAGATATATAAATGACCATCTTTGATTAATTCCGGGAAAAATTGCAGGAAAAAAGTAATCAACAACAAGCGAATGTGCATACCATCCACGTCGGCATCGGTAGCAATTACAATGTTATTATAACGCAAATCTTCCATCGATTCTTCAATGTTTAAAGCGGCTTGCAATAAGTTGAATTCTTCGTTTTCGTAAACGATTTTCTTACTCATGCCATACGAATTCAACGGTTTTCCACGTAGACTAAAAACCGCTTGCGTATTCACATCACGACTTTTAGTAATTGAACCCGAAGCCGAATCTCCCTCCGTGATAAAAAGCGTACTTTCTAACGTTCGTGGATTCTTAGCATCGGTTAAATGAACTCGACAATCACGTAATTTTTTATTGTGTAAACTCGCTTTTTTCGCTCGGTCTTTTGCTAATTTTCTAATACCGGAAAGTTCTTTACGTTCACGTTCGGCTTGTAGAATTTTACGTAAAAGTAAATCGGCTACTTCCGGATTTTTATGTAAAAAATTATCGAGTTTTTTTGAAATGAAATCATTGATGAATGAACGAACCGTTGGTCCTTTTGGGCCGATATCCGTAGAACCTAATTTAGTTTTCGTTTGACTTTCAAAAACCGGTTCTTCTACTTTAACTGCAATAGCGGAAACAATTGATTTTCTGATATCTGAAGGGTCAAAATCTTTTTTATAAAACTCACGAATGGTTTTAACGATTGATTCACGAAAAGCATTCAAATGCGTTCCGCCTTGCGTCGTATTCTGACCATTTACAAATGAATGGTATTCTTCAGAATATTGCGATTTACTATGTGTAATGGCTAATTCAATATCGTTGCCTGAAAGATGAATAATTGGATAAATCATATCTTCCTCGGCAATATTTTCTTCTAATAAATCTTTTAAACCATTTTCTGAATAATATTTTTCACCGTTGTAATATATTGTTAATCCCGTATTGAGGTAACAATAATTTTTGAGCATTTTAATGATGTACTCATTACGGTATTTGTAGTTTTTAAAAATAGTTTCATCGGCAATAAAGGCTACTTTAGTACCTCGGCGTTTAGTTGTTTCTTGAATATCTTCTTCTAATGTCAGATTTCCCGCGGAGAATTCAGCAGCTTTTTGTTGGTTGTCTCGAACCGATTCCACACGGAAATAATTAGACAATGCATTTACTGCTTTTGTCCCTACTCCATTCAGACCAACTGATTTTTTAAAAGCCTTAGAATCGTATTTACCTCCGGTATTCATTTTAGAAACAACATCAACAACTTTTCCTAGCGGAATTCCACGTCCGTAATCACGTACGGTTACCAACTTATCTTTAATAGTTACTTCGATGGTTTTTCCGGCACCCATCACGTATTCATCGATACAGTTATCTAATGTTTCTTTCAACAATATGTAAATACCGTCATCAGGTGAAGAACCATCACCGAGCTTCCCGATATACATTCCGGGTCGCATTCGGATGTGTTCTTTCCAATCGAGGGAACGAATATTGTCTTCGGTATATTGATTTTGTTCTTGCATTTTGGGTAATATCGAGTTTCTGCTAATGTAAGTGAAATCAATAGGAAATAAAAGAATAAAAAAAAGAAGTTATCAATAATAATATTGACAAAAAACATACATTTTATATTGTTAAAGCAACCAAATATAAAAAAACTAACCTTTATAATATTTTCTCAATTTCATATTGAGTTCTTTCGGATTAAAAGGTTTTATAATATATTCATTAATTCCAATTTGAAGTGCTCTGTCTAAATATCCAAATGAGGCTGAGGCTGTTAGAGCAACAATAGGAATTAATTTATCTTTTTCTCTAATTAAAGAAGTTGCTTCGTAACCATCCATTACCGGCATTGATAAATCCATTAAAATAACATCATAAGAATTCAAATTAAATTTTTCAACACCAACAAGACCATTTTCAGCTAAATCAACTTCCACATTCCATTGACTCATTATTTTTTGAGCAATTTTAATGTTAATCAAATTATCTTCTACTAATAACACCCGCATTCCATGTAGATCTTGTTCTTTATAATTTTCTTGCAAATCATCTGTAACAACTGTATCAAAGTGTTTATTTATGGGGAGACTTATTGTAAAATAGAATTTTGTCCCAATACCAATCTCACTTTCAAATTGAATATCTGATTCTAATAAATCAAGTAACTTCTTGGTTATTACTAATCCTAAACCTGTTCCTCCAAATTGTCTATAAGTTTTTGT
>NZ_PNJW01000033.1 GCF_013822155.1 Flavobacterium sp.
TAGATATGAAAAAATTAATAATAATACTTCTCATCACCTTTTATTTTAAAGGCTATACTCAAACACCAATTATAGATATTTATAGTGATTATGACGGAAGAAATAGTGGAGCATACTATAAAGATGTAAATGGGTTACTTAACAAATTTGAAGGAACATACGTTTATCAAAATGGAAACCAACGATTCAAATTAATTTTAATAAAAAAAGAAATGCAATACAATTCTCGTTATTATCAAGACTTAATAATCGGCGGCTATCAATACATTGATGAAAATGGGGTTGAATTAGGAAATACCTTAGACAATGTCTCCGTAGTATATCCAAATCAAATAATGCATTTCATTTCGGGTTATGTTTTGAAAAAAAACAACAATAGACCAATTTGCAATGATTGTTTCGCTGGAGAATTGAGGTTGTCTTTAAGTATAGTAAATCCAGATAAGAGTGGTTCTGCAACTTTAATAATTCGAAAAATGGTTTCGTTAGAGGATGGTTCAGAATCTTTAAAAATTTATGTTACACCTCAAAAATCAGGAAACAGAAGTTATATTGAAGGAACTGAGCCACCGACAATTGCTCCATTAGTACCATCAGGCGAATACATATTGTTGAAAGAATAGGTGTTTGGATATACAAATTTATCATCTAGTTAAAGTTAAGAATAAAATCTTAATTCCTTGCTGTGCGTAGTTGTTGCACAACTTCATTAAAGAACTAAGTTTTTAAAATAATTATAAAAAATAACCTCGTTTAGTGCTATCTAAGCGAGGTTTGTTTTTTAGTATGCTGAAAACTACTATATTTACTTTATGATTAATTATAATCAGTTAGGGAGAGTGTTTTTAGACTAACTTCCGTTAGCGGCAAGACAACAAAATGATATTTTAAATAAGAAAAAAGATGAAAAAAATAACAACAATTTTAACCACACTGTTTTTAGTTTGTTTAGTATCGACAACAACCGTTGCTCAAATTTCTTCCCAAAAAATTGATTCTTTGGTTACTGATGCTTTGGTGAAATTTAAAGTGGCAGGCGTTGCTGTTGCGGTGGTGAAAGATGGAAAAGTGATTCATTCAAGAGGTTATGGCATGGCGGATATCAATAGCAAAAAAATGGTAAATGAAAACACTAATTTTCAGATAGCTTCAAATACTAAAGCTTTTACAGCCACTGCTCTTGCCATTTTAGAGGAAGAGGGAAAACTAAAATGGACTGATAAAGTGAAAGACCATATTCCGGAATTTAAAATGTATACCGATTATGTGACTGAGAATTTCAATATTCAAGATTTATTAACGCATCGAAGCGGGCTTGGATTAGGCGTTGGTGATTTGATGTTTTTTCCTGATGGTTCAAATTTTACTATTCAAGATGTTGTTAGCAGTTTTCAACATTTTAAACCTGTTTCTGCTTTTCGAACAAAGTTTGATTATGATAACTTGTTGTATATAGTGGCAGGAGAAGTGATTGCGAGAGCAAGCGGGATGAGTTTTGAATTGTTTGTGGGTAGTTTACTGAAAGATAAAAGCAATCTTTCAGCCGCTTATTCGTCAGAGTCAGGAACTATAAAAACAATTGACAGTTATGATATAGGCATGGGAAGTGCTGCCGGCGGAATATATTCTAATGTTGCCGATATGTCAAAATGGATGATTGTTCGATTGAATAAAGGCATGTATGGAAATGATTTAAAAAAGTCCTTATTCAGTTTAAAAAATCATAAAGAAATGTGGCGAATTCACACCGTTGAAGAAGCCAGTTCGAACCCAAGGTATAATTCACATTTTCGCGGTTATGGTTTAGGGTGGGAACTATCAGATGTGAAAGGGAATATGAAAGTATCGCACACGGGGGGTTTACCCGGAATGTTATCTATTGTGACGATGTATCCGGATTTAAATTTAGGTATTGTTGTTTTGACTAATACTGAAAATGGAGGGGCAGGACTTTTTACATCGGTTACTAACAGCATTTCTGACAGTTATCTTGGTTTAGATGATTTTGGATGGACAGATAAAATTGTTGAATGGATGAAAGAGAGTAAGGACAAAGGTGATGATGTGACCAAAAAGGTTTGGGAAAAAGTTGAATCTGCCAAAAATATCCAAATTAAAAACGAAGATTTTATTGGGGTTTATGAAGACAAATGGTTTGGAAAAGTGGAAGTATTTGAAAAAGATAAGCAATTATGGATTAAATGTTATCGTTCTCCAAAATTAAACGGACCGATGGCTTTTTACAACGCAAATAGTTTTGCTGTAAAATGGGAATACCAAGCCATGAATTGTGATGCCTTAGCTATGTTTTCATTAGATGAGACAGGCAAGGCAGAATCTATTAAGATGAAAGGTATTTCACCAAATATTGACTTTAGTTTTGACTTTCAAGATTTAGATTTGAGAAGAATTGATAAATAAAGGGTTGCTGTTAGCGGTGTTTTGGAATAGTTGGGTGAAAGATTAATACATCTTAAAATAATAAATATTTATTGTTTATCAATAAATATTTAGTATGTTTGTACCATAATTTTTAAAATCGAATTATTATGGAAATTAAAGTTAGTACAAAACATATCTTGAAAGTCTTATATGTTATTTCATGGATATTATTTATTGGTGTTTGTATTGAGGCAGGAGGAATTATTTTTAATTCACTTTTTACGTTGCTCTATGACCCAATTGGAGCTCAACATTTTTGGCAGCAAATTGATTTGTCAAGTCTTTACAATTATAATCCGGGTTATTTTTTAGTTGAGACACTACTGATGAGTATTGTAGCGGTTTTGAAAGCGATATTACTTTATTTGCTTGTTAAAATTTTGCATGAAGATAAATTAAATATGTTGCAGCCTTTCAATAAGGATTTAGGGCGTTTAATTTTTAATTTATCTTATTTGTCTTTTGGAATCGGGCTGTTTTGCTATTGGGGTGTGAAATATTCCGCATGGTTTGTTGAACAAGGCGTAATCATGCCAGACATTCATCAGTTAAGTATTGGAGGTGCAGATGTGTGGCTGTTTATGAGTGTCGTGCTTTATGTGGTTGCCCAGATTTTTAAGCGGGGAATTGAGATTCAAGAGGAAAACGAATTAACTGTTTAAGCTATGCCAATAATTGTAAATCTTGATGTTATGATGGCAAAACGAAAAATGTCATTAAATGAGCTTTCGGAAAAGGTTGATTTGACATTGGCTAACCTATCGATATTGAAAACAGGGAAGGCAAAAGCAATACGATTCAGCACACTTGAAGCTATTTGTAAAGTTTTAGATTGTCAACCGGGTGATTTGTTAGAATATACGAAGTAGTTATTTGACCTAAAATTTGATAGCAAAAAGGATAGTTTATCCTTAAATTTGTTGTTATGAAAACGAAACGAATACAAACTCCGAGAGAAGAATTTTATAATGCTTTAACCCATGCTATTGGGGTTGCTTTTTGTTTGGTGGCGATGCCATTTCTGTTGAAAATCACTTATGAGCAGCACGATTTGACAATGTTTATTTCGGTGCTTGTTTTCGGATTTGGGATGTTGTTGGTATATACTTTTTCAACGTTTTATCATGCTACTAAAACCCAACGGGCAAAAGATTTGCTGCAAATTGGGGATCATATCAGTATTTATTTTTTGATAGCGGGGACTTATACTCCATTGATGGCTAAGTATTTGAAGCCGGACCTTGCAATGCTTTTTTTGGGAGTGATGTGGTGTATTGTGGCGGCAGGAGTTGTTTTTAAACTGTTTTTCACGAAACGTTTTAAGTTTGTTTCGGTTTTACTTTATTTAGCTTTAGGTTGGATGATTGTATTTGTTATTGACCCGTTGATTGATTCAATGCCATTTTTAGTCTTTCTATGGATTATGATTGGCGGATTGAGTTATACGCTTGGGGTTTATTTTTATGTTAAGGACAACAAATTGTATTATCATGCTATTTGGCACATTTTTGTATTGTTGGGAACGATAGCCCATTTTGTTGCCGTTTGGATAGCAATAGGGTAGTTTATTCCAATTCAGTTTCGCCTAAGATTTCCTCTTCTTTTTGAACAATTTTTTTAGTGATAAAAAACTGAACTAATGTTCCGGCAATTTGTTTAAACCAGTTGCTTGAAGCACCGATTAATAATTTTTTACTTAGATAACCACCTGCAATTCCGACTACTCCTTGAATTAAGTGGTTTCGGATATCGGGAGAAGAAGTTACTTCAGCCAGGGTACTTTTAATGAGGTTTAATGGTTTTAAACTCATGTAAGTTACTTGGAGTTGTTCTTTAAAAGCAATGAACTCCGCTGCCTGTTTGGCTTTTAGGAGTTCAATTTTGGCTTTAATGGGTTCTATTTCAGTTTTATTTTTCATGATGCTATTATTCATAAAGTCCAAAAATGATGAATTGACGTATTGGTTTTTCTATCCATTCTCTACGAAAAGTGTAAATAAGAAGAGCAATTGTAATGTGAACTCCACCCATGACGAAAAAGCCTAAATAAGTTTTTCCTAAAAGTTCACCTATCCAAAGAGCAACTCCAATGGTAATTACAAAAATGAAAAGTGTTGTTACAGCAAATAGGGTCATTCGCGTGATTAGGGAGGATACCACATCGGCTGTTTTGTCGATGGCATTGAGTTTTAGCAATTCTATTGAAGTTTTGCTATAATCTTCAGCTTTTTCAAAAAGCGATTCGATGGTTCTTTCCGGACTATTCATTGTTTTTTGTATTTAAAATTGGAGTTGCTGTTTGTTTAAGCTTTGTATTAAACTTCTACGTTTTTGGAAACATACTCTTCAGCGTCTTTGATGACACCATTATATTTGTTAGTAACGTTGTCATACAAGGAATCAAATTTGCTTTTTAATTCACCGGCATAATCTTCGCCTTTGTTCAAAATCATTTTTCTAGTTTTTGATCCTTTTTGAGGAGCAAATAAAATACCTAAAAGAGCTCCGGCAGCTAAACCACCTAATACACCTAAAATTACTTGATTATTTTTCATGATAAAAATTATTTATGTTATAAATTACTGTTATTTCCTCCTCGAATTACTCTAAGAATCACCGCAATTAATGCGATAACTAAAAGGATGTGAATGATACCTGTGGTTCCGTATGCAAAAAAACCGATTGCCCACATAATGATTAAAATTACGGCTACATAGTATAATAAATTGCTCATTTTGATAGAATTTAAAAGTTATTAATATTTGTTTATACTAAATTTTTAAAAGGAAGTGTCAAAAAATATGTTCTTAAAATACTGTTGTATTTTTTGACATTTCCTTTATAGATAGAAAATTAAATGATGTAAGAATAGATGAAAGTTCGTCTTTTGTTTTTTCATGGTTTTACCAATACGTGAGATAACATTACATCATTTTAACTTTTCAGTGGCTAAGTTTACTTAGTTAGATAAGCTAATACTAATTTTCATTTCTATTATTTTTGTTTTATATATTTAATTTATAGTAAAGTTTTTTCCTTTAATTAAGGTGAATTATTTTACCTATTGATTACCTCACAAAGGTCGATTATAAACCATTAAATAGAGTTACACAACTTTTTTGATAAGTTACAAGATTCCCATATTTCAGTTTTTTTTCGTTTTTTAATTTGAAGTTGTTAGGAACGAAAGGCATGAGTATGCTCATTTTTTCACCTTCATAATGTAAAAATGGATACAACTGTTATAGTACATCAACTTGGTAATTCCCGATTGGTACCATTTTGATGCGAAGAAGTGAAATTTTGTAGAATTTAATTTAAGCGAGCTTCAATTCTGGGTAATAGAATTTTTGCGTTCTTATTAAAAGTGTCTAAAATAGATTTTAAATTTTTAACGACTAAAATGCGTTGCATTGCTACTCGATTTTTAAAATCTGTACTGTTTACCACATAGTTTAAAAAATCTTCGTTTTTAATTCTTTGTTCGTGATTCAGATAAAACCAAGCATGATTTTCTTTAGAATATTTTAAATTACCGGAAACATCGTTTTTGATATGTTCATTGATAATTTGACTTAAGTCCGTAACTTGGCTGTAAAACATCAAAATATCTGAGGCTAAAGAATCTTTTGTTTCGTTTTGATTGTCAACATATCCTTTCAGCATTTCAAACCCTTTTGATTTAAAGTTTAATGGAGCATGAGCGTTTATAATGTTTGCACATCTTTCGCAGTTGATATAATCTTCACGAGTCATTTTGTTGTCTAAAATTCTTTTGAAAATACTGTCACCTTTTCTGAAATTATCTTTTGTTTGATAGAATACTAAAGTGTCACTTTTCATGTCATCTTCAATGTTTTTTAGAATCGTTAGAAAAAGTTGCTGTTGTTTTCTGTTTTCATTCCAATTGTTAATTGAAACAGCAATTAAAATTCCAATTACAACTAAAAATATTTCACCAATGGCATATTTTAAGTAATTAATGAATCTACCTTCTTCAATAAATTTATATCGAATGTTTCGAAAGAATTTGAGCATTTATGACGATTTTAAAATGAAAAATTAAGTTTATTTCAACCGAACATAAACATGTTTAATTCCTTTTTTGTCTGATTCGCGTTCGTGTATTTCCAATAAATGAGTCAACGATTTCATAAGTGGAGTTAGTTTTGAAAAACCGTAGTTTCGAGGATCAAATTCGGGTTTCTTTTTTACGATAAGGTTACCTACGTCACCTAAGAAAGCCCAACCATCATCTTCTGCAATGTCTTCAATACTGGATTCGATGATGTCAATAGTGTCTACATCAATTTTAGATAATGCTTTTTCGTCTTTTTTCTTATCATCAGGAGTAGCAGTAGCAGATACTACTTTTTTCTTTTTGGCACCTTCAATAACTTCAATAAAGATAAACCGATCACACGCAACAATAAATGGGTTAGGTGTTTTCTTCTCGCCGATGCCAATTACTTTCATACCTGATTCTCTAAGTCGAGTGGCTAATCTTGTAAAATCACTATCGCTGGAAACGATGCAAAAACCATCAACTTTATCAGAATATAGAATATCCATGGCATCGATAATCATAGCAGAATCGGTTGCATTTTTTCCGGTGGTGTAGCCATATTGCTGAATTGGAGTGATTGCATTTTCGAGCAAAACACTTTTCCAACCTTTGTCTGGTAATTTTGTCCAATCACCATAAATTCTTTTTGTGGTAGGGGTTCCGTATTTTGCAATTTCTTCCATCATTCCCTTAACATTGCTGAAGGGAACATTGTCAGCATCAATTAATACGGCCAGTTTTAAATCATCTTTATCTCGTTGGCTCATGAATATTTCTATTTTTCTAGTTCAAATATAGTTAAAATACCTCATTTTATCCACATATTGGTAGTAAGTTGAGAAGTAAAACACTCCGTTTTACAAATCTTGTAATTTCGCAACTAAAAATAGTATGAAATAATTATAGAAATGTTTACTTTTGTCGCGTTTTTACACACCAAATTAAATACATTAATTTATCATGGTTAAAGATTTATTCGAGAGAATTCAAAACAATAAAGGTCCGTTAGGAAAATGGGCTTCACAAGCAGAAGGTTATTTTGTTTTCCCAAAATTAGAAGGCGAATTGGGACCTCATATGCAGTTTCAAGGAAAAGATATTTTAAACTGGAGTTTGAATGATTATTTAGGGTTAGCTAATCACCCGGAAGTACGTCAAGCAGATATTGATGCAGCAATTCAATATGGTGCAGCCTATCCGATGGGAGCCCGAATGATGAGCGGTCACACGAATGCACACGAGCAATTGGAGAATGAATTAGCTGCTTTTGTTAAGAAAGAATCAGCTTATTTGTTGAACTTCGGATACCAAGGAATCATGTCAACTATTGATGCATTGGTTACTAAAAATGACATTATCGTTTATGACGTTGATGCACACGCTTGTATTATTGATGGCGTTCGTTTACATATGGGAAAACGATTTACTTATCGTCACAACGATTTGGAAAGTATGGAGAAAAACCTTCAACGTGCTACTAAAATGGCTGAAGAAACAGGAGGAGGAATTCTATTTATTACCGAAGGAGTATTTGGAATGCGTGGTCAACAAGGTAAGTTGAAAGAAATTGTTGCTTTCAAAGAAAAATACAATTTCCGTTTGTTAGTTGACGATGCACATGGTTTTGGTACACTTGGAAAAACAGGAGCCGGAGCAGGTGAGGAGCAAGGTTGTCAGGATGGAATTGATGTGTATTTCTCTACGTTTGCAAAATCAATGGCAAGTATCGGAGCATTCATTGCTGCAGATAAAGACATTATCGATTATTTAAAATACAATTTACGTTCGCAAATGTTTGCCAAAGCATTACCAATGATTCAAACAGTTGGAGCTTTGAAACGTTTGGAATTGTTACGTAATCACCCGGAGTTAAAAGATAAATTGTGGGAAAACGTGAATGCATTGCAATCAGGTTTACGAGCCAGAAACTTCAATATTGGTGACACAAATACTTGCGTAACGCCGGTTTATTTAGAAGGAAGTGTACCGGAAGCAATGGTTATGGTTAATGATTTAAGAGAAAACTACGGTATTTTTCTTTCTATCGTTATTTATCCCGTTATACCAAAAGGAATAATTTTGTTGCGAATGATTCCTACGTCGTCTCATTCAATAGCAGATATTGATAGAACATTGACTGCTTTTGAAGCTATTCGTGAAAAATTAGTGAATGGAACCTATAAAAAGATTGCAGATGCGACTAAGGTTGATGTTTCTTAATGTAAAAGCTATAAGCTTTATGCTTTAAGCTATATCCATGAGAAAGATAATAGTGTATAAAGAGAACCACTTCTTAAAAGGAAGTGGTTTTTGTTTTTATAAATCTTTTCGGTAAGTTCTTCTTTTTCGGTCTATGTGAGAATTGAAATTTTTCCAAAGATTATGGATGGCATTATTTTCTTCTAATTCAGGAGTTCGATTGCAAATTTCTATTCCTTTTTGTTTAAAAACAGTATAGTATTCTCTGAAAATAATTGAGGTAAGTCCTTTGTTAAGATATTCCTGTTCGATTCCGATTAAATAGAACAAAACCTCTTTGCTGTGTTTTTTGGCTTTTAATAAATGATAAAACCCAAAAGGGAACAAACGTCCATTTGCTTTTTGCAAAGCTTCTGAGAAACCCGGCATGACAATACTGAAAGCAACCATTTTATCATTTTTATCCAAAATAAACAGAATATATTCAGGATTTATAAATGGGATGTATTTCTTTTTAAAATACTCTTTTTGTCTGTCAGAAACTGCCACAAAGGAGGCCAGCTTCGCATAACTGGTATTGAATAAATCAAACATTTTATCCACATAGGGAATAATATCTTTGGTTTTAGTAAACGTAACTGTTTTCAGACTATATCTTTTTTCAATCAAATCACTTGCTTTTGCAAAAGTTTCCGGCTTTACATCTGAAAAAGAAAAAACACTTTCAAAATACTCTTTTTCCCGAACGAAGCCAAGTTGCTCTAAATGGTCTTTGTAATAGGGATAATTATACCAAGTTATCATAGACCCCATTCGATTGAATCCTTCGGTTAAAACGCCTACTTTATCAAGATTTGAAAAACCCATTGGACCTTCTACATATTCCAACTTGTTTTTTCTACCGAGTTCATACACTTTTTCCAAGAGAGCTTTGGTTACTTCGATATCGTCTATTACATCCCACCAACCAAATCGAACTTTCTTTTTTTGCTGGTTATTTACTTCTTCCCAATTGATAATTGCCGAGATTCTACCAACAATTTTATTGTCGCGATAAGCCAAATAAAAATATGCTTCGGCATTATCAAAAGCCGGATTTTTCACTTTGTCAAAAGTTTCTAATTCGTCATCAATTAAGGGAGGAATCCAATAGGGATGATTTTTATATAAAGAAAACGGAAATTTAACGTAATCGGTTAAACTCTTTTTTGAAATGGCTTCAACTATAGTTATCATATGCTTATCCTTCAACTTCGTCAACTCGTTTTTTAGCTTCTTTCTTTTGTTTGTCTTTTTTCTTTTTTGAACCGGCTCTTTTTTCTGCACCTTCGCCTATTTCCACTTTTATAGGTTGGTATTTTTCGTCAAATCGCCATGAAATACCGACTCCACCATAAAGAATGGACGGAGTATCTTTGAAATTAGTACTGATTGAGCCGTCAATTTGTAAATTAGATTTAAGTAAATAGGCCGCACCACCTCTAAGTATAGAATCGGAATAATAATCACCATCAATTCCTTGGTTTTCAATAAAACCGGACCATTTTTCATTAAATCCTCGAGTTAACGTTAATATATATGCCAACGAACTATAATCAGTAGTGAATTTATCATAATAAATATTGGTGACCAAAACCCAACTGGTACCAAAATGATTTTGAGCAATAATCATCACTTTCGGACTAACTGTTGGTTCATCAGGATAGGCATAATCTTCGTTGGCAACCCCAATATTCGCACCTGCATAAACAGAAACTGCAGGAATGAATTGTCTCCATTTAAACCGATGATTGGCCTTCCAACTGTAGATGTTTGGTTTTTCTTCATAATTTTTAAACGGATCGTAGAGCAGGTATTTTGCACCGACAACTAGCGAACGAAATCCACTACGGGTTTCATCCACAAGTGGAGAATAATATTTGTCATATTGGTATTTTGAATTTACAATCACTTCTAATTCTTCAAAATATAAACCATATCTAAAATCTAAGTCTAAACCCATTCCATTAGAATTATAGCGGGCAGCGTCGTGATCTTCTTTAAAACCATAGATTCCGGTTTCCATTTGGAACACCGTTTTTCCAACAGAAAAGGCAGACATTGATTGTCCGGGTCTATTTGAATTAATCATGTCGGTGTGTTGAGCAATAACAAAACTAACCGAGAAATTAAAGACAAAAAGGAAGGCGATTTTTAAGTTTTTCATAGTGAAGCTTTCTAGTAGAATAGATATAAAAACCAAAAATAAGACTTTTTATTATTTATTTAAGATTGTTAGTTTATTTTTGAAGAAGGTATTTCTTATTTTTACCAAAATTATTGACTTATGCAGACAGCATCTTTTACGGGGCTTGTGAGAACACTCCTTATTCTGATAGGGATATACTATGCCTTTAAAATTATAGCCAGAATTTTAATGCCAATTATATTGCGTAAAATGGTACAAAAGGCAGAACAAAATTTCAAACAACAAACTCAAAATCAACCCCAACAAACCGCTTCTAATTTTGATAAACCAAAGGTTAAAAAAGAAGTAGGAGAATATATTGATTATGAAGAAGTTGAATAAATAATTTCTTTATTAAAAATTATAAAAAGCATATGAAATATTTTCAAAAATCGCTTCCTCATTTATTATCCTTATTTGGATTTGTCCTTATTTCGTTAATTTATTTTTACCCAGTTTTACAAGGGAAAAAGATTTTGCAATCTGATATTGTTCAATATACCGGAATGGCAAAAGAACAAAATGACTTTAGAGCAACAACCGGTGAGGAACCATTTTGGACAAATGCAGCTTTTGGTGGAATGCCAACGTATCAACTCGGAGCACAATATCCACATAATTATGTCAAAAAATTGGATAGTTTCTTGCGTTTTTTGCCTCGTCCGGCCGATTATTTGTTTTTATATTTTCTTGGTTTCTATGTTTTGTTATCCGTTTTAAAAGTTGATCCGCTGAAAGCTTTTTTTGGTGCGTTGGCCTTTGGATTATCTACTTATCTTATTATTATTCTTGGCGTGGGGCATAATGCAAAAGCCCATGCAATTGCTTATATGCCGATGGTAATTGCAGGAGTTATTTTAGTATTTCAAAAGAGATTTATTGTTGGCGGTTTATTAACGATGGTTGCCGCTGCATTAGAAATTCAGGCCAATCACTTTCAGATGACCTATTATCTGTTGTTGCTACTTTTAATACTTTCGGGATATTATATTTTTCAATTTATAAAAGAAAAAGATTTTAAATCAATTGGAATTGCTTTTGGTGTTTTCCTCTTTGCGGGAATTTTAGCGTTGGGAGTTAATGCCACTAATTTAATGGCAACAGCTGAATATACTGAGTTTAGTACGCGAGGAAAAAATGAATTGACCATCGGACCCGAAGGTGAAAAATTAGAGAATAAATCAGGAATGACCTATGAGTACATCACCGAATACAGTTATGGAATTGCCGAAAGTTTAAACTTGATAGCCCCTCGATTATTTGGTGGAGCCAGTAATGAAAAATTGGATGAAACCAGTAATTTATACGAATTTTTCGTTGGTATGGGAGCTCCTGAAAATGAAGCTTTAGATTATGCAAATGGATCACGAGTATATTGGGGAGATCAAACCAGCGTTGCTGCTCCGGCATACATTGGAGCTATTGTTTTCTTTCTTTTTGTGTTGGGCATGTTCACAGAAAAAAGCAAATTGAAATATGCTTTTTTAGCAGGAGCAATTTTTTCATTAATGCTTTCTTGGGGAAAAAATTTTCCAATAATGACTGACTTTTTTATTGATTATTTTCCGTTATATAATAAGTTTAGAGCTGTTTCATCCATTCAGGTTATTTTGGAATTATGTATTCCCGTTTTAGCTATTATGGGATTGTATTCGTTTTTTAAATTAGAGAAAGAACAACAATGGCAAGCTCTTTGGAAATCAGCTGCAATTTCTTTGGGTATTTTAGCTTTGCTCATTGTAGTGAAAGGAATGTTTAGCTTTTCTACTGAAAGCGATGCTTATTTCAAACAGGCTTATGGAGAAATTGGTCAACCTTTTGTTGATGCTTTAAAAGAAGATAGAAAAGCAATGTATACATCCGATTTACTTCGTTCAATGGGATTAATATTGACTGTTTTTGCTGTTTTTTGGTTGTTTATCAAAAATAAATTATCCCAAACCATTGCGGTAGTTTTAGCAGGGTTACTGATGGTTTTAGATTTATATGTAATTGACAAAAATTATGTGAATGCGGATGATTTTGTAAATGCCCGTCAGGTAGATGAACCTTTTCAACCCACTCCTGCAGATTTAGAAATTTTAAAAGATACTGACCCAAATTTTAAGGTTTTTGAACCGGGACAAGGAATGGCCGGAGGAAGGACTTCTTATTTTCATAAAGCTATTGGAGGTTACAGTGCTGTAAAACCGCAACGAATTCAGCAATTGTATGATTACCAAATTGCTAACAATAATATTCAAGTGTTGAATATGTTAAACGTGAAATATGTGATTCAAACAACAGAAGAAGGCCAACCTATTCCTTTAAGAAATCCGGATGCTAATGGAAATGCTTGGTTTGTTGAAAATATTATGGTAGTTGATTCAGCGGATAAAGAAATAAAAGCCTTAGATAGCTTGGATACTAAGAAAATAGCGGTAGTACATAAAGAATTTTATTCTAATACAAAAAATAATGCCTTTATAAAAGATAGTTTAGCAACCATAAAGTTAGAAGAATATAAACCTAATTATTTAAAATATACAGCTCAAAATGCAAATGATGGTGTTGCCATTTTTTCTGAAATTTACTATCCAAAAGGTTGGAAAGTGACTATTGATGGAAAAGAGGTGAAGGAATTCAGAGCAAATTTTGTTTTGAGAGGTTTGTCAATTCCGGCAGGAAAACACACGATTGAATTTAAATTTGAACCGGAAATTGTTAAAAAAGGAAGTTCAATTGCTTTTTTTAGTTCGATAGGAATGTTGTTGCTTTTATTAAGTGGTTTATATATTGAATCAAAGAAAAAAAAGGTTGATTAACACAAATGAAAAAGAAATTTTGAACGGGAAACCAGCAGAAATTAAAAAAATACTAATCATAACCTATTATTGGCCTCCAGCTGGTGGACCCGGCGTGCAACGTTGGCTGAAGTTTGTAAAATATTTACCGGATTTTGGGTATGAACCCCATGTTTATATTCCAGAAAATCCAACTTATCCGATTCTTGATGAAAAGTTAATCGCTGAAGTATCTTCAAAAGCAATTATCATCAAAAAGAAAATCAGAGAACCTTATCGTTGGGCCTCTTTTTTTTCAAAAAAAGACACACAGAAAATTAGTTCAGGAATAATTCCAAGTAAGAAGAAACAATCATTAGTAGCTAAATTTTTACTATGGATTCGAGGAAATTTGTTTATTCCGGACGCACGGATTTTTTGGGTAAAACCATCGGTTGAATTTCTAAAGAATTATATTCAGGAACATCAAATAGAAACCATTATTACCAGTGGTCCTCCGCATAGTTTGCATTTGATAGGTTTAGAACTTAAAGAGCAATTAAATGTAAAATGGATAGCTGATTTTCGTGATCCTTGGACTACTATTGGTTACCATAAAGAGTTGATGTTAACAGAAAAATCAGAAAAGAAACATAAAATATTAGAAAAGAAAGTACTCTGTTCTGCTACAAAAATAAGTGTGACCAGTCCATCCACTAAAATAGATTTTGAAAAAATAACCAACCGTCCCATTGCCGTAATTACCAATGGTTATGACGTTGAAGATGTTTCTAAAACGTTGTTAGATGAAAAATTCACCTTAGCACATATTGGTTCGTTTTTATCCGAAAGAAATCCAAGAATTCTTTGGAAAGCTTTGAAAGAATTAGTCAAAGAAGAGCCTGGTTTTGCATCAGATTTCAGGTTAAAACTAATTGGAAAAATTAGTCAAGATGTTTTAGATTCTATAACTGAATTTAAATTATCAAAATATGTAGACAATTTAGGTTATGTTTCACACCAGGAAGCAATAATGCACCAACGTAAATCGCAGGCTTTATTACTAATTGAAATTGATTCTGAGGAAACACGATGCATTATTCCCGGAAAATTGTTTGAATATATGGTTTCTGAACGGCCAATTATAGCCATTGGACCAAAAGCTTCTGATTTTGAAATGATTTTAAAAGAAACAAATACCGGAACTTTTTTCGGTTATGATGAAAAAAAGCGATTAAAAAAAACGATTTTAGCTCATTATTCGCTCTATAAAGAAAGTAATTTAAAAGTTTATCCGGTAGGATTACAACATTACAGCCGAAAAAATCTAACTCAACAGTTAGTTAATTTCATTAACGAAGCATAGTTTTATGGGAATCGTACTCAATCAATCCGTTAAAAACACCGTCATAACCTTCATTGGTTTTGCTATTGGTGCGGCTAATGCTTTGTTTATGTATACTCATTTTTTAGGTGAAGATTATTATGGTTTAACTGCTTTTTTATTGTCTTCTGCCAATATTATGATGCCTTTGATGGCCTTTGGTATTCAAAATACGTTGGTTCGCTTTTACGCAGAACACCAAACGGAACAAGATAAATCCCGTTTTTTAAATTTAGTTTTAGTGCTTCCGTTGCTGATTATCATACCCATTTTTTTAATTTTATTTTTTTTCTATCCTGAAACAGCTTCTATGCTTTCAGTTGAAAATCCAATTATTTATGACTATGTATGGATAATCCCGGTGATTGGCTTATTTATGGGTTATTTTGAAATTTTTTATGCTTGGGTTAAAGTTCATTTGAAATCGGTTTTCGGTAATTTTTTAAAGGAAGTTTTGTTACGTATTTTTATTAGTATTTTTCTTTTTGCCGTTTATTTTGGTTGGATAACCACCATCCAATTTGTTTACAGTTTAGTTTTTATTTACTTAACTATGATGTTGATTATGGCATTTGTGGCTTTCAAAATTAGAAGACCACAATTCCATTTGAAGTTTCCAAAAGAGAAAAAAGAAGTAATCGTATATTCTGCTTTTATCATTTTTTCCTCCAGTATTGCTGTAATGTTGTTGGATATTGACAAGTTTATGATTGGTCAATATATTCCTTTAAAAGAAGCCGCTTATTATTCGGTTGCTATATTTATTGCTTTAACAATTTCAGTTCCAATGCGGGCAATGCACCAAATTACGCATCCGGTTACGACAGATTTAATGGCTCGAAAAAAGCATACAGAGCTGAATGATTTGTACAAAAAAGCATCTATCACGCTTCAGGTTATTGGAGGTTTAATTATGCTTGGAATTTTGACAAATATTCATCAGGTTTATGCTTTATTGCCTGAAAAATATAGTGGAGGAGTAGCGGTTGTTTTTATTATTTCAATTTCAAAGTTTTTTGATTTGATGTTAGGCAACAACAATTCAATTATTTTTAATTCTAAATATTACCGAACCGTTTTGTTGTTAGGAGTTTGTTTGGTTGTTTTAACTGTTTCGCTGAATATGTATTTTATTCCTAATTTTGGAATAGAAGGAGCTGCATTGGCCACGCTATTATCGATAGGATTATATAGTTTAGCTAAATTATTATTTGTAGTAATCAAGATGGATTTGTTTCCATTTACAAGGAACACATTGCTTTCATTGGGAATAATTGGGTTGACTTTTATGGTTTTTTATTTTTGGAATTTTCCTTTTCACCCCATTATTAATATCATTTTAAAGTCAGTTTTACTATCATTTTTTTATTTGGTTTTAAATTACAAATTAAAAATTTCAGTAGATATTAATGATGTAATAGAAAAGATTTTAAAAAGAATGCATATTATGCGGATTGAATAGTTGACTATTAATATTTGATATCTAAATTAAATAAAAAGTCCTGCTACTTGGGGTTTTCGCAGGACTTTCATCAACCAAACTTAACCAAACTAACTTTTAACTAACTCTACTTCAATCTTATTTTTTATCTTTTTTGTCTTCAATTAATGCTTTTGTACCATCTGCTTTGTAGTAGTAATAAGCATCATTGTTATAGGCATAATCTGTATTAGTATAATAATTTGAACTTCCATAATAGGTTGTTGTGGCATATCCATAAGCACGGGCTCTCATTTTGACCTCACCAAACATATCTACTAAATGACCTTTACGGTTATAAACAAGTTCCATACCACCTATTTGTGCAAGAGCAAATCTATTGTAACGCATATAAACGGTTCCAATTCTGTTTACACGGTTTTGGCTGTCATAGTTGATAAAAACGTTACCAATTCTTCGAACTCTACCAAAACTATCGTGTTCTATCCGTACACCAAAGTTACCAACGGCTGAATTTCCTCTGGCAGTGGCTCCGCGTTTGTAATAGTAACCACCTTGACTATCTTGTGGACGGGTATTGAAATCGAAATCACCATTTAAGAAAACGTAAAATTCAATTTCGCGTTCCATAAAAACGATTGGTTCTGCGTCCATATAATGTACAGCTACATTATGTCTTCTGTCGGTATCAGTATCCATTGTGGTTTCTGATGCAAAAGCCAAACTTCCAATAAGCAAGTTAACGGCTACTAAAAGGGTAATTTTTTTCATGACACATTCGAATTAACTTTTTTGCCTACTCTTTAGTTTTTCAGCATTCACTAAGAAGTGATTTATTAAACTTCTTGTTTAGCTATTTTCAATTGTTGTGCCAAAAAAAAGGTAGAAGGTGTGAATGAGTTGTTAATGATAATTAACTAGTTGAAAATCAATATTAATAATGAGTTTATCATGATTTGTTTTTCTTTATTTTAGTTGAGTCCAACGTTAATTCAAATCGAATGGGGGTGTAGTTTACTAGTTTTGCAGTGCGAATACCTTTGTTTTTAGTAATCAAGTTTGATTCGGTTATTATACCATTTTCATGGTTATCAAAGTTGATGCAAAACTCCATCGGATGCATCGCAGCATTTCGAAAGGCTGGAAAGAAATTAACCTCACTTGGTATTTGTTTTAATTCATAAGTATCTATCAACTGTTTTTTCTTTTCATTGGCATATATTTTCAATTCAACTACAGTAACTGTTGAATCTTTTTGTATGGGTGTATATTCGTAATACAAATTTTTACATTTTGAAACATGCTGCGAACTTATAGTTATTGACTTTTGATGTAAAAAAGTAAAATGCAATATGTCTTTATCAATTCTTTGAGTGACAAGAAATTCGTGTTCTTGCATGGTGCCAAGGTCATAAACTATAGCTGTTGTTTCATCATTTGCTTTATATAAATATAAAAAATGATTGCTGTTTTTGGAATTGACATAGCAAAATTTTTTCATCTGAAATTCTTTTACTTGTACATCATATTCAAAAACATAATCGAAAACGTAATCTTGTGAAAAAACAAATCCGTAGAAAAAAAGAAAAAGTAGGGTAAGATGTTTTTTCATATTATAAATATTTTTAATAACGTTTATTTTTTACTGGGTACAACTAATTCAAATTGAATCTTTTCAGAATAAATCAGTTTTGCCTGTTCCTTTTTCTTTTTTTTAGTCAAATCAAACGCTTCAACCACAAGTCCATTTTCAGTATAATTAAGTTCTTTTCGTTCTGATGCTCCGTGTAGCGTTGCGATTCTATAATTGGGAAAATAGTTTGCATCTGCCTCTTTAATTTTAAGTTCCAGACGTAGATTTACTTTCTTTTTCTTTTCATTGGTATAGAATTGCAGCACCACCGTTTTATATAATGAATCTCTTTTTGTAGTCTTAAAATCGTAGTAACTTGGATACTGCTTAAATAGTTTGTTTTCTTCCTTTTTTTCAGAATTAATATACTTAAAATGAAGTATTTCACCATCTTGTGTGGTTTGCCTAATTACAGAAAAAAAATGATTTTGCATTTGTTCAGTATCCACCAACTTTGCAGTTCGTTTTCCATCAGTGTTATAAAAATATAAAAACAAGTTTGGATTATCTGTATTGCTGTACGATACTGTTTCATATTTTTTCTTAGCAAAATAAAATTCGTAATGCGTTGCAAAATTGAACGTATACTTTTGCGAAAAAACAACTGATGAATAAAAAATAAGCAGTAGTAGGATAATATTTTTCATTTAATAAAAAATTAGAAATCTAAATTAAATCGATTTTATATTAGTTCGGGACTATTAATTCAAGTTCTACTTGTTCTGAATGAACTAGCTTGGAGGGATAAACGCGTTCACCATCTCTTATTTGAACGGATTCCACCACCAAACCATTTTCAAATCGATCAACATTCATAAGAAGTTCCATCGGATGTAACATAGCCATTCTAAAATTCCGAAAATAATTTTGGTCACTTTCTTTAATCTTTAGTTCGGTTAAATGTTTTGTAATCGTCGCGTTAAAATCGCTATAATAAGTTAATAATACCGTAGTAAAAGCCCCCTCTTTCTTAATCACTTCAAATTTGTAGGTATCATGTTTGTGATGGTCATAATAGGATTGTTTTACTTTTCTACTTTTTTTATATTTAAACTCAAGTTTTCCTTCCTTATTTGCTTTATTACGAATAATTTTAAAAATATGACACTTTTTATTTTCTAAATCATAAAGATTGGCACTTTGTTTTAATTCATCTTCATAAATATATAACATATAATTCGGATTTGCCGTGCTAGAATAGACTGTCCTTTTTCTGACATAGTCTTTTGTAGGCATCTCATAAGAGGTCACAAAATCAAATGTAAAGCTCTGCGAAAAAGATACAATTGATAATAAGACAAAGAAAATACAAAAAAAGTTTTTCATTTAATTTCAATTAGAAAGATAAATCTAAGTAATTTATCTCAACTTTTCCTTTAAATATTTTCCGGTAATCGATTTTGGGTTTTTAGCCACATCTTCCGGAGAACCAAAAGCCATAAGTTTACCGCCATTTTCGCCACCTTCAGGGCCAATATCGATGATGTAATCGGCACATTTGATTAAATCAAGATTGTGTTCAATAACAATAATCGAATGACCTTTTTCAATCAAGGCTTCAAACGAGGCCAATAGTTTTTTAATATCATGAAAATGTAAACCTGTTGTAGGTTCGTCAAATACAAAAAGGGCTTTGTCTTTTGTAGTTCCTTTGACTAAAAAGGAAGCAAGTTTTATCCGTTGAGCTTCACCACCTGAAAGAGTAGAAGATGACTGTCCTAATTGTACATAGCCTAATCCAACATCTTGAAGCGGTTGCAATTTTTGAACAATTTTAGTCTGATTTTGTTCTTTAAAAAAAGCTAAGGCATCGTCAATGGTCATGGTTAATATGTTGTCGATGTTTTTGCCTTCAAATTGAACTTCCAGAATTTCTTTTTTGAAACGTTTTCCACCACAGGTTTCACACTCTAAATGAACATCGGCCATGAATTGCATTTCAATGGTTACTTCTCCATCACCTTTACAGGTTTCACAACGTCCTCCATCAACATTAAATGAAAAATGTTTGGGTAAATAGCCTCTTATTTTAGAGAGCTTTTGTTTAGTAAATAAATCCCTTATATCGTCATAGGCTTTGATATAAGTAACCGGATTGGAACGGGAACTTCGGCCAATTGGGTTTTGATCAACATATTCTATGTGCTTAATATGTGAAAAGTTTCCACGTAGTTCAGTAAATTGCCCTGCTTTGTCACTCACGCCTTCCAATTTTTTCTGTAAAGCAGGAAACAATATTTTTTTCACTAATGTGCTTTTTCCACTACCTGAAACCCCGGTAATCACGGTTAAACAATCTAATGGAAAAGTGACATCGATATTTTTTAAATTATTTTCACGGGCACCGATGACTTCAATATGATTTTTAAATTTTCGCCGTTTTTTAGGAATTTCAATTTCTAATTCGCCGTTTAAATACTTAGCAGTAAGGGAATCAGCTTTTAGAATTTCATTAAAATTACCTTCAGCAACTAAATATCCACCAAGCGTTCCGGCTTCCGGCCCAATATCAATAATTCGGTCGGCAGCTTTCATGATGTCTTCGTCGTGCTCAACTACTATTACTGTGTTTCCCAGATTTCGAAGATTTTTCAAAACGTCAATTAATCGCTCTGTGTCTTTTGGATGTAAGCCAATACTGGGTTCGTCTAAAATATACATTGAGCCAACCAAACTGCTTCCTAACGAAGTGGCTAAATTGATACGTTGTGATTCGCCTCCTGAAAGTGAGGCAGAGTTTCTGTTTAAGGTGAGATAATCTAATCCTACTTTCTGTAAAAAGGATAATCGGCTGTTTATTTCTACTAGTAATCTTTTAGCAACTTTTAAATCATAATCTGAAAGTTGTAATTCTGTAAAGTAAGAAATTAGGTTTTTAATTGGCAAATCTACTAAATCAGAGATAGTTTTATTTCCTACTTTGATGTAGTTTGCTTCTTTTCGTAACCGTTTGCCTTTGCAGGTAGAACATTTTGTTTTACCACGGTATCGAGAAAGCATCACGCGATTTTGGATTTTATAATTTTTTTCTTCCAGCTCAAGGAAAAAATCATTTAGACCTGTAAAAAAGCTGTTTCCGTTCCAAATCAACTGTTTTTGATCTTCACTCAATTGATAAAATGGTTTGTGAATAGGAAAATCAAATTTATAAGCGTTGTTTACTAATTGGTCGCGATACCAGCCCATGCTTTCACCTCGCCAGGGAAAAATAGCATTTTCATAAACAGACAAAGCAGTATTTGGAATTACCAATTCTTCATCAATACCAATTACATTTCCGTAACCTTCGCAACTTGGACAGGCTCCGTAGGGATTATTGAAACTGAATAAATGAATATTAGGTTCTAAAAAAGTTAATCCATCTAATTGAAAATTAGTGCTGAATCCAATTCTATTTCCGGTTAAAACATCTTGCAAAAAGCAGTCTCCTTTTCCTTCATAAAAAGCAGTTTGGACGGCATCGGCTAATCGGTTTAAAAATTCTTCATCACTTTTAACCACTATTCGGTCAATAATCAAAAGAATATCTTTATTATCTAATGTATGCTGTTCCAATTCATCTAAACGAACAGTTTCATTTTCCACTAAAACTCGAATAAAACCCTGTTGTAATAAAACTTTCAGTTTGTCTTCTAATTGTCTTCCGGTTTCTAAATGAATAGGAGCAAGGAGAAGCCATTTACTATCCGGTTCAAAAGTGGAAATTGTTTTCACAACATCAGTTACGGTATGTTTTTTTACTTCGTTTCCAGAAATGGGAGAGAATGTTTTACCAATTCGGGCAAAGAGCAATTTTAAATAATCATAAATTTCCGTTGAAGTTCCAACGGTAGAACGAGCATTTGTAGTGTTTACTTTTTGCTCAATGGCAATAGCAGGAGCAATTCCTTTGATGTATTCTACTTTTGGTTTATCCAATCTACCTAAAAATTGTCGGGCATAGGAGGAAAGACTTTCTACATAACGGCGTTGACCTTCAGCATATAATGTATCAAAAGCTAAACTTGATTTACCAGAACCTGAAAGCCCAGTAATAACAATCAATTGATTTCGGGGAATAGCCACATCAATGTTTTTTAGATTGTGCAGTTGTGCTCCTTTTATCAGGATATTTTTTTTAGGTTCAAGTAACGCGAATTCTTCCGGTGTCATAGTAAATTTCAAAGAATCGCAAAGATAGTGATTTGAAAGATGAATTAAAACAACGGCAGAAAGCTATTTTTTCTATAAAAACAGGATGATTATTTGCGGTTTTCCGCATTTATTATATTTTGAGTGTTAAAATTTAAGTTAATATTTGTTTGTTAAATTAAAATTGTATTACATTTGGGATATAATTAAACTTAAATTAACAATTGCCTATCGTATAAAAATACTTTTTTTAGAAAAAATTTACTCAAAACACGAACTCTAAAAGGTATTATTATGGCTACTGTTAACCTCCCCGACGCATTATTGGTTAAGAATTACATTGCTGGTGACGAAAAAGCATTGGCTATTCTTATTGAAAGACATCAATCTAAAATTTATGGATTTATTTATTCTAAAATTGCAGACCGCGATATAACTGACGATGTTTTTCAAGATACTTTCATTAAGGTAATTAAAACCTTGAAATCAAATTCTTATAACGAAGAAGGAAAATTTTTGCCTTGGGTGATGCGAATCGCACATAATCTTGTAGTTGATCATTTCAGACGCAATAAAAAAATGCCAATGCATCGTGAAACTGAAGAATATTCTATTTTTTCATACATGACAGATAATTCTATGAATGTGGAAGGAAGAATGATAACTGACCAAGTGGAAGATGATTTAAGACGTTTATTAGACGAATTGCCGGCAGACCAAAAAGAAGTGTTGGTTATGCGAATGTATCAAGACATGAGTTTTAAAGAAATTGCTGAATCAACCGGAGTTAGCATTAATACTGCTTTAGGAAGAATGCGTTATGCTTTAATGAATTTGAGAAAAGTAATTGAAAAAAATCAAATTATTTTAACCAATTAAACAATAATTTTATTGGAGTTGTCGTTGTATAAGAAAACAAACAATTTTTTATATGGCAAAACTTTACACTAGTAAAAAATTAGCGACTCCAAAGATGTTACCTAAAAAAGAAACCATAAGTTTTTTGCTCAACTACTCCAAGGCACTGAGCATTGTTAAGGTAGGAAACATGACTTTCGAAAACATCGCTAATTAAAAGAAACATCCCGATTAAAGTCGGGATGTTTTTTTTCGATTTCTTTTAAAATAGATTTTCGGCCAATAGATTTTGTTATAATATCTTTTTCCAAATTCCAACCTCTTGCCGGAGAGTATTCTCTTCCATACCAAATGATTTGTAGATGTAAATCATTCCATAATTCTTTTGGAAAAATGGATTTAGCATCTTTTTCAGTTTGAACTACATTCTTCCCATTTGTTAAGTTCCAGCGATACATTAGTCGGTGAATGTGCGTATCCACAGGAAATGCAGGAATTCCAAAAGCTTGACTCATGACTACACTTGCTGTTTTATGTCCCACAGCCGGTAAAGCTTCCAAAGCTTCAAAACTTTGCGGAACTTTACCATTATACTTTTCGATTATAATTTCAGACAAACCATGTATTCCTTTTGATTTCATTGGAGATAATCCACAGGGGCGAATTATTTCTTTGATCTCTTCGACACTTAGTTTTACCATATCAAATGGATTATCAGCTTTTGCAAATAGGATTGGTGTTATCTGATTTACACGAACATCTGTGCATTGAGCTGATAGCAAAACAGCAATCAACAAGGTGTAAGGGTCTTTATGGTTTAAAGGAATAGGGATGGTAGGATATAGTTCATTTAACGTATTTATAACAAATGTTGCACGCTCTTGTTTGGTCATTTTTAACTAAATTTGAATGGTAAAAATAACTCTAAATTCAGAACTTAGCAACTCGACTGCTTAGTAACTTAGCAATTATAACTATGACTACATTAAAAAAAGGTGATAAAGCTCCGGCTTTTTCAGGAAAAGATCAGGAAGGAAATGGGCATTCATTAGCGGATTATAAAGGAAAAAAACTTGTTGTATTCTTTTATCCAAAAGCAAACACACCGGGTTGTACGGCTGAAGCATGTGATTTGAGAGATAATTTTGCCCGTTTTGAAGCAAACAATTATGCTCTTCTTGGTGTAAGTGCAGATAATGCTAAAGCACAATTAAATTTTAAGAATAAATTTGAATTTCAATTTCCACTTTTAGCGGATGAGGATAAATCGGTTATTCAAGCTTTTGGAGTTTGGGGTCCTAAAAAATTTATGGGAAAAGAATATGATGGAATTCATCGAACCACTTTTGTAATTGATGAAAATGGAATAATTGAGGAAGTTATTTCAGAAGTAAAAACGAAAGCCCATGCAAATCAAATTTTGGGATAAAAAAAGGCCGAATGTAAAAATCAACATTCGGCCTTTTTAATTTATTAGCTATTTATTTTGTTTGTTCAACTATAATTTTTTTGGGATCATAACCGAATAAGTTGTCTCTTTTTATGATTTCTGCAACTCCTTTTGGAAGCATTTCTTCCCAACCCGGTGTGCCTTTTGCAATCATTTTTAATACATGGCGAGAATAAATTTCTAAATTATTGTGATTAAAATCTTCTATATCAACAACTTTTCCGTTGAATTTAAAGAATTTATACAATTCTTTCATACGTGGATGTACTTTCAGATTTTCAGAGTTCATGACTGTGCCATCTTCACTTTTCATTGGATACAAGAATACCTTAAGGTCACGATAGAATAATTTTCCGAAAGCTTCTAAAATTCCTCCGCTTAAATGACGGTAATATTTTTCGTCAAAAATATCTACCAAATTGTTAACCCCCATGGCTAATCCCATTCTGGCTTTTGTATAGCTTGAGAAATATTCCACAACGCGATAATACTCCTGGAAGTTTGAAATCATTACATATTGTCCTAATGAACATAATAATTCTGCTCTGTCCATGAAGTCGCGTTCGTCTATTTCACCTTCTGATCTTAAGTTTGAAAGAGTGATTTCAAAAATTACCAACGTATTATCAGCATCAACTTTACTTTCGTTCAAAAACATTTCAAGTGATTTTTCATACATGTCCATATTCACGCTTGTAACGGGACGAAAACTTCCTCGTAAAGCAAGAATATTTTTTTTGTATAAAATGGAAGCCGGTAAAATATTTGTTCCATCCGGGCCAAACATTACGGCATCTGTCATTCCGTTTTTAACCAATTGTAAACTCATTAAACGATTATCTACATTAGCAAAACGCGGTCCGGAAAAGTTAATGGTATCAATCTCTAATTGGTCTTTATCTAAGTGGTCATATAAATAACGCAGCAATTTTTTTGGATCATTGTATTTATAAAAAGCACCATAAATAAGATTGACTCCTAAAACGCCTAATGTTTCTTGTTGTAAACGGGCATCTGTTTCTTTAAAACGAATGTGTAATATAATTTCATTATAATCTTCATCCGGTTCAATTTGGTATTTAATGCCTACCCAACCGTGTCCTTTAAATTGTTTAGCAAAATCAATAGTAGCGACAGTATTAGCATAACTGAAAAACATTTTATTGGGATGCTTTACGCGATCCAATCGTTTTTCAATTAAGTTTACTTCATGATGTAACATTTTTTTTAAACGACTTTCTGTGACATAACGACCGTCTTTTTCAACACCATAAATGGAGTCGCTAAAGTCTTTGTCATAGGCAGACATCGCTTTTGCAATTGTTCCTGATGAACCACCAGATCTAAAGAAATGCCGAACAGTTTCTTGTCCAGCACCAATTTCGGCAAAGGTTCCGTATATGTTTTCATTCAAATTGATTCGCAGAGCCTTATCTTTGATTGAAGGAATCTGCTCAATCGCCTTATCACCCTTTAATTTTATTTCCATAGCATATCTTTCCATATTTCCTTAGTAATACATTGCAAAGTTAACAAATATCATACCGTAATAAAAGATTAATAATGCTATTTTTGTGAAAATTTAACGTCTTGAAGGTTTATTTTTTAGGCACCGGCACATCTCAGGGTATTCCAGTTATTGGAAGCCATCATTCTGTTTGTAAGAGTACGGATGTTAAAGATAAACGCCTTCGGGTTTCCGTTTGGATTCATGATGAAAAAAGTTCCATAGTAATTGATTGTGGACCGGATTTCAGACAGCAAATGTTATCCTGTCGATGTCAAAAAATAGATGCTATTTTGTTTACTCACGAACACGCAGATCATACTGCCGGTTTAGATGACATCAGGCCTTTTTTTTTCAAACAAGGTGATATTCCAATTTATGCTCATAGCCGTGTAATTGCCAATTTGAAAAAACGTTTTGATTACATTTTTGAAACTGAAAATAAATATCCGGGAGCTCCATCTGTAGCCATACATGAAGTAGTAAAAAATAATACTTTTAAAATCGGTCAAAAAAATGTTATTCCAATTCAAGTGATGCATGGTTCGCTTCAGGTTTTTGGTTTCCGAATTAATTCTTTTGCTTATTTAACGGATGTTAAAACTATAGAATCAAGTGAGTTGGAAAAATTAAAAAACCTAGAAGTTTTAGTAGTCAATGCCTTGCGCGAGGAACCTCATGAAACCCATTTTAATTTGCAGGAAGCTTTAGATTTTATAACTTTGGTTAATCCTAAAAAGGCATATTTAACCCATATTAGCCACTTATTAGGATTTCATGAAGAAGTGCAACAAAAATTACCATCGAACGTTTATTTAGCTTACGATAATCTTGAAATTATAATTTAATAATGAAAAAGTCTTTATTTCTCTATTTATTTATTGTCTCCTTTTTAATGATGATTTTTACCTATATGTATTATAGTAAAAAAGTAAAATTTGAAGCGGAGCGATTTGAAAAACTTAAAGTTAAAATGAATGACAGCATTCAGTCGTTAAATAATCAGGTTTTTGAAGCTAATTATTTTACACTTTTGAATAATGATAATGCACAAAACTATTTAGAAGATTACTCCATCCCAAAATTAATTTCAAAAATTGAACAAAATTTGATGGAATTAAATGATAATCCGGAAGGAAATCCTTTAGTAGAATATGGAAAAATAGGAGACCAAAAATTCATAATCAATAAAATTAAAGTTATAAATCACCGATGGATTATTGCTGATTTCAGCAATGGTGATCTTTGGGGAGAGGTTTTATTGCAGTACTTCATTGAAGAAGACGAGCAATTGACTTTTAAAATTATTCAATCCACTTTATATGTTAAGAAATAATGTTTTGTATCTTTAGCTTTCTTTATTAATTTGTAGATATGAAAAACAGTTTGCTTTTACTTTTTGTGGTATTCAATTTAGTTTCCTGTAAAAAATTTGATCAGGAAATAGAGCCTGAATTAGCCAAAAAACAAACGTTTATTGATACCGTTGAAAATTCAGATAAAGATGCCAATGGTTGCTTGACATCTGCGGGTTATGTTTGGTCTCAACTCAATAAAGAATGTGTTAAAATCTATCAATCCGCCATTATTTTATATCCACATGCTAATCAAACCAATGAAGATGAAACTTTAAATGCCTATGTTGTTTTTAGTAAAGAAGGAGGAAATGAAGCTGAAATATTTTTTCCCAATACTGAAAAATCACATCTTTTTATTCGCGAAAATGAAGGACAGCCATGGAAATATGAAGATTGGCAATTGATTCCCTGGAAAGGATTTATTCTTAAAAAAGGAGAAGAAATTAAATTCTCCGGAGATGGTGAATTTGGTCCCAAAGTTACCGGAAGCGATAAAATAGAAAATTAGTTTATTTGTTTTCTACCAACCATTTTCTGAAATCAAAGAAATTTTGAGGCGAAACTCCGTGTCCAATTGGATATTCTTTGTATACAACATCAATTCCGAAATTTTCCAGTAATTGAGGTGTTTTTCTAGCCCATTCTACCGGAATAACTTGGTCCACAGTTCCATGAGAAGCAAATATTTTTAATCCTGATAAATCATTTTTTTCAAAACCTTCTATAGCCATTTCTAAATTCAAATAACCACTCATTGCAACCACTTTCGAAACTTTAGTTGGATAGGAGAGTGCTACGGCATAACTTAAAATTGAACCTTGACTAAAACCAATTAAGCTAACTTTAGTTGCGTCTATTGGATATTTTTCTAATAATTCATCAATAAAGTCAGCAATCATATCACGAGATTGACGAGCTTGATTTAAATCTGAAAACTTATTTTCATCTGCATCAAAATTAATTGCATACCATGCATAACTTCCATATAGCATGTCATAAGGAGCCTGAGCAGAAATTACAAAATATTCTTGCGGAAGTTCTGATGCAAAAGAGAACAAATCTGCTTCATTACTGCCGTATCCGTGTAATAATAATAGAAGAGGATTTTTTTCTTGAATAAATTTAGGTTCACGAACCAAATAATGTAATGACATGATTATAGATTTTTAAATAGTTTTTGGTAAAATTCACCCAACAAAGGAATGCTTTTCTGTTGACCATTTAAAGCTCCCATAAATCCATAAATCCAAAGAATAAAAAAGAATAAATAAAAGGCAGAAGAAACCATCCAATCATCGAAATAGCCAATAACATAGCCCAATGCAAAAAAGGTTAAAAATATTCCCAATGCTTGACGAATGTGAAAACTGGCAAAGGTACTTTTTGATTCACTATTCATGAAAATTGCGATTAAAGCACCAATAATAGTAAGGTATGCGACAATTGCAGCATTCTTATTTTGTTCCATATTATCTTATTACTATTTTTCCGTTATTATAAATTCCATATACTTTTCCTTTCATTTCTTGTCCTAAAAAAGCAGTATTTTTTGATTTGGAAAGCAGATTTTCTTTAGTAAAAATCCAATTTCCATTTGGATTAAAGAAAGTTAAATTTGCGACTTCACCTTCTTTTATTGAATTGTTATTTATTCCAAAAAAAGCTTTACCCGCAGTCAATTTTGAAACAATCACGTCTGTAGGCAAAACAGTTTGTAATGCTCCGAAAGCACTTTCTAACCCAATTGTTCCGTTTTTAGCCATATCAAACTCCATTTTTTTATGTTCGATATCAATTGGATTATGATCGCAAGTAATCATGTCGATTGTTCCATCCAAAACACCTTGAATCAAAGCTTTACGATTAAAATCATCACGAAGAGGCGGACTGACTTTAAATCGGGTGTCAAAACTATCTAATTTTTCATCGGTTAAAACTAAATGATGTATTGCTACACTAGACGTTATGTTCAAACCTTTTGCTTTTGCTTCACGAATTAAGTCAACCGATTTTGAAGTTGATATCGTTGGAATGTGCATTTTTCCACCGGTATATTCCAATAAAAACAAATTTCTGGCAACCATTAGTTCTTCCGCTAAAGTTGGGATTCCTTTCAGGCCCAATCGGGTAGAAACAATTCCTTCGTGAACAACTCCATTTCCTTTTATTTTTTCATCTTGCGAAAAGGCAATTATTAACCCGTCAAAATCCTGAACATATTGCAATCCTATTTTTAACAAATTAGCATTTGAAATATTCTTTCCATAATCGCCAAAGGCAATGGCTCCAGCATTTTTCATGTCAAACAATTCGGCTAAATCTAAGCCTTCTGCATTCTTTGTGAAAGCTCCTATGGGAAATAAATCGACAGCATTTTCTTTTGCTTTCTCTTGAACAAATATAATTTGAGCTTGATTATCAATTATAGGCGATGTATTTGGTTGTAAAGCAATGGCGGTAAATCCACTTTTTGCTGCTACCAATAACCCATTTGCAATTGTTTCCCGCTCTTCAAATCCAGGTTCTCCTAGAGAAACTGAGGTATCAAACCAACCTGGGGAAACATGTAAATTTTCAAAACTTATTTCCTCAAAATCAGATGCCTTTTCAAGATTCTTCCCAATTTTGAGTATACTTGAGCCAGACAGCTTTAAATCAATAGTTTGATTATGATAGGGACTATTCTGATCAATTATTGTTGCGTTGCGTATGATTAGGTTCATTTCACAAATTTTTGAATGAGTACTTCCAAGACCAAAAATAATAAAGTTATCCACACAAACCATTTCCAAATAGCATTATCTATTCGATTAGTTTGTAGGGTATTAAAAACGGTTTCCATAGAATTACCGTTTTCATATTTTTCAACCAAATTTGAATTATCTAAACTTAAATCACTTTCAGTTCGAGGATAATTAAAACTAATATTTTTTAAAATTGAATTATCTTTAAAAGCATTGTAATTTCCTGCAATTGTTGGACTTTCAACAAACGAGAGTTTAACTTTATTGTTTACTATTTGTTGTTGTGGAATAAATTTTTCCGCTTTTTCATCAGATACCGAAATTACTGAAATAATCTCATCTTTTGATAAAAGTTGGTCAACAGTAACCGGAGTTGAAGTTCCTATTGGTAACGCATTTATGCCTGTTTTTGCACTTTGCAGTGCCATATTATAAAATGTTGGCACTATCAATGGTGAGTTTTTAAAATTTGAATTGTCTTTATGGATTGGGGCTGAAAATACATAAACTGAACTCAAAGCGGTTGAAACAGCAATTAAAAACGGGCTTTGGTCTTCATAACTCAAAATAGCAGGATAAGTGCTTATTAGTTCAAAACCGGAAACCGTTTTAGGATATTGAAAATTGTCAACTTTTTTTTCAAAAACACCTGAATACAAAGGGTGAGCGAACGAAATGCCCGTAATTAATTTCTCCTTTTGTATTGAATTATTCATCGAAAGTGAACCAAAATTTCTAAAAAAAAGGTTTGAATTAGAAATACTGCTTTCTGAAGATGGAATGAAGATCAAGTTTCCACCTTTTTCATAAAATGATTTTAATGTGGTTTGTAACGCTTGTGGAACTTCTTTAAGTTCATTTAAAATGACAACATCTTGTTTTTCAAGTAGATTATAGTCTAATGATTTTAATTCAAATTGAGAAAATATAAATTCATTTTCAGTATATATTTTTGTTAGAAATTGATTTTTTTCAACTTGACCAATCGCTAAAACATTTGTTTTTTCAGGTTTAGAAATGCTAAAATAATAGTAATTGTCATAAACCAATCCTGAATCATCCAAATATACATAACCATTAAAATCTGATTTTGGAATAGTGAAGTAAAGTTCTTTATCAAGTTGATCAACCTTAATTTGTGTTTTGGCAATCAATTGTTTTTGATTATATAAAGCAACCGGAATTTCAATGTCCGATTTTCCATAAGTTTTTATTTTTACACCTATTTCGTAAAAATTATCTAATGTTTGGTGTAAATATACACTATCAACAGAAACATTATTTTTTTGTTCTGAATTTGGAATAATAAAGAAAGGATTATACGTTTTGTCAAGTGGTTTCAGTTGGTTCTCCTCTAAATTAATAGCATCAGTAATGATAACTAAATCTTTATTATAAGGTGTTTTTCTCGATTTTATTTTTGTCAGGCTTTGATCCAATTGAAACGAATTGACACTGTAATTCAAATTCATCAATTCTTTCTGTATCGATTTGATATCAGTATTCCAATAAATAGCATCGTTGGTTAACAATGAAAACGTTTTGTTCTCCGGGATATTTTCTAATAATTCCTGTACTGTACGCTTGAGCAGTTCACCTTGTTTTCCTTTGGCTTGCATACTAAAGGAATTATCAAGAATGATATAAAGTTCATTATTTACTCCTTTACTATCTTTCGCTTTAAAAAAAGGTTGTGCAAAGGCAAAAATCAAAGCTGTTAATAAAAATAAACGGGTAAGTAGTAGAAGCCATTTCTTAAGTTGTGAACTTTTACGCGTTTGTATAGAAAGTTCTTTAAGAAATTTTACATTGGTGAAATATTCCTTTTTAAAACGACGAAGTTGGAATAAATGAACCAAAATTGGTAAAACCAATAAAAATAAGAAATACAGAATTTCAGGATGTTTAAACTGCATTTAATGAAAGTTTTTCAAAGATAGTTTTTATATTTTAATAGTACAAAAGAATTGCAATGAAGACTGTAGAATTCAGTATATAGAATACTTCGCCTACTTATTTATTCTATTTTTTCTTTCTTTTAGCATCTCTTTTTTTCTCTACACCACGATTTCTGGATTCTGTTTTTCTGGGAGTACGTTTCCCGGGACCACCTAAATTGACCTTTTTGTTTTTGTCTTTCTTGTCATGAAATGCTTCACCACCCTCTTTTTTTGGCCGTTTCAGAAGCACTTTCATTTTTCTTTTCTCTTTTTCGAATTCGAGTATTTTTTCCTCGATTTCAATATTGGGTAATGCTAAAAACTGAATTTCTTTTTCCATTAAAATTTCAGCTTCAATTTGAATTTCTTCTTCTCTCGGACTCACAAAACTTAAGGCAGTACCGGTTTTATCAGCACGACCTGTTCGCCCGATGCGGTGCACGTATTGCTCAGGAACTTCCGGAAATTCCATATTTACAACATGTGTAATATCTGAAATGTCTAAACCACGAGCCATTACATCAGTAGTTACAATTCCTCTGATTTCACCTGCTTGAAAGGAAGCCATGGTATTCAAACGATAATTTTGCGATTTATTGGAATGAATTAATCCGAATTGGTCAGGAAAATCTTCTTCTAAAGAAGCTGCGACTAAATCGGCCGTTTTTTTATTATTAATAAAAATTAAAAGCCTTGACATACTTTCGTCTGTGTGCAAAAGTTCTTTCAGCAAATTAATTTTAGTTAAAAAATTAGGCACTTTATAACCAAGTTGCGAAATCTGTTCCAAAGGAGTTCCGGATGGAGCTAAGGAAACTTCAATAGGAAAATCAAAATATTCGTCTAACATGTCATCTACTTCGTCTGTCATTGTCGCCGAAAATAGAATATTTTGTCTTTTGGTTTTTAACATCGTTAAAACAGATGTCACTTGAAAGCGAAAACCTAAATTCAACATTTCGTCAAATTCGTCAATGATTAATTTTTGAATTTCATCAAAGCGAATTACGTTGTCTAAAGCTAAATCCATCACTCGACCGGGTGTTCCCACTAAGATGTCGACACCTTGATAAACAGCAGTTTTTTGAGTATTAATATTCACTCCACCATAAACGCCAAGTGTTCTAACTGACATGTATTTTGTCAATTTAACAACTTCTTCAGCAACTTGCACTACCAATTCTCGAGTTGGAACTAAAATTAAAACCCGAGGTGTGTGTGTATTTTGAAACTTCCATTGTTTTAAAATTGGAAGTAAATAGGCAAATGTTTTACCAGTTCCGGTTTGAGCGATTCCCATCATATCACGACCAGATAAAATAACCGGCATTGATTTTATTTGAATAGGAGTAGGGGTTGAAAATCCCATTTCATCCAATGCTTTTTGTAATGATTTGGGTAAGTCAAAATCCAAAAAAGTGCTCATAAATACATAGTTTTTGCAAAGGTACGCATTTTTGAAGGAAGAATAGAATTGATGGATTTAGACTAGATCAGCAATTTTAAAATAGGGTTGCTTATAAGTGTTTAATTTTGTCAATCATTTTAGTAATCAAATCATCGTCACATTTTGCCCAAAGAAGTTCCGGATTATCTCCTTCCCAAATAGAAATTGTATTAAAATCGAAAACATTAATATTTTCATATAATGAATAGTCCATCTTTCTGTTTAATTCACTTTTTATGATTACTTGTTTGAATAATATTACTTCTGAATTGATATTTTTTTTTGAATACAAAGATTTGAGTAAATTTAAATGTTCTATCAATAATTCGAAATTTGTTTCT
>NZ_PNJW01000034.1 GCF_013822155.1 Flavobacterium sp.
AATTATTAAAGATGAACTGGATGTTTTGTCAAAATTGGAAATGGAACCTGAACAAAAAGGTGATTTGCTTTATCAACAACTTTTATGTTTCAATAAAATGGGTGATATCAAAAAATCAATTGAATTTAAAAAAACGGTACTTGAATATTATCAACAAAATGGTTTAGATTTATCAATTTTGTATAATTTATAAAAAAAAAACACCAACCGGCACAGTTGGTGTTTTCAACTTAACAAACTAACTAGATTCTATTGCGAATAATAGATTCTGTTTATTGGAATGATTGCTCCTTTTTTTAGGATAACTTTATCATCAGTAATACCCCAAATAGTAGTTTCTACCATTTTTTTAGAAGTACTGTCTTCAAAATAGATTTTTGTTTTAATATGTTCAATATTTCCTAGAGCTAAGGCTCTTGTTAATCCGGCAATGCGGTGTCTTTTTAGCTCTTTGCTTTCTAAAACATCTAGTTTTGGAAAATTCAGCGAATGAACCAATTCTTTCTCTATTAATTCAAAGAAAGTGGGCATAGTTTCTGTCATATAATAGCATTTTAGGTATAAAACTTAAATGTTCTGTAAATTCTATTAATTGGAATTCCAATACCTTGTGTTAATATCACACGTTTATTTGTGACACCACATACTTTTGCTTCTACAACTTTTTTAGAAAGATTATCTTCAAAGTATATCTTGATTTTAAAATAATCAAGATTGCCAAATGACAAAGCTAATTTCAACTCGGAAATACGCTGAAGAATTGCTTCATTTTTACTTAATACATCAGACTTAGGAAACACGAGAGAAGAAATTTTCTCGTTTTCAATGGATTCATAAAGAGTCGCCATAGTGCTAAATTTAGGTTAATAATAGATTTAAGGGGACTCAAATTTAACATAATATTTTAAATAACAACATTTTTTTTGATTTTTTTTTAATTATTTTTAAAATAACGTTGAAATGTGTATTGAATAGTTGATTTAATTATTGTATGAAAACATCAATTAATATAAAAATTTCAAATTATTATTTTGCAGAAAATAAAAATCCCTTGAGAATTCCTCAAAGGATTTATTTCGTCGGGATGACTGGATTCGAACCAGCGACCCCTAGCACCCCATGCTAGTAAGCTACCAGGCTGCTCTACATCCCGAATAGTGAAGGCAAATGTAATTCATTGTAATATATATCACAAAATAATAGGGATGAAATTGTTAATTTAATATTTCAAATTCTAAATAAAAATAGCCCCAATAATTTGGGGCTATATAAATTTCTAAAAATTGAATTTTATTGAACCGCAGTCAATGCATTAATAATTCCGTGACCAAATTGGGAATTTTTAGTTGGATAAAATTGTGAGGATTGTTTCATCTTCGTCAAAACCTGTGCTTTAGTCCATGATGGATTTTTTGCCCATACTAATGCAGCAATTCCGGCAGTAGTTGCCGTTGCCACAGATGATCCGCCTACATAATCAGCTTGATTGTTATAATAACTCAACACCGGAACTGTATTGTTGCTTCCTGAACGTTGCATCATAATAGTAAAGTCTATTTCACTTCCACTATGACAAACATCGCATTTTTGATACGTTGAAGCTTCTTTAATTCCGGTTACCGCAACAGTTTCAGGCATCCAAGCCGGAAAAATAACACCCACAAAATTAGTAAATGAGGTTGAAGTTCCACCGGCACAGAAAATTAATTTTCCTCTGTTGTTGGCATATCGAACCCCATCTTCAATTTTTCCAACAGAAAAAATATGCCCCATTGACATTGAAATTATTTTGACATCTGTTCTGTTTCCTAATGCAGTAAATGCATTTTTAACTCCATTTTGTTCATGGTAGCCGTTCAAAACAACATCGGATGATGCTCGATAGGTCAATAAATTGGCATTATAAGCAACTCCAACGGGTAAACCATTTCCGTTTCGAGGAGCTGTAGCAACAGATGCCATACTAGTTCCATGTCCACATAAATCATTGACACCATCGGTTGTTGTTGACCAAGGCCAAATAGAATCTACATAAGTACCATATCGTTGGACAGAACGCCCGGAAGAAAGTCCGGTATTAAAACTAGTATTCATCAATGACTGTTGAGAAGATAAACCAGAATCGACAACACCAATCGTTATTCCACTTCCGGAGCTATAACCCCAAGCCGATGGAATTCCATGTTTGTAAAATGCCCAAGGAACCTGAGCGTTTGGTGAAATAGTCGTAAAATCAGCCGAACTGATTGTTGATGTACCATATCCACAACCCGAATCAGATTGAATTTGATTATCTTTTGGATTTCCTTGATTTTCAAAAGAAAAATAACGATAATCTGCCGGTTCAACATAACGTACAAATTTATTTTGTCGAAGAGCTTCAAGTGTTTCTTGTTTTGTTATGGTAACATCTATTAAATTCAAATAGGCATCTTGATTTATAACCAAGTGTTCATTTTGATCACCTTCATATCTTTTGATCAGATTGATTAATTCATTTTGAATTTGATTTGATGAAGCAGATTTTGTTCTGTCAAAATCAGAGCTATTAATACCAAAACCAACAGTTACCAAATTATTACCTTTCAAAACAGCACTCCATAACATGTGTGTAGTAGCTTTTTTCCAATAAAACTTTTCACCAGTTTGATTGTACGAATTGATATTCTCGTTAATCTGTCGAGCAGTTAAAGGCTCTTGTTGGTTAGAAATTGTAATCAACTCTTCTTTCATTTCATCTTCTTTTGAACACGAAACCAAAAATAAAAGAGTAAAAACTGAAATTCTACATAATTTTTTTATCATACTTTTAATTTTTTAGCTTAAGATTCACGAATATAATAATTATTCAATCTTAAATATAAAAAGTTAATAAAAAAATAAGGGTCAAAACCAAATTGGCAATGACCCCCTACTTCTCGACACGACGTCGAATACTAACCAATAATTTATTTAGAATTTCATTCCTACACCAATTCCAACAATCCAAGGATCAATTGTAACCTCAGCTGGAATACTTAATCCTGTGGCTAAATTTGAAGCATCAACTGTTACATCAGTTTTTAAGAATAATTTTTTAACATCAAAGTTTACGAAATATTTATCTGTAAATAAAATATCAAAACCTACTTGACCTGCAAAACCAATTGCATTGTCATATTCAATTCCTTTAACAACATCTCCTTCTTCAACATTATAGAAAATAGTATAGTTGATACCAGCTCCAACATATGGTTTAAATTTTTTCTCTTTCATTGGGAAAAAATGATATTGTGCAGTTAATGTTGGAGGTAATAACATTACACTTCCTAAATCAACATCATAACTTGTTGGACCACCAATAGCAGAGATATCAGAACCTACTGTGTTTACATCATGTTTTGCGGTTCCTAAAATTAATTCGGCGGCAAAATGTTCCGTAAAGAAATAAGTAAAATCTAATTCAGGTACATAGGCATTAGAAATGGCTATATCTCCACCAATGATTCCAATGGTTGCAGATTGATCCGGGAAAATACCAATTCCTCTTAATCGTACTTGCCAATTTCTTTCACAATCAGCCGTTGCTTTTTCAGTTGTTTTTTCTTGAGCTTGAACAAAATTTGTAATCATTAAAGATACCGTTACTAAAATAAAAGTTATTTTTCTCATTATTAAATTGTTTTAAAATTATTGACCAAAAATAATTTTAACAAATAATTAAAAAACTGATAAAAATCATATCTCAAAAATATTTTCTAGTGTAATAAATTTTTAAATAATCCTCATTTTTGTTCTTACATTTGCAACATTATGCAAAGAATGATAAACATACTGAATAAAAGAGCCAAATTTGATTACGAATTTTTGGAGAAATATGATGCCGGAATTGTTTTAACCGGTACAGAAATAAAATCTATTAGATTGGGAAAAGCTTCAATTACCGAAAGTTTTTGCGAATTTCACGATGGTGAATTATTTGTAATTAATTCACAAGTTGAGGAATATTTATATGGCACTCATTATAATCACAAAGCTAAAAGTGAACGTAAACTTTTATTAAACAAAAAAGAATTAAAAAGTTTAGAAAAAAGTATGCAAAATAAAGGTCTAACAATCATTCCTTTGCGACTATATGTCAACGAAAAAGGATATGCCAAAATGGAAATTGCTTTATGCAGAGGTAAAAAGACCTATGATAAAAGAGAAACCATAAAAGACAGAGATACCAAGCGTGAAATTGATAGAATGAAAAAAAGTTTTTAACGCACTTTTTTAAGAGTCTATCTGATTATTCTAATTTTATTTCTATTTTTAAACAATAATAAACTTTTCAAAATAATTTTATGAAAAAAATTCTGGGATTTATAGCATTTTCTTTTTTACTTTCTTGCAGTAGTAGTAACACAACCATAGTTAACAGCTGGAGAGATCCAAACACATCGTTAGCCAGTGAACAATTTAAAAAAGTATTAGTGGTTGCACTATTGAAAGATGATGTTACCAGAAGAGTAGTAGAAACAAAATTTCAAGAATATAATCCGGGATTTAAACCTTCCTACAATTTTTTGCATCAAGGAAACAAGGATATGACGCAAGAAATGTTAATTAAACTTTTAAATTTAGAAAAATTTGATGGCGTTGTAACATTGCGATTAGTAGACACCCGTGTGGAAACAGATTATGTTGCAGGAATGAACACTTCATTGTATTATGGTAATCCTTATTACAACAGTTATGGCACCATGTTTGGTGGTTGGTATGGCTATTATTCACCTTATTATTACGATCCAGGTTATTATGTTGAAAACACCTATTATTTTATAGAAACCAATATTTTTTCATTAAAAAATAATAATTTAATCTGGTCAGGAACAACAAAATCATCTAATGTACCCGGCCATATTGACGAAACAGCCGGAAATATTATAAATGAAATTGTTACTCAAATGAGAAAAGACGGTTCATTGCCTCCTTTAAAATAAAAGTTCAAAAAATAAAAGTTTCGCAAGTAATTTAAAAAGTTACTTGCGATTTTTTTTGTGCGTCCGGCATATGTGACTATTTTTGTCATGACATTAATGTGATGAAAAATTTATTAAAAAATGCCCGTGAACAAAAGAATCTAAAAACTCGTGAAGTAGCACAACTTCTGGGGATAGATCAAGCATTGATTAGTAAATTTGAAAATGGTACAAGGAAACCAACTCGTGAACAAATTACTAAATTAGCCTCCTTTTTAGAGCTCGATTATGAAACCTTAATGATTGCTTGGTTAAAAGAAAAAATTTTAAATGAAATTGGTTCGGATGAGTTAGCCTTAAAAGCGATACATGTAGCTGAAGAACATATCAAAAATAATCTCTCTTTTAATCGAAAGGAAATATCAAATTCATTGCAACTAGTTTTAAATGAAATTGATGGTTTAAAGAAATTTTTGGATCAAAAAAGAAGTAATGACCGTTTTAGAATTGCACAAACTCTTGAATTGGAATATACTTTTGAAAGTAACCGTATTGAAGGAAACACGTTGACTTTGCATGAAACCGATTTAGTTATCAACGAAGGGTTAACCGTTTCCGGAAAAAGTATGCGTGAACATTTAGAAGCAATTAATCACAAAGAAGCCATCGGATATATCAAGCAATTGACGGAAAGAGGCTTTCCGTTTAATGAACGAGAATTGCTCTCTATACACAATTTAATTCTTCGTGGTATTATTCCGGAAGATGCCGGAAGTTATCGCAGGGTACAAGTAATGATTACCGGAAGTCAACACATGCCACCTCAACCCTATTTGCTTTCCAAAGAAATGGACGATTATTTTATTTGGTATGAAAGTCAAAAAAGCAAATTACATCCGGTAATTTTAGCTGCTGAAATGCACGAAAGGTTAGTCAATATTCAACCTTTTATTGATGGAAATGGAAGAACTTCCCGTTTAGTCATGAACTTAATTTTACTACAACATGGTTATGTTATAGCCAATATCAAAGGTAATTATGAAAATCGAATGAAGTATTACAATTCATTAGAATCAGCACAAACAAAAAACAATAAAGAAGATTTTTTACTCTTTATTGCTCAGGTTGAAAAAGAAAATTTAGAAAGATATTTAAGCATGATAAATTAACAAGAATCCGGCAAAATTTGAGTTTCATTATTTCAATTCTTATCTTCTAACAACGGAACAAATCGAAACTCACCATGTTCATGTTTTTCAAATTGTGTTTCATTTTTTCGAATTAACAAAGTCATTATCTGCTCGTTTTTTCCCAAAGGAATAACTAATCGCCCCCCAATTTTTAACTGTTCCATTAAGGGTTTTGGAATTGTTGGAGCTCCGGCAGTAACAATAATGCTATCAAAAGGAGCATAATCAGGTAATCCTTTGTATCCATCACCAAATGATAAATGTTTGGGTCTGATTCCTAATTTTGGTAATAATAATGATGTTTTTTTAAACAGCTCCAATTGTCTTTCTATTGAATATACTTTTGCTCCCATTGTGCACAAAACTGCCGTTTGATAACCAGAACCTGTTCCAATTTCTAATACTTTATCTCCCTTTTTTACTTCTAATAATTGCGTTTGAAAAGCAACAGTATAGGGTTGCGAAATGGTTTGCCCTGCACTTATCGGAAAAGCTTTGTCTTGGTAAGCATATTGTTCAAAACCGGAATCTAAAAATAAATGACGAGGGATTTTTTGTATAGCCTCCAGTACGTTTTTGTCTACTATTCCTTTTCCTTCCAATAGCTTGACCAACTGATTTCGAAGTCCTTGATGTTTAGAAGTGTCTTTCAATTTTGGTAATCTTTATTTTGGTAAAAATAGTGGTAAAAAATCCAATTTACAAAATCTAAAGTTGAAGAATAAATATTGATAAACTTCTTAGCAATTTGAAGTTTTTAAACATTGGATTTTCTCATATTATTACTATTTTTGATAAAATTTACTTTTATGCTAAAAATTGGCGTTTTAGGTGCCGGACACCTTGGAAAAATACACTTACGATTACTCAAACAATCCTCAAAATACGAATTAGTTGGCTTTTATGATGAAAATCAAGAAAACGGGGCAAAAATAGCAGCCGAATTTGGATATATACAATTTGACACGATTGCTAAATTAATTCATGCGGTGGATGTAATTGATATTGTAACTCCTACCCTTTCGCATTATAAATGTGCTAAAGTTTCAATCAAATCGGGAAAGCATGTTTTTATTGAAAAACCCATTGCAACCACCGTTGAAGAAGCCGAAGAAATCATCGCTTTAGCTAAAGAACATAAGGTTAAAGGTCAAGTGGGACATGTAGAACGATTTAATCCTGCGTTTATCGCTGTGAAAAATCAAATTCACAACCCGATGTTTATTGAAACTCATCGTTTGGCCGAATTTAATCCTCGTGGAACGGATGTTCCTGTAGTTCTAGATTTAATGATTCATGATATTGATGCGATTTTGAGTGTTGTAAAATCTAAAGTAAAAGCCGTTCATGCCAGTGGTGTTTCCGTTTTAAGTCAGTCACCCGATATTGCCAATGCGAGAATTGAGTTTGAAAATGGTTGTGTGGCCAATGTGACTTCGAGTCGGATTTCGATGAAAAACATGCGAAAATCACGTTTTTTTCAAAAGGATGCCTACATTTCTGTAGATTATCTAGACAAAGTATGTGAAGTAGTAAAAATGAAAGATGCTCCTGAAGTTCCAGGTGATTTTGATATGATTTTACAAAATGCCGAAGGCGTGAAAAAACAAATTTATTTTGATAATCCTGAAGTTTCGTTGAATAATGCCATTTTAGACGAATTGGAAACTTTTGCAGATGCGATCAATAACAATACAACGCCCGTGGTGACATTGGAAGATGGAACGGAGGCGTTACGAGTAGCGTATATGATTATTGATTCGATGAACGAGTAATAGAAATAACTGCAAATTTGCAAATTATGATTAAATAAAATTTGCGAATTTGCGGTATTAAATTTTAAAAAAAATAAAATATAATGAAAACAATCGCAGTAATCGGAGCAGGAACCATGGGTAATGGAATTGCCCACACCTTTGCTCAAAGCGGATTTAAAGTAAAATTAATCGATAAATTTGAAAAATCCTTAGAAAAAGGAATGGCAACTATTGCTTCCAACTTAGACCGAATGGTAACAAAAGGCAGTATTTCTGAAGAAGAAAAACACCAAACCATTTCAAACATTATTACCTATACCGATATTAATGATGGTGTTGTGGGTTGCGATTTGGTAGTTGAAGCAGCAACCGAAAACGTTGGTTTAAAAATGAATATCTTCAAACAATTGAGTGACATTTGCGACCATAATGTGATATTAGCAACCAATACTTCTTCCATTTCTATTACACAAATTGCGGCTCAAGTGGTGCATCCGGAACGAGTAATTGGGATGCATTTTATGAATCCGGTGCCTATTATGAAATTAGTAGAAATCATTCGTGGGTACAACACTTCCGATGAAGTGACTAAAATCATCATGGACTTATCCGTAAAATTAGGTAAAACTCCAACGGAAGTAAACGACTATCCTGGATTTGTAGCCAACCGAATTTTGATGCCGATGATTAACGAATCTATCGAAACATTGTACAATGGCGTTGCCGGTGTCCAAGAAATTGATACGGTGATGAAACTAGGAATGGCTCACCCCATGGGACCTTTACAATTAGCCGATTTTATTGGCTTAGATGTTTGTCTTTCCATTTTAAATGTCATGTACGACGGATTCAAAAACCCCAAATATGCTCCTTGCCCACTTTTAGTAAATATGGTTATGGCCGGAAAATTAGGAGTAAAATCAGGAGAAGGCTTTTACGATTATTCGGAGAGTAAAAAAGCAGAGAAAGTTTCTAAACAGTTTACATAAAATTTAACCACAAAGAGCACGAGGAAAGCACAAAGCTCACAAAAAATCTTCGTGTACTTTGTGTAAAACTTTGTGCCCTTCGTGGTTAAGCAATATGAGCAAAATAATCCCTTTCAAAGCCGTTCGTCCAACACCCGACAAAGTCGCTTTGGTTACATGTAGAAATTACGACGATTACAGTCAGGCCGAATTGGCATCATGGCTGAATTTTAATCCGTACTCCTTTTTACATGTGATTCATCCGGCGTATATACATTCTCAAAAAATCACTTTGGATAAACGTTTTAAAGGAGTCGCTCATAAATACCAGGATTTTAAAAACGACGGAATTTTTATAGAAGAAGACCAACCTGTTTTCTTTCTTTATGAAATACAAACGAAAACGAATCTGTTTACAGGCATTGTTGCCGGAACTTCGATTGAAGATTATAAAAATAATGTCATCAAGAAACACGAAGATACGCTGCAATATCGTGTAGAATTATTCAAAGATTATTTACATCAAACCGGTTTTAATACCGAACCCGTTTTGATTACATATCCGGATAATCCATCGATTAACCAATGGATTGAAGAAAAGAAAAAAAGTGTGCCCATTTACAATTATTCCACAACCAATAAAGAAAAGCACCAGCTTTGGAAAATTGACAGTGATGAAGAAATTGTATGGTTGCAAAAACAATTTGAGACTATTCCGGAGTTATACATTGCCGATGGGCATCACCGTTCTGCTTCTGCCGAATTATTATATGACCAAGACCACCATTTAGGTAACGAAAATTTAAATTATTTTATGAGTTTTTTAATTGCCGAAAGCAATGTGAAAATTTATGAATTCAATCGAATTATTCGCGATTTAAATGGTCATTCAACAGCCGATTTTCTATCGAAATTAGAAGAACATTTCATCATCAAAAACAAAGAACAGGAATTGTGGAAACCACAAAGCAAATTTGAATTTGGCATGTATCTCGATGGAAAATTTTATGCCTTATTTTACAAACAAGAAACAAATAATCCGACCATTTTAGAAAACTTAGATGCTCAAATTCTATATGACAAAGTTTTGCAACCTTTACTTGGCATTGATGATTTGAGAAACGACGAACGCATTGAATACATTCCAGGAAAGCAATCGATTTTAACTCTAAAAGAATTGGTCGATGAGGGCGAATTTGAAGTCGGTTTCATGCTTTATCCTTCGGATATTTCTGAAGTAAAAGCGTTGGCAGATAATAATTTGATTATGCCTCCGAAAAGTACCTATATCGAACCAAAGTTTAGAAGTGGATTGATGGTGTATGAATTATAATTTAGATAAACATTTGAGAACACAGATTTAAGAAATTTTGAAAATTATTAAAATTTCTTAAATCTGTGTTCTAATAAAAATAAAAAAATGTCAATAGCAGAAAACCTTTCTAAAATAAAATCCGCTCTCCCACCTCACATTACTTTAGTTGCGGTTTCCAAAACAAAACCGGTAGTAGATTTAATGGAAGCGTATAATGCCGGTCAACGTATTTTTGGAGAAAACAAAATCCAAGAAATGACTGAGAAATGGCAACAAATGCCAAAAGATATCCAATGGCACATGATTGGACACGTGCAGTCAAATAAAATAAAATACATGATTCCGTATGTGCATTTAATTCACGGAGTAGATAGTTCGAAATTACTGAAAGAGATTAATCGTTTAGCCAGGAAATGGCGAAAAAAAATTGATTGTTTGTTGCAAATACATATCGCAGAAGAAGAAACCAAGTTTGGTTTGAATGAACAAGAATTGGACGAGATACTGAAACAAGTTCAGCATGACCAACAAGGATTTGAAAATATTCGGATTGTTGGACTGATGGGAATGGCAACATTTACTGAAAATCAAGAACAAATAAAAAGAGAGTTTCTGCATTTAAAAACTATTTTTGACAAACAAAGTCAAACGTCAACTGTCAACTGTCAACTGAACACTTTATCCATGGGAATGAGTGGCGATTATCAACTCGCTATCGAATGCGGAAGTAACATGGTTCGGATTGGAAGTAGTATATTTGGTTCGAGATAATAGAGTAAAGAAAAAAGAAAATAGATTAAAAACTGAATACTGAACACTACTTTGTACGCAATTTTAGACATAGAAACAACCGGAGGTCAATACAACGAAGAAGGAATCACCGAAATAGCCATCTATAAATTTGATGGTCATGAAGTCGTGGATCAATTCATCAGTTTGGTGAATCCGGAAAAACCGATACAACCGTTTGTGGTAAAACTAACGGGAATTAACAACGCCATGTTACGTTCGGCTCCTAAATTTTACGAAGTAGCCAAACGCATTATCGAAATGACCGCAGATTGTGTTATCGTGGCTCATAATGCTTCTTTTGATTATCGGATTTTGCAAACCGAATTCCGAAGATTAGGATTTCGTTTTCACAAACAAACACTTTGCACGGTTGAATTATCCAAAAAATTATTACCGGGCCATGAATCGTATAGTTTAGGAAAACTGGTTCGTGCTTTAGGAATTCCAATGGCTGACAGACATCGGGCAAGCGGTGACGCCATGGCAACTGTGAAATTATTCAAAATGCTTTTGGCACAAGACATCGAAAAAGAGATCGTCAAAAGCATGGTGAAATCTGAAATTAAAACGGGAATGTCGCCTAAATTGTTGGATATTGTTGAAAGCTTACCTTCCAAAACCGGAATCTATTACATCCACAATGAAAAAGGGGATTTGATCTATATCGGCAAAAGCAAAAACATCAAAAAACGGGTCAATCAACATTTTACCGGTACAACCAATAAATGTAAAAAAATACAATTAGAAGTTTATGCCGTGACTTTTGAAGAAACCGGCAGCGAACTCATTGCCTTGTTAAAAGAAAGTGAAGAAATTAAAATCAACAAACCTATTTACAATCGTTCGCAACGTAAAACTATTTTTCAGTGGGCTTTGTATGCTGTGAAAGATGAAAATGGCTATTTAGCTTTACGCCTTCAGAAAGCGGATGGTCGAAAAAAAGAAATCACTTCTTTCGTTTCTGTTCAAGAAGGTAAAAATGCTTTGTTTAAAATTACTGATCAATACAACTTGTGTCAGAAAATCAATGGTTTGTATGATACAAAAAATGCCTGTTTTAAATATAAAATCAAAGAATGTGACGGAGCTTGTGTAGGCGAAATTACACCTGAGGAATACAACGAACGTGTACATGAATTCATTGACTCCAACTTATTTGAAAATGAAAATATGGTGATTATTGATCGTGGCAGAAGTTTGCAAGAACGTTCGGCTGTGATGATAGAAAATGGCATCTATAAAGGCTATTGTTTTTATGATTTGAATTACCAAATCACCAATATTGAAGTGCTTAAGAACATCATTGTACCGATGCAAAACAATCGAGACACCCGAAATATCATTCAAGGCTATTTAAGAAAACACAAAGTGATGAAGATTGTGAAATTTTAGTTTTATCTTAGCTATTAAGAATCAGATAAAATCATGAAATCAGTAAAATCAGCATTTGAAATTTTCAGGCAAAAAATCCATATAATCATTTACGGAACAAATACGGTTTCCGGAAGGTTATTTGATTTGATTTTATTGGGAATTATTCTTTTAAGTGTTTTATTGGTGATGCTCGAAACTGTTCAAGGTTTTGATGTGAAATACCACAAACAACTTGTTTTTTTAGAATGGGTGATTACCATTTTCTTTAGTATAGAATACGTATTGAGAATTATTTCCATTAATAAACCATTAAAATATGTTTTAAGTTTTTATGGAATTATTGATTTAATAGCTATTCTTCCTATGTATCTCTCCTTCTTTATTTCAGGTACAAGTATTTTTACCACCATTAGGGCCTTGCGATTACTCAGATTATTCAAAATATTGAATCATCCGCAATTTTCCGGACAATCGGTACATTTAAAAGAGTCAATTGTTGCCAGTCGAGGAAAAATACTTGTCTTTATGTATTTCGTACTCATTAGTTGCATCGTAATTGGTTCTATAATGTATGTGGTTGAAGGAGCAGAAGCCGGATTTACCAGTATTCCAACAAGTATTTATTGGTGCATCGTTACTTTAACCACTGTTGGTTACGGCGATATTTCACCCATCACACCACTCGGACAATTTATTGCCTCACTTGTTATGATTATGGGTTACGGAATTATTGCGGTTCCTACCGGAATTGTCACCGCAGAAATGGCCAAAAACAGTGCATCAAAATTACCTTTACCAAATAAATTACACTGTTTTGAATGTGGTTCAGAAACCCATTTATCAGAGGCTAAATATTGTCAGAACTGCGGACATTCGTTAGATGAAAAATAACTATCTTATTACCATTATTGGACCAACAGCTATAGGCAAAACAGCTTTGAGTATTGCATTTGCCAAACATTTTGGTTGCGAGATTATTTCTTGCGACAGCCGGCAATTTTTCAAAGAAATGAAAATCGGAACGGCTGTTCCTTATGAGGAAGAACTAAAATCAGCACCACATCATTTTATTCAAAACAAATCTGTTTTCGAAAATTATTCGGTAGGTGATTTTGAACGGGAAGCATTAGAAAAATTAGACGAACTTTTTCAAAAAAACAAAATCCAAATTATGGTGGGTGGTTCGGGATTATATGTGGATGCGGTTTTGAAAGGTTTTGATGATTTTCCGGATATTGCACCGTCAATTCGCGAAGAAGTCAGAAAAAATTATGAAGAAAAAGGCTTGGAATTTTTACAACAAAAATTGCAACAATTAGATACTGTATATTTCAACAAACTAAGTACAGAAAATCCCCAGACTTTACAAAATCCGCAACGTGTGATGCGATTTGTAGAAGTTTGTTTGGGAACCGGCAAACCTTATTCTTCCTTTTTAAATCAGAAAAAAAACACACGAAATTTCACTCCAATTATCATCGGATTGGAAGCCAATCGGGAAATTATGTATGAACGCATTAATCGCAGAGTAGATTTAATGCTACAGGAAGGTTTATTGGAAGAAGTAAAAACACTTTTTCCAAACAAAAACTTGAATGCCTTACAAACCGTTGGCTACCGTGAACTATTTGATTATTTGGATGAAAAATCAAGTTTAGAATTTGCCATTGAAGAAATCAAAAAAAATACCCGTCGTTTTGCCAAACGTCAACTAACCTGGTTTAAACGAACAGAAAATGTGAAATGGTTTGATTTTGAAACTGCTAATTCAACAATTATCAGTTATGTTAATAAATCAATAAAATAAAAAAATTCATACAATCTTTTTGGTAGTATTGCATCTTAATTAAAACCTAACGGATGAAAAAAATAGTTTTACTTCTTTCTTTAATCCCATTTTTATTTGCTTTTCAATGTGATCCAGAACCAGACCCCTGTGGAAATTATATTGAATTTGATAAACCGGATTTAGTTACTATCGAAAACCCACAAGCAACGTATTCCGTTGGAGATGTTTTATGGCTTTCATCAACCGTTGATCGAAACCAAATAAATTCTAACACCGGAAATTCGATTGATTTATTTGAATCGGATGAAAAACTTTCCTACTATATTGATTTAAGAAAAAATTCCATTTACAATGGATATTATCAACTTTATTTAAATGAAAATACTACAGTTGTTGAATCCGGAGAAGTTAATTGGAATAACATTATTTTGACCAAAGAAGGCGAACAATTTAAAAGTAAAATGGGCATTAAATTACTCGAATCAGGAATTTATACTATAAATCTTTACAATGTTACTTCCTATAACCCAGATCGTATTGGTTGTAATTTCACCACCTATTCAATGCTAACTGATTTTAGTGGAATAGAGAGTAATTCATTTATATTTGAAATCGAATAAAATAGATATTTTAAATAAATCTCATGCCAATCTCACCTAATTTCACTTCTGTATATACCAAAGACTGGGAAATAAATTTCATTCAATGTTATCCAAACGGACAGTTGAAGTACACCGAATTATGCAATATTTTACAACTTACAGCGGGATATCATGCAGAACTGGGAGGCTTAAGTTTTAGTGATATGCAATTGCATCAACAAGCGTGGGTTTTGAGTAGAATGCGTGTTGAAGTGATTGAATTACCCAAATGGCGAGATGTCGTTACTGTAAAAACTTGGATTGTTGACATGCAAGGATCACGTTCGGTAAGAGCGTTGGAATTATATGTTGGAGAAACAAAAATGGCAGGTTCACTTACGTATTGGGTTGTTTTAAATACGGAATTTCGAAAACCGGAAGCTTTAGCTTTACCCTTTGAACATTTTGATATTTTCCCTGAAAATCTATCGACGAAAAAATCGTTTGCCAAGATTAACTTGAATTTACAAACCCGGTTTATAAAAAACAAAACAGTGCTCCTATCCGATTTAGACATTGTCAATCATGCAAATAATGTAAAATATTTAGAATGGTGTTTGGATTGTATTCACCCAAACATTTTACTCAAAAATGGCATCAATTCTTTTGATATGAATTTTTTAAGAGAATTACATTGGCATGATGAAGTTGAATTAGTATCATCTATGGAAGAAATTCCAAATTTCATTTCAGTGATGAAAAATGACAAATATTGTTTTGCTCTTCTTTTGGAATATAACCCAAGTTAATTATAAAAAAAAAGCCTCTTTTCAGAGGCTTTAAGAATTTATATAGATTTATTTTTAATAACTAATCGGAAACCTTCTCCATGAATATTAAGAATTTCTACATCCGGATCCATTTTAAGGTATTTTCTTAATTTGGCAATATAAACATCCATACTTCTTGAAGTAAAATAGTTATCGTCTCTCCAAATTTTTGTTAAAGCCAATTCTCTTGGCATCAAATCATTTTCGTGAAGAGCCAACATTTTTAGCAATTCATTTTCTTTAGGTGACAATTTAATTGGTTCTTGATTACCAAAAGTTAAGAAGCGTAACTTAGAATTCAAATGTAGCTTTCCAATTTGAAATTCAAATTTTAAATTGTCTGTTTTACTTTCAGACTGTTTGCGTTGCATGATGGCTTTAATTTTCATCAATAACACTTCAGAATCAAATGGTTTATTTAAATAATCATCTGCTCCAACTTTATATCCTTTTAAAACATCTTCTTTCATTGACTTTGCTGTCAAGAATATCAATGGCACTTCTTTATTTTTTTCTCGGATTTCTTTTGCCAAAGTATAGCCATCTTTATAAGGCATCATCACATCCAAAATACACAAATCAAAAGTGTCTTTTTTGAATTTTTCAAATCCTTCCATCCCATTTTTGGCTAAAACGACATCAAAATCATTTAGCACAAGATAATCTTTTAATATGGCTCCAAAATTTGGATCATCTTCTACTAAAAGAATTTTTTTGTTTTCTGTTTCCATGAGTTAATTTATTTAGTGGTATTTAATTTATTAATGGTAATTTTATGATAAAGGTACTACCTTTTCCTTTTTCGCTTTCAACAGCTATTTGTCCGTTGTGTTCTTCAACAATTCGTTTGACATAGGCCAAACCTAATCCGTGCCCTTTTACATTATGTAAATCTCCAGTATGCTCTCGATAGAATTTTTCAAAAATTCGTTTTTGAGCTACTTTACTCATTCCTGCACCACAATCTTTTATTTTAACTACCAGAAAATCTTTTACATTTTCTGTAAAAATATCAATTTTAGGTTTATCAGGTGAATACTTAATGGCGTTATCTAAAATATTTACAAATACGTTGGTAAAATGAACATCATTTAAAAGAACCGAAGTTCTTGTTGCACTAAAATGTGTATTAATTACACCTTCTCTATCTTCAACAATTAAACTCACATGTTCGATTGCATCGCTAATTATTTCATTTATATCTATCGCTTCTTTATTAATTTCTAATTCTCTTTTCTCTAATTTTGAAATTCGTAATACATTTTCTACTTGAGCATGCATTCGCTTATTTTCATCACGAATCATTTGTAAATAGCGATGAACTTTCTCCTTATCATCAATGACTTTTGGATTTTTAATGGCATCTAAGGCAAGATTTATAGTTGCAATAGGTGTTTTGAATTCATGGGTCATATTGTTGATGAAATCTGTTTTTATCTCGGAAATTTGACGTTGCTTAAATAATTGATTCAATGCATTGGCATAAGCAATTATAATTATTAACGTAAAAATCAATGAAAGAATTGCAATCCCTATCAAATCAGAAAAAATAAATTTCTTTTTTTCCGGAAAACTTACTAATAATTGGTATTGACTTCTACCATCATTATCCGTAAAAATAGGAATACTATACGTATCATTTTTATTGAATTTAAACTTATCCGATTTTACTTTAGTCGCTAAGCCATTACTGTAAATTCCAAATTCAAAAGGAGTATTTATTCCATATTCCGTGAGTTGTCTTTTCAATAATTCGAAAAGCTTTTCTTTGGAAACTCTTCGTTGAATAGGATAAGTCAATGCAATATCATTAAAAGAGATATCATACAATAATTTGTCTAAAACCTTAAGTTTTCCTGATTTTTCAATTTTTAAATCAGGTCTTAAATTATTTTGCAAATTTGATTTATCAATTCCATTATGATATATTTCAGTTTTTCGTTTTGCAGAAAAACTTTTCACTTTCATACTGTCAAATTTTTTATCAAAGAACGAGGGTGAAATAGTAAAATCTTGTGAATTGATACTATTCGAATAGATTATCGTTTCATTTGTTTGAGAATTTCGTTGATAATAGCCAAATTCTAAAAAATCCGCATCAACTTTATCGCTTCCGGTACTGTCCTTAAACTGGTTTATTTTATCAACGAAAGATAAAATCTCCTGCTCTTGGATATTAGCCGAAACATTCCCTAACACTTGTTTCACATGGAATTTAAACTGTTCTTGATTGTTTTCTAAAGAAGAATTAAACCAATAAACCTGAACTAAAATAATTCCGATAAGTGAAATACTCATCAAAAACACTAACAGTCTAAATAACACTCTATTCATCGTTACAAATTTAACATTTTAACATTTGTATTGTTAATAGATTAACCAAACATTAACATCATACCTTTTTATTATAAATTATTTAATACTTTAAGAATTTGATCTACTTTCGTTTTAGTGTTCTCAATATCAATATTTTCAATGACAAAATCACTCGCTGAAATCTTCATTTCATCAGTCCATTGATTATTTATTCTTTCCAAAACATCTTCTTTAGTTACTTTATCTCTTTCCTTTACTCTTTGAATTCGGAGTTCTTGCGGTGCAACAACCGTAATAACTTTATCACATTGCTTATTGCCACCGGTTTCAAATAAAATGGCAGCTTCTTTAATAACAAATGGAAAATCCTTTTTACTCATTAACCAATTTTGAAAATGCTTTTGCACTTCAGGGTGAACAATGTTATTTAATTCAGAAAGTTTTGAAGGATTATTAAATACTAATTTAGCCAATTTTGCCCTGTCAATTTTTAAATTTACCAGTATTTCATTTCCGAAAAATTTGGCTACTTTATTAGTTATAGTTTTTGTTTCCATTAATTTTTTAGCTTCTGTATCGGCAATATAAACAGGAACACCTTTTGACATAAATAAATTAGCCACAGTTGATTTTCCGCTTCCTATTCCTCCCGTTAAACCAATGATTTTAGTCATTTTAATTTGATTTAAAAAACAATTCCGGAAATTCAGTTTTGGGATTTCTCTTTAAAATGGTTATTAAAATAAACGAAATTAAAAAACCAAAACCATATCCATAAAATTGAATTAAGGCTGCAACTAAACTAAGAGATCCTATTTTTAAACTTTTGTTACAAATTGAAGACACAAAAAACAAAAGCAAAAAATAAAAAACATAAAATAAAATAGGATAAAAAAGACCAAAAAACATAACTATGATTGCCAAATCCAAACCAATAATAAACAGGGTTGGTAAGAAAAAAGTAGGTTTACTAAATTCAGGATACCAACTGTTTAAAATTGGACGTGCTTTTCCAAATTTGAATACTTGATTGTAAAATTTAGACCAATCTATTCTGCGTTTATGATAAACATAGGCTTTTGTCAATAATTTTGTATTGAATCCTAATTTCCATAATCGAATTGATAAATCAGGATCTTCCCCCGGATGAATATTTCCAAAACCTCCCGATGCTTCAAATGCCTTTTTAGAAATTCCCATGTTGAAACTTCTAGGTTGAAACTTATCAATTTTTTCAGAACCACCACGTATTCCTCCGGTAGTTAAAAACGAAGTCATGCTGAAATTAATTGCTTTTTGAATGTCAGAAAAACTGTCCAACGCTTTATCAGGTCCACCAAAACAATCAATATAATCACTATTCAAAGCTAATTCTACTTCTGATAAATAATTTGTCGGAATAATGCAATCGGAATCGAAAATGATAAAATAATCTCCTCTTGCTCGTTTCATACCAAAATTTCTGGAATCTCCCGGTCCCGAATTTTCTTTAAAAAAATAAGCTATGGTTAGTTTATCTGAATAGTTAGAAATTATATTCTCACAACTAATTGAAGAACCATCTTCTATGATTACAATTTCAAATGGTTTATTGTAGTCTTGAATAATCAGACTATCAAGTAATTCCTCTATTTCTTCCGGACGATTATAAACCGGGATAATAATTGAAAAATACATGTTGAAATTTTAACAAATATACAGCATAAAAAACAAAAGCCACGCGGTAGGCGTGGCTTTTGAAATCAAATTATTAAAAATTATTGTTTGATAACTTTGATTGTTTTTTCAAGATTATCTTCGGTAGTTATTTTTACTAAATAAGTTCCTGAAGCTAAAGCTGATAAATCCAATTGACCTTGTGTTGCATTAACATTAGCTGTAATCATTTGTTGACCTAAAAGATTAACAACAACTACTTTTGAAATGTTAGAAATATACGATAAGTTCAATACATCTTTCACAGGGTTTGGATAATATGTAAAATTAGCATTATCAAATGATGGAGCACTTAATGAACCATCAAATGCCGAAATCACAAATGAACCTTGAGATCCATTATAACCCCAAGCTCTGATTAAAATTGTTTCGCCAGCTGTTAAACCGGTTAAAGATAATGTTGAAAACAAACCAGTTGTATCATCATTACACAATATAGAAACTAAAGATCCACAAGTCCCAGAATAAGCTTCAATAGCAGTATCCACTAAACCTTCATTACCTTGTGTTTCTATTGTGATTGTTCCGGCTTCAGGTACAACAACAGAATACCAAACATCTTTTCCATTAGTATCAAAACCAAATGCACCACAAGATGGAAGTGGATCAGCCACATTTGAAGTAGCACCCAAACTAGTTGTTGTTAATGCATAGTCTGCAAAAACAACACCAGGAGTTAAAGATATCGCATTTGCACAATCATCATTTGCAGGTGCAGGAGGTGGCGTTCCACAAAATACATTTCTAGATCTGAAAGTAGTATTATCTCCACAAGCATTATCAGTATGTAAATAGAATCTCACTACGTCAGTTACATTAGATGTCCAAGTTAATGGTGTAACTCCATAAGCTAAAACAACAGAACCATCTGCATTACCAATTGTAATTCTATCAGTTGCAATACTACTACTAAAAGTATACTCAACCCCAGAGGTTAAATTCACATTTGAATATTCTCCAGCATAACAAAGATTATTAATTGATTCAACTATTCCAGTACAGGCAGGTGTAAATGTAGCGTCTGGGTATTGACCGTTGGGGTCATTCAAACAACCAACAAAAACAGGTTCGTTTACAGTTAAAACACCACTTAAATAAGTAGTTCCATCCCAGAAGTTACCATCATTAGAGGCATTAATACCTCCATAAACATAATCTCCTGAATTAAGTCTAAATCTTGTTGCATAATAGTAGGTACCCGGTGTTAAACCCGTTCCTATTTCAGCCATATATTCATCATTGTTTCCGACACTAGCTGCATTGTGAGTGGCATCCACCCAATTTGTCCAAGTAGATGGGTTTGTGTTTTCTCCAACAGGACTGATTCCAACCCATGCTTGAATACCATCAGCTTGACCGGAATAACCAGGTTCTACATCTGTTAAACCAGCTTCATAAATTTGGCCGTAAACAGTTCCTGAACCTCCTTGTGTAATATCAATCGAAGAAGGAAACTGTAGGTTTACATAATCCGGTGAATCAGTAGTTACTACCCCACAAACGATAGAACGAACTCTATCTACTGCCTCGTCACCACATTGATCATCAACATGAGAATAGAATCTAACTTCTCCGGTTACATCTGCAACCCAAGTTAACGGTGTAGTTCCAAAAGCAGTCGCAGTAGCACCTTCATCCGAACTTAATGTAATAAAATCTGTTGTACCCGAACTAAAAATATAAGTTTCTCCGGAAGTTACATTCACAACAGAAAACTCTCCTGCATAACCATTTGCTGTTACTACATTTGCTGTTAAACCATCACAAGTTGTTGGTGTAAAAGCATCTGTTGGCCATTGTCCGTTAGGAGCACTTAAACAATATCCAGGAGGATCTTGAGTAGTAAATGTCCAAACTGGGCATCCTGTTGCACTTCCTCCTAAATTTTTTGGAACAATCTTCCAATAGAATGTAAAACTATAATCATTAACATTGACATCAATAGAAGTATCAGTATAATTACCTAAAAAAGTATCTACAGCATCAGGAGCAATTCCATAATAGAAATCATATGATGTTGGAGCGTCCCCTGTAGTTGGAGCTTCCCATGAAAAGTTTACTAAACCAACAGGAATAGTAGCTCCATCGGCAGGAGTCAATAATGTTGCACAACCGGGAGCAGCTACTGATGATTCCATATTTACATCATCAATTGCCCAGTTGTCGCCATCATCATTAGTCATAACAAAGGCAATATAAATTGATTGTCCAACATAAGCACTCAAATCAACTGATTTAATTGTCATTGTTGTTAGATTCAAATCAGCCTCAGTTTGTGTAAGCACAGTTGTAAATGAAGCGTGATCTGTTTGTGAAGTTGTTGACACACGAATATCATACGTTGTTGCATAATCTAATGTGTATTGTTGTCTTTGATAAAAGGTCAACAAGGTGTTTGGAGCAGTAACAGTATGCAATGGTGATACTAACCAATCTTCAGCTAAACCACCTGTCACATCTTCAAAGCGAACAAAAGCAGCTTGTGTTCCTGTTTGAACAAATACAGCTGCAGTGGTTACAGACCAATCAAAACCTGTTCCTAAACCATTTGTACCTCTAAAAGAGGCCCAACCGGCAGGAGGAACCGTAGTTTCAAAACTTTCAGGAAACTGAGCAAATGCAGTAACACTGAACAGCATTAATAAAAATAATGTAATTTTTTTCATATTTATAAAGTTTAAAATTCAAAGGTTAAATATAAAAAAAAATACCCACAAAATTGTATTGTGGGTATGATTTTTTATAAAACTCTTTGTTATTCTTTTGTAAAATATTCCATAACATCCTGACTTACACCCATATTTGAGAATCCGCCATCGTTATATAAATTTTGCAATGTCACTCTTTTGGTTAAATCTGAAAACATTGCTATCGTATAATTAGCACAATCTAAAGCAGTGGCATTACCAAGTGGCGACATTTTATCGGCATAGGTAATAAAACCGTCAAAACCTTTAACTCCCTGTCCGGCAGTTGTTGGTGTTGGCGATTGAGAAATTGTATTAACTCTAACTTTTTTATCCTTGCCAAAGAAATAACCAAAACTTCTCGCGATAGATTCTAAATAAGCTTTATTATCAGCCATATCGTTATAATCGGGAAAAACACGTTGAGCAGCCATGTATGTCAAGGCTACAACACTTCCCCACTCATTCATGGCATCTTTTTGATACAAAACCTGCATTACTTTATGAAAAGAAACTGCGGATACATCCCAACCTTTATGAGTAAACTCATAATTTTGATTTGTATAATGGTTTCCTTTTCTAACATTCACAGACATTCCTATCGAGTGAAGGACAAAATCCAATTTTCCACCTAAAATCTCAACTGCTTTTTCTACTAAATTTTCCAAATCAGCAACTGATGTTGCATCTGCAGGAATAATTTGAGAACCTGTTTTTTCAGCCAGTTGATTAATTGTTCCCATTCGCATAGCAATTGGGGCATTGGTCAGAACAAAAGTACCACCTTCTTCATGAACACGCTCTGCTGTTTTCCAAGCTATTGAATTTTCATCTAATGCTCCGAATATAATTCCCCTTTTTCCTTTTAGTAAATTATACATACCTATTTTAATTTTAATTTATATGACGTTTCAAATATAGTTAAAAAATCAGTTTAACAATGCTTTTGCATGATTTATGGCTGAATCAGATAAAGAATTCCCTGAAAGTATTTGAGCAATTTCGATGATTCTTTCGTCATTATTTAACAATATAATTTCAGATTTTGTCTTGTCTCCCAAATCAGATTTAAAAACTTTGTAATGAAAATTACCTTTGGCAGCAATTTGTGGCAAATGAGTGATGGCAAAAATTTGCATATTCTTACTCATTTCCTTCATAATATCTCCCATTTTATTAGCAATTTCACCGGAAACACCGGTATCAATTTCATCAAAAATTAGGGTTGGCAAACTTGAATATTGAGCTAAAACTGCTTTAACAGCTAACATAATTCGAGACATCTCACCACCGGAGGCTACTTTTTTCAGTAGTCCAAAATCAGATCCTTTGTTGGTCGAAATCAAAAACTGAATAGTATCTTTTCCGTTTGAAAAAAAGGTGTCCGAAAATGTCAACTCAATATTAAATTGCACATTTGGCATGCCTAGCTGACTCAAAATAGAAATAAGCATTTTTGTCAAACTTGGTAGGCTGTTTTTTCTGTTAAGGTGAATATTTTTAGCTAAATCAATCAAAATTGTTTGCTCCTTCTGAATTTGATTTTCAAGTTCCAAAATTGATTTTTCTAACGTTTCCAAAGAACTCACTTTTCCATTCAATTCTTGTTGAATTTGAAGCAATTCACCAACGGTATTAACCTGATGTTTTTTTTGTAAAGTGTAAATTAATTGAAGTTTTTGAGTAATTAATGCTAATCTCTCCGGATCATTATCAACGGAATCAGAAAAACGATTTACTTCATTTACAATATCTTTCAGTTCAATTGAAATACTCTCAATACGCTCATAAAGCAAAGCGTATTCTGATGAAAATTGACTAATTTTTTGGATGGCAATTTTAAATTCTTTTATTTGCTGAAGTATTCCAAACTGTTCATTGTCAGATAATAATAAACTTTTTTCTAATTGTTCTTTAATTAATTCAACGTTATTCAATTTTTCTAATTGAATTTCCATTTCTTCTTGTTCACCATCAATTAATTTAGCTTGTTCCAATTCCGTATACAAAAATGCTAAATAATCTTGCTCTTTTAAACCTTCTGCATATAATTCTTTTTGTTGCTCAATGGTATTCAAAAGTGATTTGTAATTTTTCAATTTATGACGATAATCAACTAATAAATTCTGATTTGAAGCGACAGCATCAATTATTTGAAACTGAAATTGCTCTTCGGTTAATTCCCGAGTTTGATGTTGCGAATGAATATCCAATAAATATTCGCTGAGTTCAACCAAGGTTTGCAAATTAACGGGACTGTCATTTACAAAAGCTCTTGATTTTCCCGAAGGAAGAATTTCACGTCGAATAATAGTTAAATCTTCATAATCCAAATCGTTAAGTTCGAAAAAATCTTTTAAAGCATATTTTTCAATTGAAAAATGCCCTTCAATTATACATTTCTCTTCTTTATTTTTAAGTGAAGTTAAGTCTGCTCTTTTCCCTAAAACTAATCCAAGTGCTCCCAGTAGAATTGACTTTCCTGCTCCGGTTTCACCGGTAATAGTTGAAAATCCATTTGAAAAATCAATGGATAATTTGTCAATTAAAGCATAATTATTTATGGATAATGAAGTTAGCATAACTATTCTGAATACAAATAAACAACTGCAATGTACTCAATTAATCAGAAGAAGATAGAAGTAAAAATGAGATTATTTAAACAAAGTTATTAAAACTTTATCGTTGACCATTTAGACGCATTTAAGGGAGAAAGTCGATTTAAATTATCAACTAATTCGGTAGTTTGTATACTGGGCCCATCTGAAAAAATATCGGCTATTTCATCAGATTTTGCATCAAAAAACACTCGGGTTAAAAATGCATTTGGTCTAACTGAATGAATTGCTGAAAGATTTAAAAGTGCTGCTTTCACATTCTCTTTTCCTAATTTCACATCATCTGCCATTTTATCAAGACCATTCGCATGGTATTCAAAATAGGCTTGTCTGATTGGATTAAACGTATTGGACAACAAATCACTGATTAAATAATAGCGGTTTTGTAAACCATCCGTTTGAGACCAACCTTTATAACCACCGGTTTGAGCTACACTCATCACGTTTTGGGCCATCTCTAAATACCTGGTTCCTTTTAAAGGTTCAAATGAATCTGCATCTAAGGCCATCATAATATAACTGTAGAAGGCAACCACTGAAACTAAGTTAGAGTCAAATGAGTTGGGATTAAAATTTAAACTTTCAAATTCAACATATTTGAATGTGAAATCTTTATCGTTATAATTAAATATTGGTGATGAATATATCGAGTTATAAACAGGTCTGGAAGATTGAATTTGAATAGTCGCCGTAAAAGTGGTATTATCTACTTCTGAAACATTAATAAACATGGAACATTCAATTCGTTCATTTTGATCAAAACTTTGATTAGACCATTTTGTTTTATTAACAAAATCATTTAATGATGTTTCTAACGTCTTGAATACCTGTTGTGTATTTGCCGTAACCCGTTCAGAATTTACACTTACAACACAATTAAGTTCTTGAGCTTGAATAAATCCAAACAGCATTAAAACAAGAACAACGATTATTTTACGCATGATATAACCCTATTATTTTTTTTAAAATATCTTTAGCCACTTCTTCCTTTGGTTTTAATGGCATCGGTTCAATTTTAAATGATTTGTCAATAAATGTAATTTTGTTAGTCGCTTTACCAAAACCGGCACCTTCATCATTAAGCGAATTTAAAACAATCAAATCTAAGTTTTTTTTCTGAATCTTCAACTTGGCATGTTCAATTTCATTTTCAGTTTCTAATGCAAAACCTACTAAAAATTGTTTCGTTTTAATTTTCCCTAAGGAAGCTAAAATATCTTTCGTTTTTTCAAGTTCAATGGAAAATGCTGCTTCAGTTTTTTTTATTTTTTGTTTAGCTATTTGTTTTGGTTTATAATCCGCCACTGCTGCTGCTGCTATAGCAATATCAACCTTATCAAAAAATAGATGGCATTGTTCATACATTTCATCTGAAGATGTCACGCGAATTAACTTTATACTTGAATTATCATTTTGAAAATGACTTGGTCCGGTCACTAAAATAACTTCAGCACCCAATTGTACAGCTTCAAAGGCAATATCAAAACCCATTTTTCCTGTTGAATGATTTCCTATAAAACGCACAGGATCTATCGCTTCGTATGTAGGACCTGCAGTTATTAATATTTTTTTTCCTTTTAGAGGTAATTGTTGAAGCAAATGATTTTCTAAAAAGGAAATAATATTTACAGGCTCTGCCATTCTGCCTTCACCGGATAAGCCACTAGCTAATTCACCATGCTCTGCAGGAATCATAATGTTTCCAAAAAGCGATAATTTATTTAAATTGGCTATTGTAGTTGGATGCTTATACATATCTAAATCCATTGCAGGGGCAAAATATACCGGACATTTTGCGGACAAATAGGTAGCCATCAATAAATTATCACAATTCCCATTAGCCATTTTTGCTAAGGTATTCGCAGTTGTAGGAGCTACTAACATCAAATCTGCCCAAAGGGCTAATTCAACATGATTATTCCAAGTAGCATTTTGATTGTCCGATTCATTTTCGTCATTATAAAACTCAGAAAATACAGGATTTTTAGAAAGTGTAGAAAGAGTTAATGGTGTCACAAACTCTTTAGAAGCAGGTGTCATGATGACTTGTACCTCGGCACCTGCTTTTATAAATAATCGAACTAAGGAAGCAGTTTTATAGGCAGCAATTCCACCGGTTACACCCAGTAGCACTTTTTTCCCTTTTAAAACTGACATAGCGTTTTATTTTGTAGTATCTCTGTAGTAAATTTTTCCCTCTAACCACTCTTGAACAGCTAACGCATGTGGTTTAGGTAATTTTTCATAAAATTTTGAAACTTCAATTTGTTCTTTGTTTTCAAAAATTTCTTCTAAACTATCATTATAGGTAGCAAACTCTTCTAATTTTTCAATTAATTCCTTTTTAATTTCAGAATTAATTTGATTTGCTCTTTTAGCCATAATGGTAATAGCTTCGTAAACATTCCCTGTAGGTTCTTCAATTACTCTTTTATCATACGTAATTGTGTTTACCGGAGCATTCGTTTTTTTTAAATCCATGACATGTATCTATTTAGAAAATTGTTGTAAATTTTGATTTAGTTTATTCATTAAATCATCTGCTTGTTCTTTAAATTCTGATGAATTAGAATGCTTAATATATTTATCGTAAGCCTCTTTTGCACTTTTTAATCGTTCTTCTACCTTCTCTGAAACGCTATTGATTGCTAAATAATAAGCAGAATCAAATTTATAATACAACGCAGCTTCTTTAAATGGTGTACCCGGATAATCTGAAATAAAATTATCCAAAGCTACGATAGCTGATTTGTAATCATAAATGGTGTTATATTGTTTTGCGTTTTCAAAAGCCTTCTTTTCAATTTTTTCTCTTAACTGTTTTACAATAACGTTAGCTTCAGCAAGTAGAACTGATTCCGGATAATTATCAATAAAACCCTGCATTTTATCGATTGCTTTGTAGGTATCCACTTGATCCAATGAATAAACAGGTGATAATTTAGAATAACAATAAGCTCCTAAATATGCACATTCTTCAACTTTTTCACTTTTTGGGTAAGAAGATACAAAACTTTCAAATTGATAACCGGCCAAATAATATTGCTTTGTTAAAAAATAACTTTGAGCATACATGTAAAACAACTTTTCGGCTTGTGGTTTGCCTCTGTATGCGGGAGCGATTTGATCAAATAAACGAATCGCTTTTTCATATTTTCCTTCATTATATTTTGATTCGGCCATTGTATATTTAATGCCAACATCTTCGCTTTTCATAGCAGCTTGATATGGTCCACAAGAAGTGACGATTAAAGCAAAAATGAAAATAAAATACAATTTATTCATTAGATGGGTTTTAATGGCAGATTCTAAAGTAAAACTTACTTAAAAAATCGAACTGCAAATTTAGTTATTAATTGCAGACTACAAAACATTTTTTTCATAGTCTTTTAAAGGTGTAAAAAAACAAAAAGTAGCCTAAATTAAAGCTACTTTTATATTTAGATTAACATAAATTATTTTGCAGGTGCCATCGGACTCACAAAATTTTTCATTTCGTTGTCAAATAGATACAAACCTCCTTTGTCGTCACCAATTAAATTGATTTTATCCAAGATGTAACGGGCTGTTGCTTCTTCCTCAATTTGCTCTGCAACATACCATTGAAGGAAATTATGTGTTGCGAAATCTCTTTCATCCAGTGTAATTCCAACTAAATTATTAATACTTTCAGACACTTTTATTTCATGCTCCAACAGTTGTTTAAACAAAGCTTTGTAATTGGTAACATCTAATTTTGGTTCTAAAGTTGAACCAACTGTAGCTTCACCCCCTCTTTGATTTACATATTTGATTAATTTCAACATATGCATTCGTTCTTCATCTGATTGCTTATACATAAATGTTGAAATACCTTCAAATCCCTGTACCTCAGCCCAAGATGCCATTGCTAAATAAACTTGAGAAGAATCACCTTCCATTTTAATTTGCTTATTTAATGCTTCTAATACTTTTGATGATAACATAATGTTTCTTTTGGTTATTATATTTTGTATAAATTAATTTAAAACTTTTTTTACCATTTGTCGGATTCTATTTGCTAAGTCTTCATTTACATTAACTAAAGGAAGTCTTACTGTATTTTCACACAATCCTAGTGTTTTGAAAACCTCTTTAATTCCGGCAGGATTACCTTGCTCAAATATCAAATCAATTGCATCGGCAACGAGATAATGAAGTTGATAAGCTTCCTCCACATTTCTTTCTAAACCAAATCTGACCATTGTTGAGAATTCTTTTGGAAATCCTTCTCCAATTACAGAAATAACTCCTGCACCTCCGGCTAAAACCATTGGCAAGGTAATCATATCATCTCCCGATATAACCAAAAAATCATTGGGTTTATTTTGGATTAATTTCATGGCTTGAACAATATCGCCCGCTGCTTCTTTAATAGCAACAATATTTTTAAAATCCTGAGCTAATCTAAAAACAGTAGCAGGAGCCATATTGCTTGCTGTTCTTCCGGGAACATTGTATAAAATAACAGGAATAGGAGAAGCTTCTGCAACTGCTTTAAAATGCTGATAAATTCCTTCCTGAGTTGGCTTGTTATAATATGGAGAAACCGACAAAACCGCCACAAAAGGTGATAAATCACGCGTTTTTAACTCTTCGACTACTTTGTAAGTATTATTTCCTCCAACTCCTAAAACCAAAGGCAATCTGTTTTTATTGGCTTTGATTACGGTTTCAATAACTAAATTTTTTTCCTCCTCATTTAATGTTGCACTTTCTGCTGTTGTTCCTAAAACAACCAGGTAGTCTATTCCTCCTTCAATTTGAAAATTTACTATTCGGGTTAACGCTTGTGTGTCAACAGAAAAATCATTTTTGAATGGTGTAACCAAGGCCACACCCGTTCCAATTAGAGATTGCATATTATATTTTTTTTAGTATTCGTAAATATTTAAATAGTTCATCTATAAAAACACTATATTTTTCAACTTGAGTTTCAATCATAAAATGATTCAAACGTTTATCTACTGAGGTGAATCCAACTTTAAAATTGGCCTTAGACTGATGCGTCACAATCACTAAAGGAGTTTTTTTAACATCATAATAACTAATCAATAAATCATAATCTTTCGCTATAAAATCAAGTGCCTCCTTCTTTTCTATCGTCCCTAACCATGAAACATCTTTTTTACTATAGTGAGGATAATCTATTATTTCTTTCTTTTTATAACTATTTTTAAAAGCCAATACGGTAAGATTTTTTACTTCAATTCCATTTGAAACTAATTGTTGAATCAATTTATCTTTTTCTGTAAAAAATGTTTCGTCTATCAGCAAACCTACTGTTTCAATTGGCTTATCAGAAATAGTTGAATTAACATTGAGTGAACTTTTTTTTACTATTCTTTTTGCGGAAAAATTCTTGAAAAATTTTAAAAACATTGTACCTTTACTTGGTTTACAAAATTACTGAATTAAAGTTGTTTTTTCGATGCTAAAACTAAAAAACTATATCGTTGTAATGAAACATTTTGTGTTAATTATAACATTTTCTTTACTACTATTCGGTTGCAAAACATCCTATGAAATTGTAAAAATTGAAGGCAAACAAATTGGAGTTTCTGACCCAACAGCTGAACAACCTGAATTAGAAAACTTTATAAAACCTTATCGAGAACATATCAACAAAGATTTAGACAGTGTTTTAGCTTTTTGTCCGGAAACATTAGACAAAAGCAAAGGGGAATGGCAAACGAATATCGGAAATTTCATGGCTGATGTTTGTTTATCCGAAAGCAACAAAATTTTTTCAAAACGCTTCAATAAATCAATCGACTTTTGTTTATTAAATCATGGTGGAATTCGCTCTATTATTCCTAAAGGAAATGTTACCACCCGAACTGCTTTTGAGGTCATGCCTTTTGAAAATAATATGGTGGTAATTGCCTTAAAAGGAAGTCAAATTCATGAACTTGTTGCCCATATTATTAAAGAGAAAAAACCCCATCCGTTAAGTGGAATAAAATTAATTCTAGACAAAAATCTTCTTGTCAAATCCATCATGATTCAAGATAAAGAACTGGATTTAAATACTATTTATTATGTAGCTACTTCCGATTATTTAGCCAATGGAGGTGATAATATGCGATTTTTTTTAACCAATGAAGGAGTCTTTGATTTAGATTATAAAATTAGAAATATACTGATTGATTACTTTAAAGAGGTTAACACGGTTGAAGCTTCATCTGTTCCGAGAATTATTATCAATCCAAATTAAAATAGTTTATGAAAAGAAGAGAATTCATAAAAAATACAGCTGCCGGAACTGCTTTAGTGGGATTTGGAGGATTGTCATTGACTAGTTTTGAACAACTAAAAACCAAACATTTAACCATATTGCATACGAACGATGTTCATAGTCATATCGATCCATTTCCTGCTAATCATCCAAAAAATGCAAACATGGGTGGTGTTGTAAAAAGAGCTGTTTTAATTGAAAAAATCAAACAAGAAAATCCAAATGTTTTACTTTTAGATGCCGGTGATAGTTTTCAGGGAACACCCTATTTTAATTATTACGGAGGTGAATTGGAATACAAATTAATGTCAAAAATGGGTTACGAAGCAACCACTATCGGAAATCATGAATTTGACAACGGAATTGATGGTTTAGCTGCTCAAATGCCTCATGCCAAATTTGACGTTCTTTCCGCTAATTATAACTTTGAAAATACCGTTATGAATGGTTTTGTAAAATCTTATAAAATCTTTCGAAAGGATGGAATTAAAGTGGGCGTATTTGGTTTAGGAGTTGAATTAGCAGGGTTAGTTGACAAAAAAATGTATAAAGAAACTGTTTACCTTGATCCGGTTGAAATCTCGTTGGACACGGTAAAAAAACTCAAACATGATGAAAAATGTGATTTAATTATTTGTTTGTCCCATTTGGGTTATGCCTATAAAGATGAACCTTCTAAAATAAGTGATGTGAAATTAGCATCCCTAACCCGTGATATTGATTTGATAATCGGCGGACACACCCATACTTTCTTAGACAAACCAACAATTCATAAAAATTTGGACGGAAAAGATGTTTTAGTGAATCAAGTAGGTTGCTATGGAATTAATTTAGGACGAATAGACTTTTATTTCGATTCAGACTCAACCGTAATTTCGCAAGGTAAATCCATAATTGTCTAATGTTCTGACATAGTGATATACCGTAATAAAAAATGTCCTTCAAAGAAACAAATCGCTATTATTGACTTAAATAATTGTATTTATTGATTCGAATCTTTTTGTTTTTCAGCCAATAATAAATAAACGCAGAAAAAATAATGAGCTGCCATCAAAACGATTATTCCCATAGGATCTAATACTTGAATAAACACATAAAATTTTTGAATTACAAAAATCAGCACTAAAAAGGTATACAGCAACGTACTAGTCAATAGCGAAATATGTTTAAAATTATTTTCCAATAAATAATTAGTGAGTGCCATTCCTCCTAAAAAAGAAACTAATACGATATTTATCAACCCTACAAAAAAACTTTGCCCTACCGAATCTTCAATCAACACAATAAAATACAAGAGTGGGAATAAGAAAAATATACTACCAATGGCTACTGAAAAAAGGGTCAGCTTCTGTGATTTTTTTATTACAATTATTAAAGTAATAATTCTATAAATTAAAAAAGCTATCAAACCATATTTTAAAAACATGGATTCGTTAGAAAGAAAAAAGACATTTGAAACAGTTGCACAAGCCAATGAAAACAAATACAACTTGTTTTTTTGTTCAGAGGTGACAAAATACAAAACCATCAAAGAAGGAATGCAAATCAACCTAAAATAAAATTCCAACGATTGGTATTTTTGATAAGTTACAAATGACAAAATCAAAGTCAGCAAAACAAATAATGTAGTGAAGATTTTAAAATTTTTATTAAAGTGAAAGTCATTCATAAAAAGAAAATAAAATTTAATTAGCCGTTGATTTTTCAATAACCAATATAAATTTATAAAAAGCAAAATAGGCAAACGTATTAAGCGTCATAGCTATAGGTCTGAAAATTTGTAATTGAATATAAAATTTTTCAATAAAGATAATAAAGTGTAACGTTACAAACGACAAAACACAAATCATTAACCAAGAACTACGATT
>NZ_PNJW01000035.1 GCF_013822155.1 Flavobacterium sp.
GCCTTGATTAGCAAATAATAATACAACATCTCCAATCCAAGAAAAAAATAAAGCACTTATTAATAAAGGCTTAAACTCCATTTTCCCTGAAAGAAAAACAGAGATAGAGAGCAATGGAATTATAAAAGGTTTTAACCACCACGCAATAGTTTCAAATTCAATTAAAACGAGTCCTAAATAAAGAAGTGAAAAAATTAAAAAGACAATAAGGGCTGTTTTTTTAGTCATTTATTTGGAATATTGCATCGAATAGTCATCAGGAAATTCATTGTTCACAAAATAGAGCGTGATGAAAAAGGAAATAAAAAAATAAATCATCAATATATAATTGCTCCATTCAGAAATTGCTAGAAGCCCGAACCAATCTTGGTAATAAATGATGATGCCAATTCCAAATAAAATTCTGAAACCTTCCCAAAACATCGCATTCGGATTGGTGTCCATTAATTCAGTTGTGCTATAAATTGTCAGAAAAATAAAAGCACCATACAAAAACAAATTTGGTAAGGGTATAGTAGCAATATTTGCAAACATATAACTCACAAAACCCAAAGTAATGAACAGTTGAATAATGGACCAATTTCTTAATTTTAAGGAATGAGTAGGATTGTATTTTTCAAAATTATAAACATTCTCAATTTTGTCAATAGGATATTTTTCTTCAAATCCTTCCGGTCTCCAACCCGTAGGCATAAACCAAATTCTAAATTTGTCTTTCCAACTTTTGGCATGCCAAGCATCTTTACAAAGTAACCAAAGGTGTTGAAAGTTAATTTTGATTGGGTTCCAAGTTTGTGCCGGTCTTGTAATTCCATAAACCGGAGGAACAGCGGCTAATTCTTCTTGAAAAGTTCCAAACCATTTATCCCAAAAAATAAAAATTTGTCCGTGATTTTTATCTAAATATTCTTTGTTTATTGCATGATGTACCCGATGATGAGATGGTGTGACAATTATTTTTTCCAGTATTCCTAATTTCCCGATATGTCTGGTATGATACCAAAACTGCAAAAACAAATGCAAAGGAAGAACTATGGAAATCACCATGGCAGGCACTCCTAAAATGGCCGCGGGAAGTAATAAAAAGGTAAATAAATTGACAAAGGAAGAAATAGATTGTCGCAAAGCACAGGATAAATTAAATTCTTCGCTACTGTGGTGAATGGCATGTTTATTCCAAAATATATTGATTTGATGTGCCCAACGGTGTGTCCAATACCCATAAAAATCAATCACAAAAAAGGCAATAATATAAATTATGACCGAATTTTTCATTGTCAATAATGCAAGGTTTGAAACCATCCATTCATAGGAAAGTATCGAAATACTGATTCCTAAAACATCTTTTACTGAATTGGTAATTCCGGAATTCAAACTCGATACAGTATCCATCAGTGGAGCCGTATCATTACCCTTTGAATAACCATATATTTTTTCAATTACGATGAGTAAAAGAAAAATAGGCATAGCGATAACAAGTATTTTTCCGTATTGTTCCAAAAAGTGTAAAGATTAAATTATTTCCGCACTTAAACCTGCTTCTAACAATTGGGTACATTGCGGTTTTAATTCGTCAAATGCCCCGGTTTTAACCGTACATTTTCCTTTGTAGTGAACTAAAATGGCACATTGTTCCGCTTGTTCACTAGTATGATTGCAAACACGAATCAAGGTGTCTATTACATGATCAAAAGTGTTTACATCATCATTATACAAAAGAATCTCATTATTTATAACAATGAGCTCTTCTACTAATACTTCTTCTTTTACTTTTTCAATTGTATTCATATAACTACTATCTAATTCTAATTAAAGCAAATATTTTAAACTAACCCAATTATTACGTTCAATGGTTTTTTCTAATTTTAAATCAAATTTTGAACAACATGCGTCAATGGCAGGTATATCTTCATTATAAAAACCACTCAAAAATAATAAACCTTTAGCATTTAAACAACTAGCATATAAAGGAATATCGTTTAAAAGAATATTTCGATTGATATTAGCAATAATTACATCATATTTTTTACCCTTCAATAAGGCAGCATCTCCTTCAAAAACGGATACATGAGAACAGTTATTCCGCTCTGCATTTTCAATAGAGTTTAAGTAACACCAATTATCAATATCAATTGCGTCAATAGGTTTTGCTCCTTTCATTTCAGCTAGAATGGCTAAAATAGCAGTTCCGCAACCCATATCGAGTGTTTTTTTATTTACTAAATCTGTTTCCAGCAAATGTTGAATCATCATGTGAGTTGTTTCATGATGACCGGTTCCAAAACTCATTTTAGGCTCAATTACAATATCAAATTCAGCATCAGTTTTTGGGTGAAATGGTGCTCTTACGTGGCATTTTCCATCCACATCAATAGGATCAAAATTCTTTTCCCATTCCTCGTTCCAATTCACTTGCTCAATTTCTTCCACAGTGTAGGAAATTGTAAATTCCGGTGAAGTCAATAGGTAGATGTCGTCTAAAATTGTTGGAGTCCAAAGGTCTTTTTGTACATAGGCAGTTACGCCAAATTCTGTTTCTAAAAAGCTTTCAAAAGGTTTTTCGCCAAGCTCGGCAACTAAAATTTCACAACCTAATTCTTTTGGTTCTACTGTGAAATGATACCCTAAATATATATTTGACATTTTTATGTTTTTTGCAAAGGTAACAATCCCTTAACAAAACTTTTACATTACAAAAATTAAATTACTTTTGTCCTACAAACACAACTATATTTTATGAAAAAATTTTTACTACTAATTGCTTTTTTTATATCCATGAGTTCTTTCGCACAGGATGTAAAATTCAGCACAAAAGATAACGATATTAAATTAGCCTCGTTACCTTATTATAATTACGGTAGAGGACTTGGTCTTACTTCACCGGATAGTATTTTTCAATTTAACATTCGGTTTAGAATGCAAAACAGAATGACTTACTTGCAAGATGATGAGGGAGAAGAAGCGTTTGAAGGCCAAATTCGTCGCCTTCGTTTGCGTTTTGATGGTTATGTGGGAAATCCGAAATTTTTATATGCGATTCAATTGTCCTTTGCTCCGGGAGATGTTGGACCTGTTCAAGACGGGGAAAATATTAATATTATTCGGGATGCGGTATTGTTTTACAGACCGAATAAACATTGGAGTGTTGCTTTTGGACAAACTAAATTGCCTGGAAACAGACAGCGTGTCAATTCATCGGGAGCATTAGAATTAACAGATCGATCAATAAACAATGCCCGGTTCAATATTGACCGTGATTTTGGTTGGCAAGGTTTTTTCTTAAATGAAAAGAAAGATAAATTTTCATATAACTTAAAAACAGCAGTTAGTACCGGTAATGGTCGAAATGTAACTAAAAACCCGGATGATGGATTTGCCTTAACCGGTAAAGTTGAATTATTTCCATTAGGGGCATTTACAAAAGACGGAACTAATTTTGAAGGTGACATAGTTAGAGAACAAAAACCAAAATTATTGCTTTCCGGAGTCTTTCACAGAAATGTAAAAGCCCGATTGACACAAGGACAATTAGGGGCTGAATTGTATGAAAAGAAAACCATGGAATCTGTTTTTGTTGATGCGATGGTTAAATATAATGGGTGGGCTTTTATGTCTGCTTATATGAACAGAACTTCAAACGATCCAATTGCTGTTAATCCCGATGATGCTACTCAGTTTAATTATGTTTATGTAGGTCATGGCATGGATTATCAATTGAGTTACATTTTTTTAAATAAACTGGAAGTAATTGGCAGGTTTTCGAATCAAAAAGTAAATGATGATATTTATATGTTTACACCAAATTCTAAAGTCTACACATTAGGATTAACTAAATATATTTGGGAACATGCCTTTAAACTTCAAACAGAAGTTACGTATGATGAACTTTCCTATTTCAACGGAGATGTTAAAAATAATTGGTTTGTTCGTTTCCAAATTGAAATCGGAATTTAAGTAATCACAATACAAAAACAATGAGAGGTTGAATTTTTATTAAATTTAACCTCTTTTCTGTTTTTCACTTTCCAAGAATATCCCTATTTTTGCCCATGCAACACAACGTACTTATATTAGATTTCGGTTCGCAATACACACAACTTATTGCGAGAAGAGTTCGGGAATTAAACATATTCTGCGAAATTTTTCCTTACAACCATGTTCCTGAAGACTTATCCAGTTTTAAAGCAACTATTCTTTCGGGAAGCCCTTTTTCAGTTAGAGCTGAAGATGCACCCCATCCTGATTTGTCCCAAATTCGTGGTAAAATGCCATTATTAGCCGTTTGTTACGGTGCACAATATTTAGCTCATTTTGATGGAGGTGAAGTAGCTCCTTCGAATATTCGTGAATATGGCAGAGCTAACTTGAGTTTTGTAGATGATCACGACCCCTTTTTTGAAGAAGTTGCTCTGAATAGTCAAGTTTGGATGAGTCACAGCGATACCATCAAAAAATTACCAACTAACGGCGTTCGTTTGGCAAGCACTAAAGATGTTGAAAATGCGGCTTATCGAATAGAGGGTGAAAAAACCTATGCGATTCAGTTTCATCCGGAAGTTTATCATTCGTCAGATGGAAAGCAAATGTTAGAAAATTTCTTGGTCAGAATTGCAGAAGTTCCTCAAAATTTCACTCCGAATGCATTTGTTGAAGAAATTGTAGCCGAATTACAGGAAAAAATAAAAGACGACAAAGTTGTTTTAGGTCTTTCAGGGGGAGTAGATTCTACTGTGGCCGCAGTTTTATTGCACAAAGCCATTGGGAAAAATCTCTATTGTATTTTTGTGAATAACGGTTTGTTAAGAAAAAACGAATTCCAAAATGTATTAGACCAATATAAAGGAATGGGCTTAAACGTAAAAGGAGTAGATGCTGCCGACCGCTTTTTAGACCAATTAGAAGGAATCGAAGAACCTGAATTGAAAAGAAAAACCATTGGTCGTGTTTTTATAGAAGTTTTTGATGATGAAGCTCATCGAATTGAAGAGGTGAAATGGCTTGCTCAAGGCACTATTTATCCTGATGTTATTGAATCAGTTTCCGTAAAAGGACCTTCAGCAACAATTAAATCGCATCATAATGTAGGCGGTTTACCGGATTTTATGAAGCTTAAAATTGTTGAGCCATTACGAATGTTGTTCAAAGATGAAGTACGTAGAGTAGGAGCAACACTAGGAATTGATCCCGAATTATTGGGAAGACACCCTTTCCCAGGGCCAGGATTATCTATCAGAATTTTAGGTGATATCACAAAAGAAAAAGTTCGTATATTGCAGGAAGTTGATGCCATTTTTATCGAAGGTTTAAAATCCCACGGCCTTTATGATAAAGTGTGGCAAGCCGGAGCCATATTGCTTCCTGTGAATAGTGTAGGGGTAATGGGTGATGAACGTACTTATGAAAAAGTAGTTGCTCTAAGAGCCGTTGAGTCGACTGATGGAATGACTGCAGATTGGGTACATTTGCCTTATGATTTCTTAATGAAAATTTCAAATGAAATTATAAATAGAGTAAAAGGCGTTAATCGGGTGGTCTATGATATCAGTTCAAAACCACCGGCAACAATTGAGTGGGAATAATTTAAGTTATTTAAAAATGAAGAAGTTTTTGTTTTTTGCAATGTTCTTGCTAGCCTCCCAAATCACTTTTTCACAAACCGCTATTAAACCCGGAATGAATGCAATTAATCACAAAGTTGCACCCGGAGAAACAGTTTTAGACATTTCTAAAAAGTATGGTGTTGACCCCGCAGAAATTTACAGGGCCAATCGTTTTGCTATTGATGGAATAAAAGAAGACATGGTTTTACAATTTTATGCACCTCAAAAACCATCTGAAATTGAAATTAGCACAGAAAATTATGAAGCAAAACCTGAATCTGTTTCTGCCGAAATTATACCGGTAAAGTCAACTGAACAGCCAATTGCAGTTGTTCCTATTTCTGCAAAAGTCACCAATCGAGGTTATCATACTGTTCAAAAAGGGGAAACATTATATGGATTGTCTAAAATGTATAATGTAACGGTAGATGAAATTAAAAACAACAATACCATTTTAATGAAAAACAGTTTGCAAGCCGGTCAAAAATTAAAAATTCCGGATGGCACAATTGTTGGTAATAAAGAAAAAGCTGTTGAAGTTGTTTCTAAACAAGAAAAAGCACCGATTGAACAAAATAAATATAAATCAGGTGAAATAATTACACATAAAGTAGCTCCAAAAGAAACGTTATACAGTTTAGCAAAAAAATATAATGTAACGGTTAATGATATCATCAATCAAAATGAAAAGGCATTAAAAAATGGTTTACAGGCCGGTCAGGTTTTAACAATTAAAGTCAATTAACTGCGTTTAAAAAAGCAGAACCTACATCTATGAATTCAGTATTTAAAATTACTTTTATTTTTTTGTGTGCCATAAATTCACTTTTTGCACAACCGACAAATTTTAAAAAACATACGGTTCAAAAAGGGGAAACGATTACACAAATTGCTCAAAAATATAAAGTTACTCCGTACGACATTTATCGTTTAAATCCTGATGCACAAAACGGTATTCAAGAAAATGCCATCTTGTTGATTCCTTCTACTTTATTGGTAACAAATCAAACAACTTCCGCAAAAACGCATGAAGTGCAACCGAAAGAAACTCTTTTCGGAATTGCTAAGCAATATAATATGTCTGTGGAAGAGATAGAGAAATTAAACCCTGAAGTCAAAGAAGGATTAAAAATAGGTCAACTAATTCAACTGAAACCTCAAAAAGCAAAAGCCCCAGTAGCTGAAATTAATCAGAAACAAGTTCTTTATCATGAGGTACAACCTAAAGAAACGCTTTACAGCATAGCTAAACAATATAATACAACGGTAGAAATTTTAGAAACGTTGAACCCGGCTGTCAAAAGTGGGTTATCTATTGGTCAACAGTTAATTATTGGTAACGGAAAAATTACTAAAAATGATAATGGAACTAAAGTAGAACCCAAACCAAAAGCAGTTAATTACCTAACATATGAAGTTAAACCAAAAGAAACACTATTTGGATTATCTAAAATGTTTAGAATGAGTCAGGAGGAATTAATCGTTTTAAATCCTGAATTAAAAGAAGGCGTAAGAGAAGGCATGGTCATAAAAGTTCCTGCTAATGTTTCTTTGAACAGTGGAGAAAATAATGAAATTAAAGATTTAACCAAGTCAATTTCTAATTCAGGAAGGAAAGAATTGGTATTATTACTTCCTTTTAATATTTCGACAATTGAAAGTGATACGACATTGTCCACTCAGGATCGATTGAAACGAGATGGTTTTTTGAATATGACATTAGACTTTTATTCAGGGGCTTTGATGGCTATTGATTCGGTAAAACGATTAGGATTAAATTTCAATGTGAAAATAATCGATTCTAAGGAAACAAAAAGTTCTTCGGCTATTTCATCAATTATCCGAAGTAATAACTTGGAAAATGCCGATGCAGTCATTGGACCATTCTACCCACAATATGTAGAACAAACCGCCGAACTTTTAAACGCGAGTAACGTGCCGGTTATTTCTCCATTAAGAGAAACTTCAAAATCATATTCAAATTTATTCCAATCCATGCCTCCTGGTGATTTGGTAAAAAATACCATGTTTGATTTCATAAGGGCAAAAAATGGAAATATGATTGCATTGATTGATAAAAAGAAATTGGCTTCAAAACAATATATTGAAGTCAGTCACCGCGATGTTTTTATTGCTCCACTTAATGAAAACGGCACAGTCATAGCTGATAGTATTACGCCTAGATTGGTAAGCAATAAAACAAACTATTTTATTTTAGAAACAGCAAGCACCGGAATGATATTTAGTGCTATATCTCAATGCAATACAGCTCGAACTAATGGTTTCAATGTAGAATTGGTTGTGCTGGATATTAATAGTACTTTTGAATCAGACGAAGTATTCCAAAAAATTGTAAAACAAAAAATCATTTTTCCATCCTTAACAAAATACCAGGAAACGCCTGAATCGATTCGTTTTGCGAGTAATTATAAAAAAATTAATAATGTAAATCCAAATCAATATGCCATTCGTGGTTTTGATGTAGTTTTTGATACAATGTTGCGTTTATCTCAAGCCGAAAGTTTTGAACAAACCATTCAAAATACGGCTACGGAAGGGGTTGAAAATAAATTTGATTATGAGAAAAAATTAGCATCGGGTTACACAAACAAAGGCGTTTACATAATGTATTACGACGAAGATTTAACCGTAAAAACAGCAGAATAATGACTTCTAAAGTAACATATATAGGAGAATTACGAACAACTTCCATTCATCTTCAATCGGGAACAGAAATTTTATCAGATGCTCCTAAAGATAATCACGGTAAAGGAGAAGCTTTTTCGCCAACTGATTTAGTAGCCAACTCATTAGCTACTTGTATGATTTCTATCATGGGAATAAAATCAAAAGATTTAAACGTTGATTTATCGGGTTCTACGGCCGAAGTAACAAAGATTATGCAAGCAGAACCAAGAAAAATCGCCAAAATTGAAGTTGTTTTTAACATGACAATTGCTCCTGATGATAAAACAAAAATCATTTTAGAAAGAGCTGCCATGACTTGTCCCGTTCTATTGAGTTTACATCCTGACATAGAAAAAGAAATTACCTTTAATTGGAAATAATTATCTGTTGTCTATTAATAGAAGGCTGACATCCTATTAACCAACAACTGGCAACATACATCATTGATGGACGACCAACAAAAAATTCTTATCAAATTAGCCCATACTAAAATGCCTTTCGGTAAGTATGAAGGTTATTATTTGATAGACCTTCCTGAATATTATGTGGTATGGTATCACACAAAAGGTTTTCCAAAAGGAACATTAGGAGAACAACTGCAATTGATTTATGAGCTCAAATTGAATGGATTAGAAGAACTTGTTCGAACCATTCGTAAAAAATTTCCAAAACCATAGTTTGACTTTGCGTTTTATCTTTTAAAAATTTATTTTTCACTGCGATTAATTTTCAATTTGATAAATTATAATCGTATTTTTGCCCCGTTTTAAATTGAGGTAAACGATTTCGATTTACACACACAACTACAACTACAAACAACAACACAATGAATCAAACAAAGTATATTTTTGTTACCGGCGGCGTGACTTCTTCCTTGGGAAAAGGAATTATTGCGGCTTCGTTGGCAAAATTGCTGCAGGCAAGAGGATATCGAACGACAATTCAAAAGTTTGACCCTTACATCAATGTAGACCCGGGAACGTTAAATCCCTATGAACACGGAGAATGTTATGTTACTGATGATGGAGCAGAAACCGATTTGGATTTAGGTCATTACGAACGTTTTTTAAACGTACCGACATCACAAGCAAATAATGTAACTACCGGAAGAGTTTATCTTTCTGTGATTGAAAAGGAGCGAAGAGGTGAGTTTTTAGGTAAGACCGTACAAGTTGTACCGCATATTACCAACGAAATTAAAGAACGCATGCAATTGCTGGGCAATTCTGGCGATTTTGACATTGTAATTACTGAAATTGGTGGAACTGTGGGTGATATTGAATCATTGCCTTATATTGAATCAGTCCGTCAATTGTTATGGGAATTAGGTCATGAAAATGCAATTGTTATTCATTTAACCTTAATACCGTATTTAGCGGCAGCCGGTGAATTGAAAACAAAACCAACGCAACATTCTGTTAAAACATTGATGGAAAGTGGTATACAAGCCGATATTTTGGTTTGTCGAACTGAACATGAATTATCAGATGAGTTACGTCAAAAATTAGCTCTATTTTGCAATGTTAAACGAGAAGCAGTTATTCAATCAATTGATGCCTCAACCATTTATGATGTTCCAAATTTGATGCTAGAAGAAGGTTTGGATAAAGTAGCGTTGAAAAAGCTTAATTTGCCTGAAAAAGCAGCACCAGATTTAAAGCAATGGAATGATTTTTTGTTTAAATTAAAAAATCCAAAACATACTGTAAATATTGGTTTAGTTGGTAAATATGTAGAGTTACAGGATTCGTATAAATCAATTTTAGAAGCCTTTATTCATGCTGGGGCAGCAAATGAAACGAAAGTGAATATTGTGAGCGTTCATTCTGAGCATATTGATAAAACAAATGTGGCAGAAAAATTGAAAGATTTTGATGGTATTTTAGTAGCTCCCGGATTTGGTGAACGTGGAATTGAGGGGAAAATAGAAACAGTTCGTTACGTTCGTGAGAATAATGTTCCGTTTTTCGGAATTTGTTTAGGAATGCAGATGGCTGTAATAGAATATGCTCGAACGGTTTTGGGATATACTGATGCCAATTCAACCGAAATGAATTCTCAAACCTCACATCCGGTGATAGATTTGATGGAAGAACAAAAAACGATTACTGATAAAGGTGGAACGATGCGATTAGGAAGTTGGAAATGCAACTTGGAACCTAATTCATTGGCTCACAAAATTTATGGCAAAAGCCAAATAGCAGAACGTCATCGTCATCGTTATGAATACAATAGTGGTTATCGTGATCAGTTAGAAAATGCAGGATTAAAAGCAAGTGGTATCAATCCGGAAACCGGTTTAGTTGAGATTGTTGAAATCGAAAACCATCCGTTTTTTATTGGCGTTCAATACCATCCGGAATATAAAAGTACAGTAGCAAACCCTCATCCAATTTTTGTTGGATTTGTAGAAGCTGCGGTTAAGCATAAAGCAGTTTCAAACTAATTTGAAACATTGAACTAGAAACAATTAATTTAAATGGAAGAAAAAAAATTAGACGTTAACTCCATCATTGGCTTCGGATTAATATTCGTAATCCTAATTTGGGTAATGTACAACAGCCAACAAAAAGAAGCTGCAGCACAAGTTAAAAAAGCTCAACAGGAACAAGTAGAAGCCAAGGCAAATCCAACACCAACAAAAGTAGTTTCTAACACTGAACCTGAAACTCAAAAACCGGTTTCTGATTCTGTTCAGGTGGCTCAGTTAAAAAGCAGTTTAGGTTCTTTTGCTTATTCTGCTACACTTCCCTCTGCAAAAGCTGCTTTTACAACTATTGAAAATGAATTAGTTCGTTTAAAAATTGCCAACAAAGGTGGGTATATCGTTGAAGCGGAAATAAAACAGTTTGAGCAATTCACGAAAGATTCCGGTAAAAAAGTTCAACTTATTAAAGACGGAAATGCCAATTTTAATATTGAATTAAAAACCAATGATAACCGCACTTTAAATACGAAAGACTTATTTTTTGAACCGGTTTTAACCAAAGAAGGAACTAATCAAGTATTAACACTTCGATTGAAAGCCGGGAATACACAATATTTGGAGTATCGTTATGTGTTGAAACCAAACGAATATATGCTTGATTTTGCTATACGTTCTCAAGGTTTGAATACAGTTTTAAATACCTCTAATCCATTGAATTTAGATTGGAGTATCAAAACTTACCGAAATGAGAAAAGTGTATCGTATGAAAACCGTTATACTGAACTTATTTTTGAATATGAAGGAGGTAAAGATGATTATTTAGGTCAAGGAGAATCAAAATCAGATGATCCGGTTGATGTTACCTATATTGCTTTTAAACAACATTTTTTTACTTCGGTTTTGATGACTGATACAGCTTTTGAAAAAGCAGTGGTTGTTTCTGAAAATTTAGTAAAAGACGAAGAAAAAGATACTTTATTCACCAAACAATTCAAAGCTACTGTTCCATTAGCCTTTAAAAATGGGGAAGTAAACTATAATATGAATTGGTATTATGGTCCGGCTGATTATCATATTTTAAATGCTTATGATAAGAATTTAGATGAAATTGTGCCATTAGGATGGGGAATGTTCGGATGGATAAACCGTTATATTTTTATACCTACGTTTGATTTTCTGATTGGATTTTTACCTTTTGGAATTGCCATTATTGTATTAACAATTATTGTTCGTATAGTCATGTCGCCTTTTACATATAAATCCTATCTTTCTCAAGCTAAAATGAAAGTATTGCGTCCGGAAATTCAAGAATTGACAACAAAATTTGCGAAAGACCCGATGAAAAAGCAACAGGAAACAATGAAATTGTATTCTAAAGCGGGTGTTAATCCGATGGCAGGTTGTTTACCGGCGGTGATGCAAATTCCGGTGTTTTATGCTTTGTTCAGTTTCTTTCCATCAGCAATAGATTTGAGACAAAAAAGTTTCTTGTGGGCAAATGACTTATCCTCGTTCGATTCGGTTATTAATTTACCGTTTTACATTCCTTTTTATGGAAATCACGTGAGTTTGTTTCCAATTTTGGCTTCCATTGCTATTTTCTTTTATATGAAAATGACAACAGGAGATCAGGCGATGAGTGCTCCACCACAAGAGGGTATGCCGGATATGGGTAAAATCATGAAAATCATGATTTATATTTCACCTCTAATGATGTTGTTTTTCTTTAATAATTTCGCTTCCGGTTTGAGTTTGTATTATTTTGTATCGAATGCCATTACCATTGGAATTATGTTAGTGATTAAAAACTACATTATTGATGAAAATAAAATTCATGCTCAAATTCAAGAAAATAAAACAAAGCCGAAAACTATGAATCGTTTTCAACGAAAAATGCAGGAAATGATGGAAGAAGCAGAAAAACAAAAGAATTTGAAAAAGTAAAGTACAAAGAAAAGCTCCGAAATTATTTGGAGCTTTTCTTTTTTACATTAATTTGCATTTACCCGTTAGGGATATTTAATTTTTCTTATCGTTAGTTTAAGCAAATCGTTAAACTCTGCTTGACTAAGTATTTTTTACATGAAGTCTTCTAGTTCCGTTCTATATTCCTTTTCATATTGGCTTTATGCACATTATTAAAAATCGTTCAATAAAAGTAACGAGTTAAAACTAGCAATAAAATATTTTCAAATCAAGTTAGTGATTTAAAACTGCGTTATTGATGAAATGAAAATTCACGTTCAAATTCAAGAAAATATAATAAAACAGAAAATCATGAATCGTTTCCAACGTAAAATGCAGAAAATTATGAAAGAAATATAAAAACAAAAGAAATTGAAAAAGTAAAGTACAAAAAAAAGCTCCGAATAATTTCGGAGCTTTTCTTTTTCATAGCAAATTTTATTTAGTCAAAAGAAGGTATAAGTACATTACCTAAAACGTGAATAACACCATTCGCTGCTTGTACATCTACTGCAACAATATTTGTAGTTCTTCCTGCTTCGTCAATTAACTTAGCACCACCGGCCAAACTAACTTCTAAAAGACCTGATTCTAAAGTTGTGATTTCTTGACCATTAGTTAGCGATGAAGATAATACATTACCATTGGCAACATGATAAGTTAACACAGAAGTTAATTGTTCTGTTGTTAATGTTCCTACAACACCAGGAAGTTCAGCATCTAAAGCATCAAACGCAGCATTTGAGGGTGCAAATACTGTAAATGGCCCTGCACCGGATAAAATTGATACAAAATCAGGTTGACCTGCTGATGTCAAAGCACCTACTAAATCACTGAAGTTTGGATCTGCAGTTGCAAAAGTTACAATTGTTGGCAATCCAATTACAGCATCAACCACATGAATAACTCCGTTTGAAGCTGAAATGTCTGCTGAAGAAACTGATGATACTCCATTTAAGCGAACTCCATTTGCTGTGCTTACATACATTTCTAAATTGCTTCCATTTGCCACTCCATTGTATGTAGCTAAAGTTTGAATGTACCCAGTAGATAATTGTGTTGATAATACTTTACCACTCACAACATGATTTAACAAAATTTGAGTCAAAACTGGTACTGGTACGTCATTAACGTTTGCACCACTCAAAAAAGTTGTAAAGGCAGCATTAGTTGGAGCAAATACGGTGTATTCTCCTGTTCCGTCTAACACAGCATCAAGACCTGTTCTTTCTAAAGCTGTAACTAAAGTACTGAAATCTGGATTTGCTGCTGCAATATCCGTAATAGTTTGAGGTGCAGGAGTCGAATCGTCATCGCTACAAGCTACCATTCCAATCGCCAAAAAGGCAATCATTGCAAATTTTTGAAACTTTTTCATATTTATTGATTTAATTGTTCGGTACAAACATATAAAATATTTTTTAATATTGTTTAACTTATGTTTAAAAAAATAAAACAAAAAATAGTGAATAGCGACAAAAAAAATCTTTCAAAGACACCAATAAGTTCTATTTTACAGGTATTTTGAAAGATTTTTACAAAAAAATAAAAATGAATATTTTGTTTAACTTTAACAAAAATTTAATAAACAATATTGTGAAATTGTAGCTAATTGACAACAATTTTCAAAGCCATTTCCTTTGCCTTTAAAATATAAATACCTTTTTTTAGGGTATCCGGTAATATGTTTATTCCATTAATGATGTTTATGGATGCAATTTTTTGTCCTGTCATTGTATAAAAATCAAACGAAGTGTTCTCCTCAATTCCTTCTACCCATATTTTTCCGCTTAAAATTTGAAGGATAACAGGTTTTTTGAGTTGCTGTGTTTCAATTGACAAATTTTCATTCATAAACAACCATTGGTAAGCTGCACCAAATTCACCACGCCAATAGTTTTCAGAATGGGTGCCATAAGCATCAATCTTTGTAAGGGTGTTAGCTGATGACAGACCATTATTTTGCATTGTTGTTCTTATAGTTGTAATGTTTTGAACCATGGATGAGGATTCATTTTGTCCGGCTACAAAATAGATACGGTGGTTCAATAAATTTGGAGTGCTGCTAAGATAGTTGTTCAGTTCTGGCATAGCGAACCAATATGCTGGACTGAATGAACCAATTTTTCTAAATGAATTAGGAAATTCACAGGCACCATAGGTGGAAATGAATGCTCCCATCGAGCTTCCAATTAGAGCATTCATTTCCGGTTCAGGCCGTGTCCTGAAATTTTCGTCGATATAGGGTTTCAATGTTTCAGCTATAAATTGCATGTATTCATCACCTTGACCACCACCATAGGCAGGGTTAACCCAAGGTGAATATTCATTTAAACGTTCATTGCCTCCATTATCTATACCAACTACGATAGCTCCAAAATCACCTTGTTCAAATAAGGTGTTTAATGTTTCATCTACTTGCCATTCGCCTGAGAATGAAGTGAGGTTGTCAAATAGGTTTTGTCCGTCTTTCATATATAAAACCGGATAATTTTTGGTTGATGAAAAATAATCAGGGGGTAGATATAACCAAATTCTTCTATTGCGATCCAATTGAGGTATATAAAAGTTTGGACTCAAAATCTGTACATTTGAAGCGGCAGTACTATTGTTTCCTCCGGTTAGGTCTTCCCAAGATTGAATAAACAGCGTTATAGTTTGTGGAGAACCTATGAAGGAAAAAGTTCTGTTTGGCAGATACCCTCCGCTTGCATTTCCTTCAACGGTAGACCAACTTCCCCTTGTAAACTTAAACTCTACCGTTCCGTTACCCTCTGGAATGATGAGTTGATAGGCTCCAAATCCGTCCGGTTGCATAATTGAATTACTATCACTAGGATTCCAAGAGTTAATATTTCCTGCTAAATAAATAGTAGCACCGGCAGGAGTATTTCCGGGAATAGATGTAATTCTCAAGGTTACTTGGCCATAAATTAGAATGGACAAAAAGCAAAATAGAACAAGAAGAAAATTTTTCATAGCTTTGAGTAGTAAATGGTATATCTTCAAATTTATGAATTTTCAATCATAATATAGCTTCTGATATACTATTTTTGAACTTGTTTAGTTTTACAATAAAGAAAAAAACACTAATTCTATGGTTATTCGGTTTTCAAAAAAAATAGTTATGATTATCTTTTTTATCAGCTCAACAATTTTTGCTCAGGAAAAGTTCAATCAATTGGATGAAAAAGGCAACAAACACGGACCTTGGAAAGGAGTATATGAAGACACAAAGTACACAAAATACGAAGGTCAGTTTGAGCATGGAAAAGAAATAGGTGTTTTTAATTTTTATGACAACACAAAAGTAAAAAAAATCATTGCAACTCGTGATTTTACTGCAAATGATGGGTCTTGCTATACCATTTTTTACAATGGAAAATTTAAGGTAAGCGAAGGAAAGTTAGTCAATAAAGTATACGAAGGCGAATGGAAATTTTACCATTTAAAATCGGATACGATTATGAATGTAGAAAACTATAAAAAGGGAAAACTTCACGGTACTAAAAAAGTATTTTATAACACCGGTCTTTTGGCTGAAGAATCAAATTACAAAGAAGGTTTAAAAGAAGGACCTTATAAAAAAGTAGCTGAGAATGGGGTGGTGTTAGAAGAATCAAATTATAAAAACAATGAATATGACGGGCCCGCAATTTTTAGAGAAGCTGCCGGCGATAAATATTCAACAGGTCAATATAAAAATGGCAAATCCGTTGGAAAATGGAAATTTTATGAAAAAGGAAAATTGGTAAAAACAGAAAACCGAAGCGAACATAAACGAGCCAGACCAAAAAGTAAAAACCCTCAAACCAAAGAAAAGTTAAAGAATTAAAAAAATATAAGTGTAAATAATACCTTTGCCTTCTATTTTAATGTGTATGAAAAGAGTTATAGTTGGTTTATCCGGCGGAGTAGATTCCAGTGTAGCAGCCTATTTGTTGAAAGAACAAGGCTATGAAGTCATCGGTTTGTTTATGAAAAACTGGCACGATGATTCCGTGACCATTTCTAATGAATGTCCTTGGTTGGAAGATTCTAACGATGCTCTTTTGGTTGCCGAGAAACTCGGTATACCTTTTCAAACCGTTGATTTAAGCGAAGAATATAAAGAACGTATTGTAGACTATATGTTCAAAGAATATGAAAATGGTCGTACACCAAATCCCGATGTGCTTTGTAATCGAGAAATTAAATTTGATGTGTTCATGAAAATCGCCCTCTCTTTAGGGGCTGATTTTGTTGCAACAGGTCATTACTGCCGTAAAGCTATAATTGAAAAAGACGGAAAAGAAATCTATCAATTGCTTGCCGGAGTAGACGATAACAAAGATCAATCTTACTTTTTATGTCAATTGTCTCAAGAACAATTGGCTAAATCATTATTTCCAATTGGCGAACTGACAAAACCACAGGTTCGTGAAATTGCAGCTCAGCTTGATTTAATTACCGCAGAGAAAAAAGATTCGCAAGGGTTATGTTTCATCGGAAAAGTACGTTTACCGGATTTCCTGCAACAACAATTGAAACCTAAAGAAGGAAATATCATCGAAATAGATGTAAATGACTCCATATATAAGCTGGAACAACCCACCTTCGCTGATGCAGAAGACCAACTTGAATTTGAAGCAGAGCCATTACATTATTTGCCTACCATGGGTAAAGTAGTGGGAAAACACCAAGGAGCTCATTATTTCACAATTGGCCAACGGAAAGGCTTAAACGTGGGAGGAACCAAAGAAGGATTATTTATCATCGCTACCGATGTAGAATCAAATACAATCTATACCGGACAAGCACACAACCATCCTGGTTTATTCCGAAAAGCATTAAAAATTGAACCAAATGAAATCCATTGGGTTCGCGAGGATTTACGATTAAAAAACGGCGAAAAAATGGAAGTTTTAGCACGAATCAGGTACCGTCAAGCTCTTCAAAAAGCAACTATTTATCAATTTGACAGTGGACTTTATATGGAATTTGAAGAACCTCAATCGGCCATCACTGCCGGACAATTTGCCGCTTGGTATATAAAAGATGAATTAGTTGGTTCCGGAGTAATTTCGTAAATTGGTACACTTATAATCAACAAGCTATGAAAAAAAGCTACTTTTTATTATTATTGTTTTGCTCTTTTTCCGCGATTTCGCAAGAAGATGCTTGGGTTTATTTTACCAATAAACCAGATGCCGATTTCTTTTTGCAAAACCCCTTGGAAATGCTTTCTCAACGAGCCTTAGACAGAAGAACTACCCAAAACATTGCATTGGATTTGTTGGATGTTCCCATTGCAGAATCCTATAAAACACAAATTGCTGCTCAACCCGGCATCACAATTATGGCCCAATCCAAGTGGATGAATTGTTTGCACATAAGAGGCACTCAAGGAGCAATTGAAGCATTAAGTTCTCTACCGTTTGTTAGTTCAATTCAGTTTGCTAATCCAACCTTGAATCAAAGTGGACGCATGGCTAGCACCAATAAAGAGGCAACAGTAACTAAAAACCTCGACATTCAGGTTGATTTTTCTTACGGAGGTTCATTTAATCAAGTTCAAATGTTAGGAGGCGATTTACTTCACCAACAAAATTTTACCGGTAACGGTAAAATAATAGCGGTAATGGATAATGGTTTTCCGGGTGTAAACACTACACAACCTTTTCAACGTTTACGGGACAATAACCTCATTTTAGGCGGTTATGATTTTGTCGACCGTGATGAAGATGTTTATGACGGTGGAACTCACGGAACTATGGTGCTTTCCACCATGGGAGGATATAAAGAAGCTGAGTTAGTAGGTACCGCTCCAGATGCAGCCTACTATTTATTTAAAACCGAAGCCAACACCTATGAAAACCCCTTGGAAGAATCCCTTTGGGTGGAAGCTGCAGAATTAGCAGACAGTTTAGGCGTTGATGTAATCAACACGTCTTTGGGCTATTCTACTTTTGATAATCCGGCTTATAATTATTCGTATGCCGACATGAATGGAATTACCACTTTCATTGCTCGGGGTGCTGATTTAGCTTTTTCACGAGGAATGATTTGTGTTTCCTCCGCCGGAAATTCAGGCAACAGTTCATGGCTATATATTTCTACACCTGCAGATGCAATTAATACCTTAACCGTTGGTGCCGTGAATGCCTCCGGAGTTTATGCTTCGTTTAGTTCTATCGGTCCTTCTTCGGATGGACGAGTAAAACCCGATGTAGACGCTCAAGGAGTTTCTTCTACGGTTGCAACGTCAAATGGATCGATAGCTAATGCAAACGGAACTTCTTTCTCCGGACCAATTACAGCCGGAATGGTAGCCTGTTTATGGCAAGCATTACCAACTAAAACCAATGCAGAACTTATTCAATTGGTCAAAGAATCTGCTCATCTTTACCAAAATCCAACTGCTCAATTAGGGTATGGAATTCCGAATTTCAATGCGGCCTTAATTAATGCTTTAGCCGTAAACGATTTTGAAACTACTCCTTTTGTGGTCTACCCAAATCCGTTTCAAGATGAAATTTCAATTGTCTTAGCTAACAAGTTTGAAAAGGCTCAAATGGAATTATTTTCAATGCTGGGTCAAAAAATAAAAACATTTTCGGTTTCAGGTCATCAAACAATCGATGTGACTGAGGTGGCTTCCGGAATTTATTTTTATCAAATCACAGCAGGAAACAATACCTTCAGCGGTAAACTAATCAAAAAGTAAAACGAGACCGGCACAGAGTTAATATGAACAAAATTACTCAACTTTTCAACATACAATACCCAATCATTCAAGGCGGAATGATTTGGAATAGCGGATACAAATTAGCAAGTGCTGTCAGTAATGCCGGTGGACTCGGACTCATCGGAGCGGGTTCCATGTATCCGGAAGTACTGCGGGAACACATCCAAAAATGTAAAAAAGTAACCTCAAAACCTTTTGGAGTAAATGTACCTATGTTGTATCCCAACATCGAGGAAATCATGGAGATTATTGTCGAAGAAGGTGTAAAAATAGTCTTCACTTCAGCCGGAAACCCAAAAACGTGGACTTCTTTTTTAAAAGAAAAAGGAATCACTGTTGTTCATGTGGTCAGTAGTTCTAAGTTTGCCTTGAAAGCCCAAGAGGCTGGGGTAGATGCTGTAGTTGCCGAAGGCTTTGAAGCCGGAGGGCACAACGGACGGGAAGAAACCACTACGTTGACTTTGATTCCAATGGTGAAAGAACAAATTCAAATTCCACTTATTGCCGCCGGCGGAATTGCCACCGGTCGTGGCATGCTCGCCGTAATGATTCTTGGAGCAGACGGCGTTCAAATAGGAAGTCGTTTTGCTGCTTCCACAGAAAGTTCGGCCCATACTGATTTTAAACAAACTATTCTCGAAACGAAAGAAGGTGATACCCAAGTAACATTAAAAGAATTGGCTCCCGTACGTTTAATCAAAAACAAATTCTACCAAGACATACAGGAATTATATACCAAATGTCCTTCAACCGAAGAACTCAAACAACTATTAGGAAGAGCCAGAGCTAAACGTGGCATGTTTGAAGGCGACCTCGTCGAAGGGGAACTGGAAATCGGTCAAATTGCCGGACTGATTCACGAAATCAAACCCGTAAAAGAAATCATCGAGATCATTATTGACGAATTTGAAATTGCCAAAAAAGAAGCAATTCAGTTATGATTTTTCAAGAGTGATGAATTAAACATTATTCACAAGATTTGTTCGTTTTTTTGTTTTCCTGATGATTGCCTCCCTCATTAACTGTTTTATAAACCAAAATAAATTATTTTTGTGTATAATATTAATGGGAATGCATAAAAAACTTCTCTTTTTACTGCTTTTTTTTAGTAATATTACTTTTTTATTTTCTCAAAAAAATGAAGAAGTAGGTGTTCTTTTTCAAAAATCGGAAGAAGCTTTGTTCAGAAATCCGGAACAATGTTTAAAAATCACGAACCATATTGTTCATAATTCAACCACACCAAATGAATTAGCTCAAGCCTATTTATTACTTTCTAAAAGCTATTTCACTTCCGGAAAATTTATGCTTGCAGCTGAAAATATCCTTTTAGCAAATCAACAGGCAGAACAATCCTCTGAAAAAGATATTTATATTGAATCTCTTTTGTTTTCCTCAGAAATATATAATTTTTTAGGACTTTATGAAGTGGCTAATCAACAAATTGAGAATGCCAAAAAGGTAGCTCAAAAAGATAAAAAATTAACGGAAAGAGTAAAAACATATTTATATTTCAACACTCCTGATAATAAACATAAAAGGACGGATAGTAATCTTACTAATGAATTTAACTATTCTTTTTTATCTAAAGGAACGATTCAAACTCAACTTGCCACGGAATACCTTAGCCAATCAAAATTTGATTCCGCCTTGGTTTATTTTCAAAAAAGTATCGATAACAACAAAGAAAATAATGTAGGGAACTACTGGGAAATGATTACGGCCTTGCATTTCAGCAACTATTTCTTTGCTAAAAAAGAGTATCAAAATGCAATTGAACAATTAAACCTGGCTATTGAGAAAGGGAAGTTGTTTTCAAATGATTATTTTCAAGAATCTATATATAAAAAGCTATCCGAAAACTATTTAGTCACGGATAATATAATTAAATACCGAGAATTCAATCAAAAAGCAATGACTGCTGGCAGTAATGTTTCTACAGAATTGACCTTAGCTACAAATTATGTAATAGAGCAATTGCACAAAGTAAATGAAGAAAAAATAGACAAAGCGAAATCCATCCAAAACAATATAAATTGGATTTTAGCCTCTATTGCCTCAGTTTTGCTATTGGGATGGCTCTTTATGAAATGGCTTTTTGCAACCAGAATTCAATACATGACTGACATTATCAGCTATTTAAAACTTATCCATAATTCTGAAACTAAAATAGAAACCAATGAAAGAGTATTGTTAAAGAGTATTCCTAAACCAAAGGAAATCGAAGAGCTTCTGCTAACAAAATTAACCAAGTTTGAAACAGGAGAAAAGTTTTTAAACAAAGACATGTCGTTAGCTCTTTTAGCCTCACAATTGGATACCAACACAAAATACCTCTCGGAAGTAATTAATAAATATAAAGGAAAAAATTTCAATGTCTATATTAATGAATTGAGAATCAATTACATCGTTTCAAAACTCAAAACCAATCCGATGTATTTGAATTATAAAGTAAGTTATTTAGCTGATGAATGTGGCTTTTCATCTCACAGTAGCTTTTCAACCGTATTTAAAAACTCTACCGGAATTAAACCCAATGTTTTTATTCAATTTTTAATGAAAGACAGAAATGAAAACAATAAAAGCAGTGCTGCCTAAATAAATGAAAATAGCTATCTCAATAAAACTTGGTTTAGTGTTGTTTTTTACAACAGCGATGGTTCAACCATGTCTTGCTCAAACAAGCATTGACAGTTTATTGAATGTTGGCAATTTTGAACTCTATGAAAACCCTAATAAAGCCATCAATATAGGTATAAAAATACTCAATGCTAAAGAGTGTACTGACGAATTTGAAATCGAAGCACTATTGCTAATTTCAACAGCATATTCTTCTAAACGCAATTATGAAAAGTCACTTTCATATGCCACAAAAGCATTAAATGTGCTTCCTCAAATTAATGATGATGCGTTTAAAGTTAGAGTCTACAATAGAATCGGGCTTCAGTACCAACAGTTAAAAATGTATGATAATGCCCTTCTTTATCTCGATAAAGCCCTGCAAATTGCTACGGATTCTAAACAGAAAGAGAATTTCGATAAATTAATCGGATTTAATTATGCCGGAAGAGGCTTTATTTACAGAGAACAAATGAGCTGTGATATTGCTCAGAATTATTTCAATAAATCACTCTATTATTTCAAAAGAAACCTCAAAGCACCTCTTATGAATGCTAATTTGAGTATCATTTCATATAACAAAGGAAATTGCTTCATTGCTTCCAATCAAATAGATTCTGCGAAAATCAGTTTTAACCAAGCGATTGATTTTTCAAAAAAAATTGAAGCCAATAGTCTGGAAGCATTTGCCTATAAAGGTTTGGCAGAAGTACATACTAGTGAAGGAAATTATTCGCTGGCCATTAAACAGCTGACTGATGCTTTAAAAATTGCTGAAAAGGTGGGAGACCTTGTTCTAAATGAAGGAATCTACAAAGGGTTAGCCGACAATTACCTCGCCGTGAACAACCATGAATTGTATCATAAGTATGTCTTGAAATACAATGAAATTAAAAATAAAACACACGATGCGGAAACAAAAACAATTAACCAATTAATTGTTCAGGATGATAAAGAAGCTTCGATTAAAATCGAACAGCAAAAAGCCTCTGCTTTATATTATAGAATTCCGCTTATCAGTTTAATAGTTTTACTGATAGGCCTCTGCTTTTTTGAATATTTCAGCTATAAAAAGAAGTATAAAAAACTCAAAACAGATAAATTTAACATGGAAAAACAGTCTTCCTGACGACCGTTTTAAATACGAACTGTTTTTGTTGTAAATAATTATAATTCAATATTTTAAAAGTTATTTTTACTTTCAAAATTCATGAATTTTAAAAGACTTCTTTTTTTTTATATTGTGTAAAGCAATATTTTAGCCTTGTCAAAAAATAAACAACATGAGAAAAATTACTTTATTTGCTTTTTTTGCATTTTCTTTAAATGCAACTAATTTATTTGGCCAGTTTTTGGTTAAAGAATCATTTTTTGAAACTACCGGAGTTTCAAACATAGGGACAGTTTCCGGATATGAATCGCAAACCGGTCCTTATATTATTTGGAATCCAGATGCAAATACAACACAATACATCGGTGGAGTAGCTCCAGGTAATGGCGTTGGAGGTTCAGCAGAGTTTTCAAATGATGGCAACTTTCTTTCCGGAACCAATATGATTGATATGCCTATATCGACAGATTGGCAACGAAACATTCTAACCGATTACAATTATATTTTTAGAGGTATTGAATTCCCGGAGTCTCAAGATTTATTCGGCTATGCAGTGGGACAATCACTAACTTATAACGGTAACGGCATTGTTTTACGAACTACAAACGGCGGACAAACATGGGGAGCCATGTGGGTTGATGACCAACAAAGAGGTTTGGAAGCCATGAGTTTTCCAACTTTTGGAACGGGATATGTGGGTGGTTTTAATCACTACTTCGCTAAAACTGAAAATGCAGGCTGGGATTGGACAGAATTAAATCCTGGCGGAACTGACAATGTATATAAGTACACGGCCATCGAATTTGCTGATGATTTAAATGGAGTTGTTGGTGCACAGTTAGAAGATGGAGCTGCTGTTTATCTAACGGCTGATGGTGGTCAAACTTGGACGGCCGCTAGCGGGTTAGCTGCCATTCCTTATAAAATTGATTATGTTGGTGATGGAATATACTTCCTGGTAACTAATGGAGGGGATATTCAAAAATCAATTGATTTTGGGGCTACTTGGACAACAGTTTATGCTGATTCAAATGCATTGCTTTTAGGAATAAGATTTTTTAATTCGATGATAGGAATTGCAACAGCTGAAACGAATATAATTAAAACTACTGATGGTGGAGCAACTTGGACTTCTTCGCCGATTGTACCTGGTGTAACTGATGGTGTACTTTGGAGAGACATTGCATGGGAAAATAATGATCATCTTATTTTAGTAGGAACACCTGATGTGATTTTCGAATCTTTTGATGCAGGTTCAACGTGGACATGGGGAAATCAGGCTATTTTTAATGGTGACCCTGCTTTATACGAAATTGCAGTAACTCCGACAAGTATTCAAGTGTGTGGTTCGCAAGGAAATTTTTATAAAAAATCCTTAATTTCTTCCACGCCAGTTGCTCAAATGGCGAGATATAGCGTTGAAAATGATCAATGGACTGATTTAGGAAGTCTTGGTTTTCAAGTGGACGGAACAACCAGTGGTGGATTCAACATTTCCGGTGACGGTTTAACCGTAGTAGGAAATTCTTGGGCAAATCCTTCTAACGGTAACGGAACATCGCCTTATGCTCATGCAGTGGCATGGTCTGCAACGGAAGGTTTAATGGATTTAGGAAGTTTACATGCCTCTATAAATAGAAGTTCCAGAGCAAATGCCGTAAATAACGATGCTTCAGTTGTGGTTGGTTACCAAGATTTTAATGGACCTTGGAAGTCGGCTGTATGGCGTAAAAATCCTGAAGGTGGTTATTTCCCGAACGAGTATATTTTAATCGACCCTGCTGGAGACCCAACAGATGAGTACAATCAAATTGGTGAATGTTCTGCCGTTTCCGGAGACGGTAACTGGATTGGAGGATATGGTGACTATGCAAATGCTGACGAACCTTGGATTTGGAGTGAAGCTACCGGTGTTATTAATTTAGGAACCCTTGGTGGTGCAGGAAGAGTTTCTGCCATCAACAACGATGGTAGTGTAGTAATCGGATGGTTTGACAATGGTTTTTGGGATCCTCAAGTTCCATTTATTTGGACTCCTACAGAGGGTTTACAAAACTTAAACAACTATATCACGGAAACCTTAGGGTACACCATGGGTAATAGTCCTGTTTATATTCCTAACAATATATCTGAAAATGGAAAATACATAGTAGGGTGGGGTTATGATCCTACCGTTGGTGAATGGGGTGATACATTTACCTTCCGTTTGCAACTGCCTGATGGCTTAGGGGTCAATGAGGTTGCTCTTAACAATACTGTAAGCGTTTATCCAAACCCGGTGAAAGACATACTGAATATTTCTTCAAAAGAACTAATCAGCAACGTGCAAGTATACAACGTAAGCGGTCAACAAATTTTGACTGAAAAAGCAATAAATACAATCACTAAAATTGATTTATCTTCTTTAAGCAGTGGAGTATATTTTGTAAAAACGAGCTCTGCAAATGCAAGCAAAACAATCAAAGTGATTAAACAATAAGTAGAAAGTAAGTTTTTTTATTATATAGTTTTTATTCAAAGCGAAAATCCCGAAGCCAACACTTCGGGATTTTTATTTTTATCATTCTCAACCTAGTCTATTCTTTGTCCTCTGGTCTGATTTGTTCTAACAACTCTTTAGGGGCATTTGCACTGTAAGCACTGAAAATTGCCTCCTTTAAAACTTGTTTATCCACTATATCCAACATTATATGAGTCCATCCTTGGCGACCCCAACTGTTCGGAACCGGATAAAACGATAGCTCGTGTTTAGAATGAAAATTACGTTGCTCAGCCGGTGAAAGTTTTAGGCAAACTTGAGATTGTTCATAGTTATAAGTAACAAAAACTTCCTTTCTTACCCTGAAAGAAATTAATTTAAGATGGTGTTCTTCAATTACTTCAGGTAGTAAAAATAAAATTTCTTGTATAACGTTGAGATTAATCAAAACCGTTTTGATGTTTTATAATTATAGTACCAAAGTAACTTAAAAATTTGTTTATAACAACTTTTTCAATCGGTCTGTTTTCATTTGTCGGCCAAAAGAGTAAGTAGAAGCTGATTTTTCTTGAAAAGTATAAATGAGCAGACACTTTTGATACAAACTTTTTTTCATTGCTTCATCGTCAGGAAAGCGTTCTGCAACAGAAATAAGAATATCTGTAAAATAATCGAGGTTTTCATTATTAAAACCTTTTTTGCGAACAAGTGTATCGATAAAACTATCATCGGGAAGAGCAATGAACTCATTCAAATCTAAGTCAATTTCGCTCTTCAATGCCTTATTGGTCGTTTCAATAATATCTTGCTGCACACCTTGTTGTTTTATTCCCAATAAGTCCGAAAGCACTTTTCGCAACACGATACCAAGTTGGTCAATTTGTTTTTTTAGATAATCTTTTTCTTGTTGCATGGTAGGAATATTTTTAACCAAATTTAATAAATTTTAATTAAAAACAGGAATCAACCACTCTTTCCAGCCTGATTTCAGCAATAATTCTCAAATTAACAATACCCCAAGCCCTTTCCCATTAAAAATTAAATTAATTCAACAAATTACTTCGAATTATTTTGTGCCTAAGCACCATTTTATTTGCATATCCATAATGTTAATATAGTAAAGATGGCTATACAAATTAAAAAGGTAGCAAAACAATAAGTTTGGCAACACATCCGTAAACAAATTTTTATCCCTGTGCTGTTCATCAAGACGAAGAAATGTTGGAAACATTATCAAAAGAATCAGCATGAGTAACTCGTTAGCCTAAACGGATTGTTCTGGGGCAAATCGTATATCAAAGGAAACAGAGTGGTTTTTAAGCCAACAAAGCGTCTAAAAGCGTATTTTAAACGAGTGGATTATACGCGAATTAGATAAAAAAAAAGCTGCCTTTTTCAAGACAGCTTTTAATAAGAGTTTGTTTTATTTATAAGTGAATCACTTCTCCATAAGCGTCTGCCACAGCTTCCATTACTGCCTCACTCATTGTTGGGTGCGGGTGGATGGCTTTCAAAATTTCATGCCCTGTAGTTTCTAATTTTCGGGCAACCACTGCCTCAGCAATCATGTCGGTTACACCGGCACCAATCATGTGGCATCCTAACCATTCGCCGTATTTGGCATCAAAGATTACCTTGACAAAACCATCAGGAGTTCCTGATGCTTTCGCTTTTCCTGATGCTGAAAAGGGAAATTTACCGATTTTCAATTCAAATCCTTTATCTTTTGCTTGCTTTTCAGTTAAACCAACAGATGCAATTTCGGGTGTTGCATACGTACAGCCCGGTACATTGCCATAATCCAAAGGTTCCACATGAAGTCCTTTAATTTTCTCTACACACAATATCCCTTCTGCAGATGCAACGTGAGCCAACGCTTGTCCGGGAGTAACATCACCAATTGCATAATACCCGGGAATATTAGTTTGATAAAAATCATTAACTAGTATTTTATCTCTATCCACCGCAATACCTACGGCCTCTAAACCAATGTTTTCAATATTTGTTTTTATTCCTACCGCCGATAATAAAATATCAGCTTCAATAACCTCTTCTCCTTTGGCTGTTTTAACAAAAGCCTTCACACCATTTCCGCTCGTATCAATTCGTTCTACTGAAGAATTAGTCATCACCGTAATACCGGCTTTTTTTAACGAACGTTCAAATTGTTTTGAAATATCTTCATCTTCCACAGGAACTACATTGGGAAGAAACTCAATGATTGTTACTTCCGTTCCCATCGAATTATAAAAGCTTGCAAATTCAACTCCAATCGCTCCTGAACCTACCACAATCATCTTTTTAGGTTGTTGCGGCAAGGTCATCGCTTGACGGTAACCAATTACTTTTTTACCATCTTGTGGCAAATTTGGCAACTCCCGTGAACGGGCACCCGTGGCAATAATGATATAATCAGCACTGTATTCTGTTACTTTTCCATCGGCGGCTTTAACGTCCATTTTCTTGCCTGGTTTCAAAGTACCATAGCCTTCAATCACATCAATTTTGTTCTTTTTCATTAAAAACTGAACCCCTTTGCTCATGCCGTCAGCCACACCGCGACTACGGGCAATTACAGCCCCAAAATCTTTATCAAAAGACGAAACCGACAAGCCATAATCAGAAGCATGTTTAAGGTATTCAAAAACTTGTGCCGACTTTAAGAGGGCTTTCGTAGGAATACAACCCCAGTTCAAACAAACTCCACCAAGATTCTCTTTCTCTACCACGGCTACTTTAAAGCCTAATTGCGAAGCTCGTATGGCTGTTACATAACCTCCGGGACCGCTACCTAAAACAATAATGTCGTATTTCATCGTATTTTGAATTTTCGTAATTATAGAATGCGAAATTAAGGATTTAATCTCTTTTTAGAAAGTTTCGAAGGGGATTTTTGGTTAAAGGTTGAACTTACAACTTGCAACCTATTACCAACAACATCTAAACCTCTACTACAAATTGTGAATCATACAAGTTTTTATAAAACCCATCTGCTTTTTGAAGTAGTTCTGCGTGTTTTCCTTGTTCAACTATGCGACCTTTGTCCATCACAATGATTTTATCTGCATTTATCACAGTGGCTAAACGGTGAGCAATAACAATCGAAGTTCTTCCTTTGGTTATTTTCAATGTTGCCGCTTGAATTAATTCCTCAGAATAGGTATCGATAGACGATGTAGCTTCATCTAAAATCAGTATACTCGGATTGCTCACATAAGCCCGTAAAAAAGCAATCAACTGCCGCTGTCCTGATGATAACATCACTCCCCGTTCCTTTACATTATAATCATAACCGTTCGGTAAACTCATAATGAAGTCATGAACGCCTATTTTTTGTGCAGCTTCAATCACCAATTTCCTCGTAATCATCGGATTATCCAAAGTAATATTATTCAATATCGTATCAGCAAACAAAAAAACATCTTGCAGCACCACGGCAATCTGTTTTCGCAGACTTTCCAGTTCAAACGATTTGATATCTTGCCCGTCTATACTGATTGTACCTTGCTTAATTTCATAAAATCGATTCAATAAATTAATTATCGTCGATTTTCCTGCTCCGGTTGAACCAACTATGGCAATGGTCTCGCCGGGATTAACTTCTAAATTGATACCTTTAATTACATCTTCTCCTTCAATATAGCCAAAATGAACATCTTTAAACGATAATTCTCCTTTGAAATGAGGAGCAATAACGGTTCCGTTATGTTGTACTTGGTCTTCAATGTCAAGAATGGCAAACACCCGATTGGCCGCAATCATTCCCATCTGTAACTCATTAAACTTATCCGCAATTTGTCGCAAGGGATTAAAAAGCATTGTAATCAACATCGTATAAGCAAATAAATCACCAAAAGTTGTTACAGAGTCACCGCCAATAATGCCAATTCCGCCATACCATACAATAAAACCTAACGTAAACGACGAAATGATATCCGCAATAGGGAAGAAGATGGAGTTATACCAAACCGTTTTGATCCAAGCTTTGTTGTGTTTGTCGTTTATCACTTTAAACTTCTCAAATTCGATATCTTCACGAGTAAAAAGTTGAACAATCTTCATTCCTGTCACGCGTTCCTGCACAAAAGTATTGAGGTTGGCCACCTGAGTTCTAACTTCTTCAAAAGCAACCTTCATCTTCAATTGAAAAATACGGGTTGCATAAAGTAAAATAGGCATGGCTAAAATCACAATCCAGGTTAGCTTCCAGTTCATGAAGAACATGAAAATCAAAACAACAACCATCTTCATCAAATCACTGATAATCATAAACAATCCTTGACTGAAGATACGGGCAATCGCCTCAATATCCGAAACAGACCGAGTAACCAGTTGGCCCACGGGGGAATTGTCATAATATTTCATTTTAAAACGAAGCATGTGGTCAAAAAGCTTAATCCGAATGTCTTTCACGATATCCTGACCCAGCCAGTTCGCCCAATAAACAAAGTAAAATTGCGATAAAACCTCCATCAACAGGATGATTCCCATCAACACTATGTAAAATAACAAGCCTTGCCCATCGTTTGTTTTAATGTAATTATCCACAGTTTCCTTCAACAAATAGGGGCGAAGAGCCGCGAAGATTGAAAGTGATATAGCCCAAATAACTACACCATTAAACCGCCATTGATAGGGTTTGGTATAGAACAAAATCCGTTTGAATAATTTAGTATCGAAGGCTTTCATTCGTGTAAATAGGGGTAAACAATGTGGGTTAAATATAATCCATGTGCCGGCACCGAAAATCCGGCTTCATTTCGGTTTTTGCTTTCAATTATTTTTCTCAAATGAGCTACGGCTATCTTCTCTTGTCCAATATTTATCATGGTGCCAACGATGGCTCGAACCATATTCCGTAAAAAACGGTCAGCCGTGATGGTGAACACTACTTGATTTCCGTTTTGTTGCCAAAAAGCCTGTGTTATTTTACAATTAAATGTAAACACATCGGTATTCGCTTTAGAAAAACATTCAAAATCTGTATATTCCATTAAAATAAGGGCTGCCTCATTCATTTTAGCAAGATCCAAAGGATAATGATGGTACCAACTTTGTTCAAACGAAAAAGCATCCTTAAATGTATTGATGTGATACTGATAGGTTCTGCTGGTGGCATCAAAACGGGCATGAGCTTCATCAGCAACAGGAAGAATAGCATAGATAACGATATCCTTTGGCAAATAAGAATTCAGTTTTGTAATCCAAAAAGCAGCATCAAGAGGCTCAGGATAGTCAAAATGAGCATACATTTCTTTCGCATGAACACCCGTATCGGTTCTTCCGGCACCAACAATTTCAATTTTGCTTTTTAACAATAATGAAAGTGCTTTTTCTAATGTTTCCTGAACAGAAGAAGCATTAGGTTGCGATTGCCAACCGTGGTAATTTGTGCCGTTGTATGCTAATTTGATAAAATACCTCATAATTCCGGTAGCAAAGATAATTGAATTGAATTTGTGACAAATTTACAAACGGTATAATTTTAAGTTAAACTTGCGGTGACAAGTAAAAATGGAGTTAAGATTTTAGAACCAAAAGGGAATGGATTACTTTTCACTTTGTATCTTCGTTCCATTATTGCAAAAATACAAAATTGAAAAAGATTCTGCTTTTATCAGACACCCACAGTTTCCTCGATGAAAAGATACTAAAGTATGTTCGTTTAGCCGATGAGGTTTGGCATGCCGGCGACATTGGTAATTTAACCGTTACAGATGAAATCAAAAAGCTAAAACCACTACGGGCAGTTTTTGGCAACATTGATGATGATAAAGCCCGAATGGAATTTCCGTTGAACAACCGGTTTTGGAGTGAAGAGGTAGACGTATTAATCACTCACATTGGAGGTTATCCCGGTAAATACAATCAGGCAATCCGAAGTGAACTTCAAAGCAATCCTCCAAAATTATTCATCTGTGGTCATTCGCATATTTTAAAAGTTCAATTTGATAAATCGTTGAATTTATTACACATGAATCCGGGTGCTGCGGGTATAAGTGGGTTTCATCAAGTAAGAACGATGTTGCGTTTTGTCATCGACGGAGCTCAAATCAAAGACTTGGAAATTATCGAAATGGAAAAGAAAATCTAACGTTGTGGGATTTGTAGTTTGATATAAATCAATGTTCCGGTATCAATTTTAGAACTGATTGTAATTCTGCCTTTTAAACTTTTTACACGAGCTTTAATTTGGGTAAGGCCAAAACCATCAGCTTGTGTTTTAGTACTGTCAAATCCATTTCCGTTGTCCTCAATATTAATAATAAGTTGGTTGTTCCGTTCTTCTAAAGTAATATTTCCTATGGTCGCTTTGCTGTGTTTTAAGATGTTGTTAATCAGCTCAGTGATGATAAAATAAACTTTAATTTCAAACTCTTCGTTATAGCGTTTTTCATTAGAGCCATAATAGTTAAAGGTAAAATAGATAATAGAATTGGAATTCTTTTCACACAAATCCTGAATAGCATGGTATAATCCGAGCTTGGCTAATACCGGCGGCACTAATTCATGGGATAAATCGCGAACTTTGTCATGAGCTTCTTTGAGTAACGACCTAGCCTTTAGAATTTCTTCCGGTTGGTGATTATCCTGGCCAACTAAAAATGCCGATAAGTGCAAACTCGCCGAAGAAAGTAACGCACTAATGTTGTCGTGAAGCACTTCGGCTAATTTTTTGCGTTCCAGTTCTTGTCCATCGATGGATGCATTGATAATATTTTCTTGAATTTCGCTGTCGAGTTCTTTAATTTTATTCCGTTGCTTGAGTTGTAAATTTTGGTAGAAAAAGTAAAATAGCACCAAACTAAATCCAAACAGAGCCACGAAAATGAAAATTATTTTTTTGTTTCTATTTTCGTTTTCAACTAAGTGTCTAGATTTTTCTTTGAATTCATTTTCAACTTTGTCAATCTCATATTTTGTTTCAATTTCCCGAACTTTATCGTTTATTTTTTCATTGTATAATTTTTCTTTGTATTCTTGGTGCAAAGTATTGTAATAATTGGCTCTTTTATAATCTTTTTGCTGTTCATAGGCATACACTAAATTTAGATATATATCCACAAAATCAAGAGTGCTGAATTCTTTTTTGTAATCAAGTAATAATTTATCATAGATTGCTAAGGCTTTTTTAAAGTCTTTTTCGGTTTCCATGTAATAATAACCTAAATTGCTCAATGAAGAAATAATAGCTTTATTCAA